>JAFXAQ010000042.1 GCA_017516925.1 Oscillospiraceae bacterium | reverse complement strand
GCTACGCGGAGCACCACTCCCCGGGAGAGGGCTTAGGCGACACAATCATTTTCAATTTTCAATTCTATATGTGGTCGTTTTGCCGTTTAAGGTGGCGGACAGGAGTTTGTCGCCGGAGTAGCGGAGGGTCAAAAGAAAGAAGGGCTCGTCGGTCCAGAGTAAATCCAAAAAGATTTTATCCCCCTCCCACATAGGAAGACTATAGAGAAATTCCCGGCTGACCCACTGCAAATCTCCCTCGTCGCAGTCCTTCAGCTGACCTTCAAAGCCGCTTGCTGTGAACAGATACATATACTCCCCTTCGCAGACATCATTTAAGAACGTGACGATGCCACGGCACTTGTACTCTGTCAGGGTCAGTCCGGTTTCTTCCCTGGCTTCCCGGAGTAAACATTCGTCGGGGCTTTCGTTTTCTTCGAATTTGCCGCCGATGCCAATCCATTTATCCTTGTTGATATCCTGCTCTTTTTTTACCCGGTGGAGCATCAGAACGTCGTCGCCCCGGGTGATGTAGCAAAGGGTCGTGTGTAACATCTATCTCACCTCAAAGGTATTGTATCATATTCCGGTAGCCGCTGTCACCAAAATTCCCAGATTATCCCGGTAAATTTCCGGGAACTGCTCTATGGGCAAGGGATTTTCCCCCTGACCCACCTCAATGGTAAAGCCGGGCTTACGGAAATACTGGATGAACCAGTCCTTGTACCCGGCAAAGCCGGAGGCATAAGGGGTGTCCGCCACAGCGTAGCCGCTGACCCGGGCAAATTCCTCCGCCAGTTCCTTTGCCCCGGGCACGAAAAAGTCCCCAAACTGCCAGTAAATCTCCTTGCCCTGAGAATGAAATGCCAGCACCAGCGCCGGGTCCAAAAACTCCGTGTACCCCGCCAGCGCTTTGGTTTCCAGCTGGTTTAAGGGCGCCCGCCCCACATAATCCCGGGGTCCCGGCTGGGTGAAGCCCTGACTGAATTTAATTTCCCTTGCCTGAAGCCACCCGGCAGGATACTGCAGATTTAAGTCCACCCCCAGAAGGTTGGCTTTCCAACCGTTGGGGAAGGGAATTTCCGGGTAGTCCTGAGAAAGCCTTTGGGCAAGGTCGTACTGGATAGACCCGGGCTGGATTGCCCCCACCACCAAATCCACCCCGTCCGGGTCCACCATGGGCACCAGATACACGGTGGCTTGCCGGGCAAGCGCTTTGGCATCCACGCCGAAAATTTTGCCGTTTTCCGTGATAGCCTGGGCAAATTCCTCGCAGAATTTCAGCAAAATCAAGGCGGTGAGCCATTCGTTTGCGTGGTGGGCGGCGGTGTAAAGGACCTTCCGGGGACCTGTACCAATCACTAAGGTACGAATGGGACGCTGAAAGGCGGTGTTGGTGAGAAGCTCACTGCGCAAAAAAGGATAGCTTTCCAGAAGCTGCAAAATCATCCGGTTGCAGCTTTCCGATGTGATGGGAACACTTGTATTCACAATCGCCATAAAATAACACCTCCAAGCAGTCTATGCCTGAAGGTGTATTTTTGTGCTTGTAGGGGACGGGTTTCCCGTCCCCCGGGAGGCGAAACGCCTCCCCTGCATTTTTATTTATTCTGTTCCAGATAGCTTGTAGGGGACGGGTTTCCCGTCCCCCGGGAGGCGAAACGCCTCCCCTACATTTTTATTTATTCTGTTCCAGATAGATAAGCAGCACCGCAATATCCGCGGGGCTGACACCGGAAATTCTGCCTGCCTGACCGATGCTCACCGGGCGAATCTCCTGCAGCTTCTCCCTTGCCTCCACACGAAGTCCCGCAATTTCCAGATAGTTGATTGCTTCCGGCAGCAGGCGGTTTTCCTCTTTTTTGAATGCCTCCACCTGCTTTTCCTGGCGGGCAAGATACCCGGCGTATTTGATGTGGATTTCCACCGCCTCCACCACGCTTTGGGGAAGCTGGGGACGGGTCTTGTCAAAGGGGGACAGGTCTTCGTAGGTCACGTTGGGTCTGCGGAGCAGGTCCGCCAGCCGGGCGGAAGCCTTCACCGGGGCGCTTCCTCTTGCTTCCAGCATTGCGGAAAGGGCTTCGCTGGCGGCAACGCCGGTGCCCTCCAGTCGGGACAGCTCCTTTTCCACCAGCGCATACTTTTCCTCCACCTGCGCAAGCCGTTCCCGGGGTACCAGTCCGATTTGGGCGCCGATGTGGGTGAGCCGCTGGTCTGCGTTGTCCTGCCGGTGCAGCAGCCGGTACTCGCTGCGGCTGGTCATAATCCGGTAGGGCTCCCGGGTGCCCTTGGTCACCAAATCGTCAATGAGGGTGCCGATATAGCTGGTGTCCCGGGTCAGGATAAAGGGGGGCTCCCCTTTCAGCTTTTTCACTGCGTTGACACCGGCAATCAGCCCCTGCACTGCCGCCTCCTCATAGCCGGAGGTGCCGTTGAACTGCCCGGCGCCGTAAAGACCGGAAAGCTTCTTGGTTTCCAGCGTGGGCAAAAGCTCTGTGGGGTCGATGCACTCATATTCGATGGCGTAGGCTGGGCGCATAATTTCCGCATTTTCCAGCCCCGGAACACTGCGGAGCATCTGCACCTGCACATCCTCGGGTAAAGAGGAGGAAAAGCCCTGAATATACATTTCCTCCGTGTCCAGTCCGCAGGGCTCTACGAACAGCTGGTGGCGCTCCTTGTCCGCAAAGCGGACGATTTTGGTCTCAATGCTGGGGCAGTACCGGGGTCCCACACCGGAGATGGTGCCGTCGTACATAGGGCTGCGGTGGAGATTTTCCCGGATGATTTCGTGGGTTTTTTCGCAGGTATAGGTCTGGTAGCACAGGGCGGAATTGTCCGGCATTTCCTCTGTGCGGAAGGAAAAGGGCTCAATTTCCCCGTCTCCGGGCTGGATTTCCATTTTGGAAAAGTCGATGCTTCGCCGGTTCACCCGGGGCGGTGTGCCGGTTTTAAACCGGCGCAAAGGCAGCCCCAGCCCCTTCAGGCAGTCCGCAAGCCCCAAAGAGGGGTGCATCCCGTCAGGACCGGAGGACTGAATGCTTTCGCCGATGATGATGGTGCTGTCCAGAAAGGTGCCGGTGGCGATAATCACCGCTTTTGCCTCATAAATGCCCCCAAGCTGGGTGCGGACACCGGTAACACAGCCCTGTTCCGTGAGAATTTCCACAATCTGGGCTTGCTTTAATTCTAAGTTTTCCTGCTGCTCCAGGGTGTGCTTCATCACCTGCTGGTACTTCCGCCGGTCGGCCTGGGCACGGAGCGAATGGACCGCCGGTCCCTTGCCCCGGTTGAGCATCCGGTACTGGATGCAGGCCTTGTCTGCGGCAACACCCATCTCCCCGCCCAGTGCGTCCAGCTCCCGGACAAGGTGCCCCTTGCCGGTGCCGCCAATGGCGGGATTGCAGGGCATATTGCCCACCGCATCCATATTGATGGTAAAAAGAATGGTGTGACAGCCTAAGCGGGCAGCTGCCAAAGCCGCCTCGATGCCTGCGTGACCGGCACCAATCACCGCCACCTCACATTGTCCCATAGGGTAACTCATTGTGACTTTTTCTCCTCTTTCGGCAGTTCAAAAGGTTTACATAAAACTTCGCACCGGTTGATTGGTGTGCCCAATGCGTGGAATTTTTCCTCGTAGCCGGTCATAATGCCCACGATGCCGTGTTCGTGGAGGTTCCGGGTGCAGTTTTTGACCTCCAAGCCGCAGGCAGCAAACTCCTCCAAGGAGAACTCGAACAGGGGGGCATTGTCGGTTTTGTAGTGAATTTCCCCCTTGACCACCCGGCAATACTTATCCAGAAAGCCCCGGTGGGTCAGTCTTCTTTTGGCATTTTTCTTCCGGGGCCAGGGGTCCGGGAAGTTGATAAACAGCCGGTCAATTTCAAAGCCGGCAAAAATCTCCTCGATTTTCTCCACGTCCATATCAATGAAAAACACGTTGGTAAGCCCCATATCCCGGGCTTTTTCCATGGCGACCACCATTGCCTCCCGGCAGCGCTCCACCGCAATGAGCAGCACATCGGGGTTTGCCTGGGCAGTTTCGGCAGTGAACTTGCCCTTGCCGCAGCCTACCTCCACCCACAAAGCTTTCGCATCTTCTTTCAGGCTGCGCCAGTTACCCTTCAGGCTTTCCGGGTTTTCAATCCGCAGGGCAGCGCACTTTTCCATTCTGGGTACTAAATTTTTCATTTTCCGCATTCTCATAGGGCATTCCTCCTGATTTCATAATATTATACCAACAATCCGGGTTGCCGTCAATAAATGTTCGTATTTTCCTGTCATTGTGAGGCTGTAGGAAAGCGGGGCGTCGTGGTCGCCGCCCCCTACAAAAGAAATAAATATCCCCTGTGGGGGCTTGTAAAAGTTGTCGTTTTAAGGTATGATATGACAAAAGCTTGTAAGGAGGGCGATTTATGCACAACCACGAACACGACCACGAATATATGCACGCCCACGGCATCGCCCATTCCCACGGGCACGTACACGAAAACCAGAAGGCGGTTGTAAACCGTCTGGCCCGTGCCATCGGTCATCTGGAAAAGGTCAAACGGATGGTGGAGGAGGGGCACGACTGCTCTGAGGTGCTGGTGCAGCTGGCGGCTGTCCGGTCTGCCTTGGAGAACACCGGCAAGGTCATTTTGAAAGACCATATGCGGCACTGTATGGTGGATGCCGTTGCCGCCGGCGACCAGAACGCCATTGACGACCTGTGCCAGGCAATCGATAAGTTTATCAAGTAAGAAAGAAGGCCCCCTCTGACGAGGGGGCTGGATTTTTGCGCAGCAAAAAGACTGGGGGAGAGAACAGGCTCCCCTTGTCAGGGGAGCTGTCACGACGAGAAGTCGTGACTGAGGGGTAGTAGGGACAGGCGTCCTCGACTGTCCGTTATTCTCTCCCTCCGTCACGGCTTCGCCGTGCCACCCCCGGGCCCCTTTTGTCCGCTTTGCGGACATTTTCCCCGCTGACGGGGAAATCAACCCTCATCAGAGGGAGGCTTTCTTAACTGAGCCGCTGGGCAATGGCGGTGAGGAAATCGGCGCTGTTTACCTTGGTCTTATTCTCCAAGGTGGACATCACGTACAAATCGCCGGTCATAATGCCGCCCTCGATGGTATCGACGGTTGCCTTTTCCAGCTTGTCCGCAAAGGCTACAAGCTTGGGCAGATTGTCCAGCTCGCCCCGCTTGCGCAAAGCACCACTCCAGGCAAAGATGGTTGCCACGGAGTTGGTGGAGGTCTCCTCCCCTTTTAAGTGCTTGTAATAGTGGCGCTGGACGGTGCCGTGGGCAGCCTCGTACTCGAAGTTGCCGTCGGGAGACACCAGGACGGATGTCATCATGGCAAGGCTGCCATAGGCAGTTGCCACCATATCGCTCATCACGTCGCCGTCGTAGTTTTTGCAGGCCCAGATGTAGCCGCCCTGAGAACGGATGACCCGGGCAACCGCATCGTCAATGAGGGTGTAGAAGTAGGAAATTCCCGCTTTTTGGAACTTTTCTGCGTATTCTGCATCGAAAATGTTCTGGAAAATGTCCCGGAAATTTCCGTCATAGGTCTTGGAAATGGTGTCCTTGGCGGCAAACCACACGTCCTGCTTTAAAGACAGGGCATAGTTGAAGCAGCACCGGGCAAAGCTTTCAATGCTGGTTTTCTTGTTGTGCATACCCTGCAAAATGCCCTCAGAATCGGCAAAATCGTAAATAGGGGCTTTTTCCACCGTGCCGTCGGGATTTTCCACCGTCAGGTAGGCCTTTGCGCCCTTCTGGGCGGTAAGCTCGGTGTTTTTATACACATCGCCGTAAGCGTGACGGGCAATGGTGATAGGCTTTGTCCAGGTGGGGATAAAGGGGGTAATGCCCTTTACCAGAATGGGGGTGCGGAACACGGTGCCGTCCAGAATGGCACGGATGGTGCCGTTGGGGGATTTCCACATCCCGTGGAGGTTATACTCAGTCATACGGTCGGCATTGGGGGTGATGGTGGCGCACTTGACTGCCACACCGTATTTTTTGGTGGCCTCTGCCGCCTGAACCGTCACCTGGTCCTTTGTCTCGTCACGGCAGGGCAAGCCCAAATCGTAGTACTCGGTTTTCAGGTCCACGAAGGGCAAAATCAGCTTGTCCTTAATCATTTTCCAGAGAATGCGGGTCATTTCGTCTCCGTCCATCTCCACGATAGGGGTTTTCATTTGAATTTTTTCCATGGGTTTTCTCTCCTTTTCACTGATTGAAACCATTCTACCACAGAGCATATGGGAAATCAAGAAGAAATTGTATACATGTATACATTTTTTGAAATAAAAAGGGAACGGCACTGTGTGCCGTTCCCTGCAAGGATTGTTCTTAGTGAATGCTGATCGGATCTCTGGGTTTGTCCAGGACACGGGCGCTGGTTTTGCCCTCAGGCTTAATCTCCCCGGCCAGCAGCAGGGAGCGCTTGGTCAGGGCAGGACCCACCAGCTCATACACCAGCACGCTGAACAGCACCACGTTGCGCACCAGTGTGCCGTCGGAAAGGACAGCAGCGGTCAGCGCCATACCCAACGCAACACCGGCCTGGGGCAGCAAGGTGATACCCAGGTGCTTCGTCACTGCAGGGCTGCATTTGGAATAGCGGCAGCTGCCCCAGGCGCCGAAGTACTTGCCGCAGGAACGGGATGCGATGTACACCACACCCACCAGCAGGGTTACCGGATTTACCAGCACCTGCAAGTCCAGCTCCGCACCGGAAATGACGAAAAACAGCACATTCAGCGGTACTGTCCATCTCTCCACTCTTTCCATCAGCTCCTGAGAGGTGTCACAGACGTTACAGAACACGGTGCCGGTAATCATACACACCAGCAGCAGAGAAAAGCCGCAGTGCACCGGGCCGATGTGGAATTTCAGCATGGACAGCCCCACCGCCAGCAGCACAAAGGCAACCGACAAGGTCATACGCTTACTGCGGGAGTGGAACATATGCTCCACCCGGTCCAAAAGGATACCGATAGCCGCACCCAGACCCACAGACAGCAGGATTTCCAGCAGCGGCTCCACCACCACACCCAGCACATTCACTGCGCCGCTTTCCAGCGCACTGGCAACACCGAAGGATACGGAAAACAGCAAAAGTCCCACCGCATCGTCGATGGCAACCACCAACAGCAGCAGCCGGGTCAGGGGTCCGTCGGCTTTGTACTGGCGCACCACCATTAAGGTAGCCGCCGGTGCGGTAGCCGAGGCGATTGCGCCCAGCACCAATGCTGCCGGCAAGGAAATGACCGTGGGGAACAGCAAATGCAGACCCACCAGCAGCGCATCCACCAGCAGGGTGGTCACCACCGCCTGAACAATACCGATAATAATTGCCTTCTTGCCCATTGCTTTGAGCTGGTGCAGCCGGAACTCACTGCCCATGGAAAAGGCGATGAAGCCCAGCGCCGTCTGGGTCAAAACCCCCAGACCCTCCACCTGCTCCAGAGATTGAAAGCCCACGCCCTCAATGCCGATGGCGCCCAGACAGAAAGGACCCAGCGCCAGACCGGCTACCAGGTATGCCGTAACTGCCGGCAAATTGAGGCGCTTTGTCAGCCGGGACATCATCAGTCCCCCGATGACTGCCACCGCCAGACAGATGAGATAACTTGCCATAAAATAAGACCTTCTTTTCAAAAATTTCCACTGCATATGATAGCACTATGCAATGCCGTCTGCAAGAGTAATAGTAAACAAAAAAATCCCTCGAAAAATTGAGGGATTTTTGCACTGTGTAAAAAGGATCGTAGGGGACGGGTTTCCCGTCCCGTGTATGCGGGAGGCGAAACGCCTCCCCTACAGTAAAAAGGATCGTAGGGGACGGGTTTCCCGTCCCGTGTATGCGGGAGGCGAAACGCCTCCCCTACAGTTTAACATTATTTGGTTTGCTTTGCCAAAGCTCTTTCTTCCTTGGTTTTGCAGAACTTCTCCAACTGGGGGACAAACACCAGGCAGATCAGCGCTGCGGTAAAGCCGCCGTTATACAGGCAGAAGCCGCCGTGCATATCCGGAACCGCTGTGACCAACAGATAGTGCAGTCCCGCTGCCAGCGCACCGTAAGCCCAGCCGTATTTGCCGGCAATGGGAGAAAGACCGTTGGCATAGCACAGACCAATCAAAATGCCCTGATTGGCAATGGTAAGACCGTACTTTTCCACACCAAGAAGTCCGCTGAGCCAGCCGAACAGGTAGGAAAATACCACATAGCCCAGCATAATGGGCCAGACATTGCCGGGGTGGGAGCCGGAGTTGCAGGTGCAGAGCATACAGAACACGATGCCAAAGGTCATACCGGTCCAGACGCTGCTCATCCGGGCAGCGCCACCGTCCAGAAGTCCCGCCAGATTGAAATAGGCGACAATCATCAGTCCGTACACGCCCACGTTCATCAGGAAAGCGGCATTGCCGTATTTTTCCGCAATGCTCACACCCTTGCCCGGCTCCTTCAAAACCTTCAGGTAGTCCTTGGGTGTGCAGCCCAGCAGCAGGGCAAAGACAATGCACAGCGCAAACAGCGCAATGCAGAAGATGTTGCAGCCCAAGGCAAAGTTGGCATCTGCCATTGTGAACGAGGTCAGCTCGCCCATGGTTTCAATGCCCTTGCCCAGCAGCACCTTGTACAGCACCACCCGGAGGAAAAATGCGGTAAAGCCGATGGGGACAGCGGCGGAATAGTGGTTATAGCCCTTGTGAATGTTGGGTGCGTGACCCAGACCTGCAGGCAGGAAGAAGCCGATGATAAGACCCACCAGCAGCGCCAAAAGGATACCCAGCAGGTTAAAGCCCACCACCTCTGTGCCGGGATAGCGGAACAGAAGCTCGGAAAGCAGGGGGGCAATGCCGGTGGAGAACATCATGGCGTTGACGTGAGCGCCTGCTTTTTCTTTCTTCACCAGCGCAAACAGGCACACACCCAAAATGGTGGGAATCATATTCAAGGGGTTCATACCCCAGGCGCCAAAGCCCACGGTGAGCAAAAAGCCCAGCGTGGTTGCGTTACCGGCCTTTGCTCCGGGCAGCGCGAAATCCCTGATCGGAGGAACCGCGTTTCTGCTTCTGGATGGTGACACCTTCCACCAAGTCCTGAAGCTGGACGATTCCATCCACCTCGATGATGATCGGAACGTGACTCGGATCCCAGCTGACGAACGCCTCGTTGACTTTGACGGAATCTCCGTCAAGCTTCTCG
>JAFXAQ010000041.1 GCA_017516925.1 Oscillospiraceae bacterium | reverse complement strand
GTGGGAGCACTCCTGAATCATCACGGAGCAGGTGGTGTGGTGAGAGACCACAGACACGGTGCCGTTCTGGATGCCGGAGTCACCGACGATCTTGTGGACATCTGCGGTGATGTCGTGGAAGGTGGGGATCCAGCCGCGGGACTGCAGCTGAATTTCTTTTTGAACCATTTTAAATTCCATTGTGATTTCCTCCTAAATATGTAAAAAATTATTTGTGTGCTTCATCCCAGGCCTTGCGGCAGGCGGCGATCATCTCGTCCACCATGGCAGGGCGGTCAGCAGCCTTGGCAACACCGGAAGAAGAACCGGTGGCATCGGCGCCGGCGATGATGGTGTTGTATACGTCCTCGCCGCCGGAGATACCGGCTGCGGTGAGTACCAGAATGTTGGGGTTTACGTCCTTGACGCAACGGGTAGCGGCCTCCACATACTCGGGACCGACGCTGACACCGGTGCCAATCAGGGAGGAGGGCTCTGCAACGATGATATCCGGGTTCAGAGCTGCAATCTTGGCAGCCTCTGCCTCGGAATCGGCGCAGACGATGGTAGTCAGGCCCACTTCTTCGGCACGCTTGATGGTTTCAGCCAGCACCTCAAAGCTCAGGGGCTTTTCCACGTGGTTCAGCATAACACCCTCAGCGCCGGCAGCAACCAGGCTTTCGGGCAGAATGTCAGCCAGACCTCTGCCCACAGGGATGGGGTCCATATGGGGCGCAAAGACGTGGATGCGCTTGGTGTTTTCCTTGACGCGGCGGATATCCACCACCGGGCAGGTGAAGATAATGTCCACGTCATACTTTTCCGATGCCTTGTCCGCAGCCTGAGCCAGCTCCAGAATTTCGTCGCCGTACAGGTAGGACTTGGGACCGATTTCAAAGAACGGGGCTTTAATGTTGGTCATAATATCGCTCCTTTATCAATTTTCCTGTTATATTATACCAACTCGGTGGCAAACCGTCAATAGACATTCTTGAGAAAAACCGCAAAATACCTTGCAATCATAGGAAAAAAATAGTATACTGAATTTAATAAAATTTAGGAGGTAAGCTCTATGGTAAACAAGGAAGTTTTGGCGGCTGCGAAGGCTGCCTATGATATCGAGGCCCAGTGCATCAACGAAATGAAGGATTATTTCGATGACGAGGCATTTTCCAAGGCGGTGGAGCTGCTGGCAAAGGCACCCCGGATCGGCGCTTCCGGCAGCGGTCACTCCGGCATTATCTGCCAGCACTTTGCCCATCTGATGTGCTGCATCGAGCGTCCTGCTCGGTTTGTAAGCCCTGCCGAGGCTGTCCACGGCGCCACCGGCTTTATTCAGGAGGGGGATGTAATGGTATTTGCCTCCCGTGGCGGCAAGACCAAGGAGCTGCTGCCCATTGTGGATATCTGCAAGGCAAAGGGCGTTAAGATTATCACCGTGACGGAGAATTTGGAATCCCCGCTGGCAACCGCTGCGGATGTGGTTATCAAGCAGCACGTGAACCGGGAGACGGATAAGTGGAACGCCCAGGGCACCACTTCCACCACCGCCCTGTGTATGATTTTCCACGCTCTGCAGGCGGCGCTGATTGAGTACACCGGCTATCAGGCAGAGCAGTTTGCCCTCATTCACCCCGGCGGAGCAGTGGGGGAACGGCTGAACAACAAGGCGCTGTGAGGGGCTTATGTACATAGGAATTGATTTGGGCAGCACCAATATGAAGGCTGCCATCTATGACAAAAATTTTACGCTGATTGACCGGCAAAGCCGCCCGGTAGAGTATATCCGGGAAAACGGTTTTGTGGAATTTAATGCAGAGGTTTACTGCGCCGATTTGGCAGAGCTTCTGCGGAGCATGGTGGAAGCAAACCACATTACGGAAATTCGGGAAATGGCATTTACCGGACAGGCGGAAAGCCTGGTGGTGGTTGGCAAGGACGGCAAGCCCCTGATGAACGCAATCTCCTGGATGGATGAGCGTTCCACCCGGGAGTGCGAAGAACTGTCCAAGGTGTTCTCTGCGGAAACCTGCGAGGCGGTCACGGGACAAATGGCGGTGCTGCCTACCTGGCCCGCCACCAAAATCCAGTGGCTGCGGAACAACCGTCCGGAGATTTACAACAGTGCTGAGACCTATATGCTGCTGAAGGACTATGTGGTGTATTACCTCACCGGCAAAAAGCTGTCGGATATGTCCATTGCTACCTTCAGCTTCTATTTTGACATTTATAACAAGTGCTACTGGAGACAAATGCTGGAGACCATCGGCATTTCCCAAAGCCAGCTGCCGACACTTTGCGAGCCCTGCTCCGTGGCAGGGACCCTGCTGCCGGAGATGGCAGAAAAGCTGTGTATGAGCACCCAAACCAAGGTCAACGTGGGCACGCTGGACCATTTTGCCGGTATGATTGGCACCGGCAATATCGCCCCCGGCGGCATTACCTTGTCCACCGGCACGGTAATGGCTATGGCCACTATGTGCGGGCAACCTACGCCCAAAAGCTGCGGTAGCGCCATGCACTATGGCTTCCTGCCGGATACCTATGTGATGCTGCCCGTTGCCGAAAGCGGCGGTGTCAGTCTGGAGTGGTTCAAGCGCACCTGTATGCAGGCAGATTATGACACGATGAACCGGGAGCTATCTCAGCGGAAGCCCAATGACTTGCTGTTCTTACCCTATCTTGTGGGCACCAACGCTCCGGAGTTCCACAGTGAAGCCACCGGTGTGTTCTGGGGACTTCGTCAGGAGCACGATGCCATCGATATGGCAGGGGCAGTGATGGAGGGTGTCAGCTTTGTGCTGAAAAAGAATTGCCTGCACATTGCCCAAAAGGGAGTGGAGCTGACCGGCATTATTGCCACCGGCGGCGGCGCCAAGAGCCCTGTCTGGTGCCAGTATCAGGCGGATATTACCGGTCTTCCGGTGCATATTCCCGCAGAGAAGGAAGCGGCATGTCTGGGCGCAGCAATGATTGCCGGTGTTTCGGACGGTGCGTTTGCAGCCTTTGCCGATGCGGTGGGGGCTTGCGTAAAAATGGAAAAGCACTACACCCCCGGAGAAAGCGAGCATCTGCAGAAAAAATACCGCCGCTTCTGTGCCCTGTATGAAGCAGCTCTTAAAATTAACGAAATCTAAGTAAAGCAGAGGAAATATTATGGCAATTTTATCCCCTTCTATTTTGTCAGCAGACTATATGCACTTTGCCGAGGATATGGCGCAGACCAAGGCTGACGGCGCCAAGTGGCTGCACGTGGATATTATGGACGGACACTTTGTGCCCAATATGTCCTTTGGCTATGCCTGGGTCAAGGCAATGCGGAAAATTACCGACCTGGTGCTGGACGTGCACCTGATGATTGACACCCCCATTAAGTATGCCGAGGAATTCTGCAAGGCAGGCGCTGATTACCTGACCATTCACGTGGAGGCAGATACCCCCGAGAACATCCAAAAGACCTTGGAGCAGATCCGTTCCCACGGGGTAAAGCCCGGTATTGTGGTCAAGCCCAAGACCCCGGCGGAAGCCATTGCACAGTACCTTCCTATGGTGGATTTGGTGCTGGTGATGACGGTGGAGCCGGGCTTTGGCGGACAGAAATTTATGGCGGATATGATGCCTAAGCTGAAAAAGCTTCGCCAGATGCTGGATGAAGTAAATCCCCAGTGCCACCTGGAGGTGGACGGCGGTGTGGATTTGACCACCGGGGAAGTTTGCAAGGAAAACGGCGCTGACGTGCTGGTTGCCGGCTCTGCCTTCTTTGGCTCTGCCGACCGTGCCGCCTTCTGCGCGCAAATCGAAAAATAAAGATTGCGCATCCGGATTGTCCGGATGCGCAATCTTTATTTTGCACAAAGGGTGCGCTGTTCCACCGTCATTGCGAGGACGGCTTTGCCGTCCGTGGCAATCAGTTCCCCAATGGGTATTGCTGACTGCCACGGGCTTGTGAATTTATGTATGATTGCCCCCGGCAATCATTACTATTTTAGATTCGCTGCGCGGAGCACCACTCTCGCAGTGACGAAGGAAGATAGGGGGGCTCTTCGCAGTGCCGGAGGCTGGCAGGTTATCCTTATTTTGCACAAAGCTTTCGGTATTGGGCAGGGGATATGCCGGTAAGCTTGCGGAAGTTGCGGTAAAAGGTGGAGCTGTCCTCATAGCCCACCTGGGCGGCAATTTCACTTAAGGGCATATTTTCCTGGGTGCGAATCAGCAGCTGGGCTTGCTGGATGCGTTTCTGGGAAATGTACCTGTGCAGGGATAGACCCGTGCGCTGGTGAAAGGCGCTGCATAGAACAGACCGGGAAATGGCAAACTGCCGGGAAAGACTATCCGGGCTCAGGTCTTCCGTAAAATGGGCGTCCACATAGGCAACGCACCGGCGCAGCATATGCAGATTGTCCCGGCTGGACCAGGGCTGGCTTTCCGTGCTGTCGTAGTAGCATTGCGCCAGAATGGACACAATGCTGCCCACAAGTCCCGGGGCGGCGGAAAGCTCCGGGGCGCAGGGGACTGTCTGCTGCCGAAGCAGGCATTGCATCAGCATTTCCAAAATTTCACTTTGCCATTGGACAGGGCGCAGCTGCAGCTGTACAGCGCCGGAATCGTAATGGGAACGCAGCTCCTGCAAAAAGCGAAAGGCGCCGGATTGGAGAAAATCCGAAGAAAACAGCTCCTCGGAAAAGGCCAGATTGTACTGCAGGGTGGCGGGATGTTCCGGTTGCACCTGATGTACAAAGCCCGGGGGAATGATAAAAGCCTCGCCTGCCTGCAGACGGGCACAGTCCGTACCCTGCCGGTGCTGTAAAGCGCCCTTTGCTACATAGGAAATTTGAAAATAATCGTGATAATGGGGCAGACGGGAAGTGCTGCGACGGGTGTTGGCATACACATAATACCCGGCACTTCCTGCACTGAGCTCTGTAAGGGAAATCAGCAGCGACATAACAATCACCTCGTAACCAGTATAGCACATCTTTATAATAATGCAATATCTAGGACAAAATGCAATATCAAAAAATCAATATGCAATTCTTATTTTGGTGTAGATTTGTTATGATTTACGTGTAAGAAAATCACGTAAAGGAGAAAGCAATATGAAAAAATGCTTAATTGCGATTTTGACACTGGCGCTGATGCTGGGCGTGATGGCCGGGTCGGTTTCCGCCGAGGAAGCCACGGTCAACCGTTTCTGCCACCAGTGCCTGAACTGGGTGGATTGGTCTCCCTGGAGCACAGCCAATGCATCCGCAACCAATATTTCCACCGGTCACTATTATTTGACTGAGGACCTGCCGAACTGCGCCCAAAAGGTGATTCTGGGCATCGTTTGTATTGACCTGAACGGACACACCATGAATACCAAGGGTCGTTCTTTCCTGGTCAGCCGTGCCCAGATGAGCAACCCCTCTGCTTCTGAGCGCCCGGTTCTGAGTATTTTCGACAGCGTTGGCGGTGGTAAGGTAGTCGCCACCGGTGGCAGCAACAACCCTATGGGCGGTGTTGCTTGTATCAGTAACGGCGGTCAGGTGAACCTGTACTCCGGCACGCTGAAGTTTATCTCCGCTGCAGGCGGTGCCAATACCTGCGGCGGCGTTATCGGTGTTTACACCAAGAATGTGTTCAATCCGGAATTCAATATGTACGGCGGCGTTGTGGATGCCAGCGAATGTACCCTCAATGAAGATGCAAAGGGGTATATCTCCGCTTGCGCTGACGGCTGCGGCGGCGCTATTGCGGCTTGCCAGAATGGTGTGATCAACCTGATGGGCGGTCAGGTCATTGGCGGCAAGGCGCTTGCGGATGTTGGTCGTGGTGACTGCGTGTTTGTCAATGACAGCACGGTAAAGATGATTTTGGGTGGAAATGCCCAGGTAGATGATATCTATTTTGATGCCATTACCGGTTCTAACTTCGCAATCAGCGGCACTTACACCGGCACAGCCAATGTTACCTTCAATCCGGATATCACCTTGAGCCATGGTATGGATATTGGTAATATGGAGCTCAACGGCAATATCCGTGGTGCAAAGATCACTTGCTCCACCCCCGGCTTCTATGTGGACTCCGATCCTGCACAGCTGTTTTTGACCTACGCAAACCCCAATGCGGAAGCTTCTGTGCTGGACGGTGACGAGATCACCAACTATGATACCTGGGAAGAGGCTCTGGCCAATGCCGGCAACAAGCTGGTGCGCCTGAACAAAGATATCAGCGCAGATGTGGCTGTGACAGAAGATTTGTACCTGGACTTAAACGGCTACAGCATGACCGGCAAGGTGACTGTGGCCGAGGGTAAGAACCTGTACTGTATGGACAGCGAAACCGACGACTTTACCGTTGCCGACAGCGTCTACGGAACCCTGACCGACGTCACCGGCTCTGTGATGGGACTGCCTCTGGAGGCTACCCAGGCAGAGAACGCCTACCTGATGATTGAAAAGGATGGGGCAAAGTCCTTCCATTGCGTTGACCTGCAGATCAAGTCTATGTCTTTGCGCTCCGAAAGCGTAGGTATTTACTATAAGAGTGATTTCGGCGGCGACGAAATGGTGGCGGAGCTGGTCAGCTCCTATGGTGTTGCCCTGAGCGTCAAGGGCGAGCCCACGGAGGAGAATCTTGCCACAGACTGCAAGTATTCTAAGTTTACCACCTTCACTGCCGGGGGCAACGCAAGCAGCAGTACCCTGCTGAAGAACATTATGAAGGACACTGCCGCTGATGTGGCAAACAGCCGCAATGCCAATATGCCCATTTACGGCAGAGCCTACCTTCTGCTGGAGGACGGCACCTATCTGTTTGGTGACGGGGTGAGCCGGACCTTTGCAGAGCAGGTGGAGGGTGTCAGCAAGCTTTGGGACAACCTGACTACAGCCCAGAAGGATGCGGTTTGGGGTATGTGCAGACCGCTGCTCAGCGTCGTCAAGGAGTGGGATGTGAGCAATCTCCTGGCATACAAGGATCCCACCAAGGACGATGTTTTGAAGATTCTGAACATCAGTAACAGCCACGGTCAGGATGCCATCTGGCAGCTGCCTGCGGTCCTGAAGGCGGAAATGCCCGACCAGAAGTTTGTAATCGTGGAAATGTACGCAGGCTACGCCCTGACAGAGCATATCCAGGCTGCCCAGAACAATTCCCCTGTGTACTACTATTACATCAATACCGGCGGAGATTGGCAGACGATTACCACCGAGTCTACCATTATTGACGGTCTGAAGACCCACACCTGGGATATGATTATGTACAATGAATCCAGCCGTCATTTGGGTCTGGAGTCCAAAATGACCCACCTGGTTGACGGACAGACAATGGTGAAATGGTTCCGGAACTACATTCTGGACAATATCGACTACGATACCAAAATCCTCTACAATATGACCTGGGCAAGCCCCACCGACGAGAACTTCTACACCGACGCTACCAGACAGCCGGCTACCGTTTCCTTTAAGGGTATTTATACCCAGGACTACGGATTCTCCCACGTGAACCACTACAACAAGCTGGTGGAGTGGACGAAGAAATGCATTGCGGATGACCCGGGCTTCTACAAGGTGATTTACAACGCAACCCCTGTGCAGTATGCAGGGGAGGTTCTGGGCGTACCCCAGTACGACGAGGACCAGGTTTACGACCTGTACCGTGACTACACCCACATTTCGGACTATGCCCGTTTGATTGTTGCCTACAATCTGTACTGCGACATTTTTGATATCGACGAGCTGACCGAAATTAAGGTGGATACCATCCGCTGGGAGGACCGGGCACCCTGGAATAACCGTCATAAGATGCTGGGTGACCTGCCCCTGACCGAGCAGCATATCGATGTGCTGATTGAGTCTGTCAACCACACCCGCAAGAACCCGCTTTCCATTACGGCTGCGGAATAAAACGTAAAAACCCTCCGGCTCAGCCGGAGGGTTTTAGGTTACTGTTTCAAATTTTCCAAATGCTTTTTGATGGCTTCAAAGGATTGGTCGCTGATAGCGTGCTCCAGGCGGCAGGCATCCTCGGCGGCGGTTTCCGCGTCCACACCCAGCATGGTCAGCATATTGCTTAAGACTGTGTGGCGCTCATAAATCTTGTTGGCAGTTTCCAGACCACTGGGGGTCAGGGTGATATAACCGTCCTTATCCACCACGATATAGCCGCCCTTTTTCAAAAGCCCCACAGCCCGGCTGACGCTGGGCTTAGAGTAGCCCATATATTCTGAAATATCCACAGAACGGACAGCGCCGTTCTTTTTTTGCAGAACGTGTATCGTTTCCAAGTACATTTCTCCGGATTCGTGAATGCCCATAACAAAGCTCCTTGCTGCATTTTTGTAAAGTATACCACAAACCCGGGTTTTTGGCAAGTATGTATCGGCGCTGCCCTTGACACAGGCTGGGGAAAAAGCTAGAATAAGCATAGAATACTTGCCTGACAGAAGAGGTGTCCATATGATTATTCAAAACGGAAAAACCATTCATCTGCAAACCGAAAATACCAGCTATGTGATGTATCGCAATGCCGAGGAGGACCTGCTGAATTTCCACTACGGCAGGAAAATTGCCGATGTGGACTACACCCAGGACCCGGAGCTGCTGCGGGAGGCATTTCCGGTACTGGTCAGCACTGCCAAGCATCCCCACTTAAGCTCTCTGCCCCAGGAGTATCCGGTCTACGGACGCAGTGAGCAGCGGCATCCTGCCCTGCAGCTGGTCAACGCTCTGGGCAACAGCATTCTGTGCCTGAAATATAAGGAAGCCCGGGTGCTGGAGGGTCAGTCCTTCCAGATGACGGGTATGCCTACCCTGTTTGGCAAGGCGGACACGTTGGAAGTGGTCCTTGCCGACGATGCTGTGGGGATAGAGGTACTGCTTTACTATGTGGTGTTTGAGAAGTACGATGTGATTGCCCGCAGCGCTGTCATTGTCAACCGTGGCGATGCCTCCATTGAACTGCAGTCGGCTTATTCTGCCAACGTAGACCTGCCTCAGGGAAAGTATGAGCTGATTCACTTCTGCGGCGACTGGGGAAGAGAGCGTGGGCTGGAGCGCACGGTTCTTTCCAAGGGCGCACTTGTGGAAATTTGCGACAATACCGGTCGGGGCAGCCGCTGGAACAACCCCTTTGTGATGGTTACCACCCCCGGTGGCGACGAGCAGACCGGTGAGGTTTACGGCTTCAATCTGATTTACTCCGGCAACCATTCCACCGTTGCCCAGATGGACTGGGCAGGCAGACTGCGCATTCAGCAGGGCATCAGCGACCAGTCCTTCAGCTGGGTTTTGGAGCCGGGTGAGGAGTTCCTCACCCCCCAGAGCGTCATCTGCTATAGTGACAGCGGCTTTGGTCAGTTGTCTCAAAAATACCACGGACTGTACCAAAATCACCTGATGCGCAGCGAATGGGCGAAAAAGCAAAGACCCATTTTGCTTAACAGCTGGGAGGGCTGCTACTTTGATTTCGACCAGCAGAAGCTACTGGCAATGGCGGAAAAAGCCAAGGCTGTGGGGATTGAACTGTTTGTGCTGGATGACGGCTGGTTCGGTAAGCGTGATGATGCCCAAAGCTCTTTGGGTGACTGGGTTGTAAACCGGAAAAAGTTGCCGGAGGGTCTGTCCGGTCTGGCGGAGAAGCTCAATGCCATGGGGCTGGAATTCGGTCTGTGGTTTGAGCCGGAGATGGTCAGCCCCGATTCTCAGCTTTGCCGTGCCCATCCGGACTGGGTGGTGCGGGTACCCCAAATCGAGCCTATTGAGTACCGCTACCAGTGGGTGCTGGACCTGAGCAAGGCTGAGGTCTGCGACTATCTTGTGGAGGCGGTCAGTCAGGTGCTGCAAAGCGCCAATATCACCTATGTGAAATGGGATATGAACCGGATTGTCTGCGACGCTCCCTTTGACGGCTTCCACCACTGCTATGTGCTGGGCTATTACAACATTATGTCCCGGCTGACAGAGCGCTTCCCCCATATTCTGTTCGAGGGCTGCTGCTCCGGCGGCGGTCGGTTTGACCCCGGTGTGCTGGCTTATATGCCCCAGATTTGGGCAAGCGACAATTCCGATGCCATTGCCCGGCTGAAGATTCAGTATTCCACCTCTATGTGCTATCCTTTGAGCGCCATCGGCGCCCACGTCAGCGCCGTGCCCAATCATCAGGTGGGGCGTGTCACCAGCCTGAAAACCCGGGCGGATGTGGCATATTTCGGTATGTTCGGGTATGAGCTGGACCTTGCCCAGCTGACGGATGAGGAGTTGGAGCAGGTCAAGGCCCAGACTGCTTTTGCAAAGGGCATTCAGCCGCTGATTCGGGAAGGTATCTTCCACCGGCTGCGCAGTCCCTTCCAGGGCAATGAGTGCGTCTGGCAGGTGGCGTCGGAGGATCAGACCCATACCTTTGTGATGGGCTGCCGGGTGCTGTCGATTATTCGCAACGGCCGCCAGCTGGAGGATAAGGTTCGGCTCCGGGGGCTTGACCCGGAGGCAGTGTACGAGGACGTGAATACCGGCAAGCGTTACCCCGGAAGCCTGCTGATGCACCGTGGCATTGCGCTGCGCTATGCGGTGCAGGACTTTGCCACCTGCACGCTGGAGCTGAAAAAAGTATAAGCAATATACACCCCAAAAGCGAAACACTTTTGGGGTGTATTTTTTTGCACAAAGCAGAATGATAAAATATTGTAAGTTTGTAACGGGAATATGATAAAATTACGTATTTGGAAAGGGGAAAGGTGATGATAAAATATTATAAGTAAGAAAAGGAGGAAGGAAAATGAAGGTTGTACTGATTACCGGTGCCACCCGAAATACCGGACTGGCGGTGGCAAAGCGCTTTGCGGCGGAAGGCTATGCCGTGGCAATTACCAGCCGTGACGGCACTTCTGCCCGGGAAACAGCGGAAGCTTTGGAAAAGGAATACGCTGTTCCGGTTCGGGGGTATGAAATGCAGCTGACAGATGTCCGGAGTATCCGTCAGGTGTTTGACCGGCTGCAGCAGGACTTTGGGCAGCTGGATGTGTTCGTTGCCAACAGCGCCCATCTGGGCGTAGGCTATTCGCTGCTGGAGAGCACAGAGGAAGAATTTGATGCGGTGGCGGATGTGAACATCAAGGGCACCTTTTTCTGCTGCCAATGCGCTGCCCGGCTGATGAAAGAAACCGGCGGTTCAATCGTGACCGTTGGCTCGGTACAGGGCACCGGCGGTCTTCACGGCAGAGCCGTGTACGGGATGTCCAAGGCTGCGCTGTCTGTGCTGGTGCGGTATATGGCGTATGAGCTGGGTCAGTATCATATCCGTGCCAACAATGTGGTGGCAGGGGCGGTTCATTCCAGCCGCTGGGACAGTTTAAGCAGCGAAGAGCTTGCTGCCCGGCGAAGCCGTTATCCTGCGGGCAGGGAGTCCACGGAGGAGGAAATTGCCAATGCTGTTTGGTTCCTTTCGTCTGACCAGGCTGCCAGCATTACCGGTACTGACCTGACCGTGGATTCCGGTCTTACCGCCTGTTTGCTGCCATATACAAAAAAGGAGTGAGTGATTATGAAAATTACAGACATTAAGGTTTACATTATGGATGCCTACCGTACCAACTGGACCTTTCTCAAGGTGGAGACCGACGAGGGCTTGTACGGCTGGGGCGAAGCCTCTCTGGGCACTCAGGAAATGGCGCTGAAGGGCTGCGTGGAGGACCTGAAGCGGCTGATTATCGGCAGAAATCCTCTGGAAATTGAAAAAATGCGCTTTGAGGTCTATCGGGATATCTACTGGAAGGGCGGTCCTGTGCTGATGTCCGCCATCAGCGGTGTGGAAATGGCGATGTGGGATATCGTGGGTAAGTATTTCAACACGCCGGTTTACAACCTTTTTGGCGGCAAAATGCGGGACAAGGTAAAAATGTATGCCAACGGCTGGTTCTCCGGCTCCAAGACCCCGGAAAACTTTGCAGCCAAAGCCAAGGAAACGGTGACGCTGGGTGTCAAAGCGCTGAAATGGGACCCCTTCGGAAAGGCGCATATGACCTTGACCAAGGAGGAAATGAATGAGGCGGTTGCGGTTGTGGGGGCAGTCCGTGAGGCAGTGGGCAGCGAGGTTGAATTGCTCATCGAGTGCCACGGACGCTTCAATCCCTACACCGCCATTGAAATCTCCCGGGAGCTGGCGCCCTTTAAGCCGATGTTCCTGGAGGAGCCCTGTCCCCCGGATAACATCGACGCTATCGCCAAGGTTAAGGAAAAGTCTTTGGTACCCATTGCTGCAGGCGAGCGTGTCTATTCCATTTACGGCTTTGACAATCTGTTTGCCAGAGATGCGGTGGACATTGCCCAGCCGGATATGTTCCACACCGGCGGTATGATGGAATGTAAAAAGATTGCCGGTATGGCAGAAGCCAAGCACATTCCCATTTCCTTCCACAATCCCTCCGGACCTATTTCCAATGCTGCTATTTTGCAGCTGGCGGCGGCAACCCCCAATTTCCTGATCCACGAAATTATGATCAACGACGGCTCCTTCCGCAAGGCAATCACCAACGAGGAGGTCATTTTCGAGGATGGCTATATCCGCATAAATGATAAGCCCGGTCTGGGCATTGATGTGAATGTGGAGGCGGTGGAAGCGCGACCCTACCATCCCATCAACCTGCGGCACTACACCGGCAACCTGACTGAAATCCGTCCCAAGGACGATACCGTCTTCTACTTTAAAGGAATCGGTGAAAACAAATGAGTATAGAGCTTTTGAAAAAACACCGCTTTGTGGGAATTTTGCGCCACATCCGTCCGGAGGTTGCATTGCCTGCAGCCCAGGCAATGTACGAGGGTGGCATCCGCATTTTTGAGATTACCTTTGACCCCAGACGGGAGACTACGGCGCAGGAGACCGGGTCGATTATTCGGCAGCTGCGTGGGCATTTTGGACCGGACGTCAGTGTAGGCGCAGGCACAGTGCTGTGCGTAGAACACGCACAGGCGGCTTGGGAAGCCGGTGCGCAGTTTATTGTAGCGCCCAACACCGACGAGCAGGTGATTGCATTTACCAAGAAAAAGGGACTGCTGTCGATCCCCGGTGCTTACACTCCGACGGAAATTATGCGTGCGTATCAATTAGGTGCGGATGTGGTGAAAATATTCCCCATTTTGCCGGACGGAGAAGGCTACCTGAAAAATGTGATCTCACCCCTTTCTCACATTCCCTTTATGGTCACAGGTGGCATCAATCCCAATACGGTTGAAAAATTCCTTGCCACCGGTGCTACGGCACTGGCAGCCGGTGTGACTATCGTGACTCCGGAACTGGCAGAAAAGGGAGATTTGGATACCATCCGGGAAAATGCCCGTCGTCACACGGAAAAAATTCGATAAAAAAACGCCCCGAGAGCATCTCGGGGCGTAATTGTTTAGTCCTCTGCGGCTTGAATCATTGCGCGGTAACGGGAAGGGGACAGCAAACAGTGGGAGCGAAAAAAATTACTGAAATAATATTCGCTGCCAAAGCCGCAATCCCGGGCAATCTGCTTTATGGAAAGGTCTGTGTCTGACAGCAGCAGCTGCGCCTTTTTTAACCGTAGACCTGCGATATAATTTTGGGGCGTGGTGCCGGTGGCTTGCTTGAAACGGCGGGAAAACTGGACATAAGAGAGAAAACACCGGCTGCTTAGCTGAGCTAAATTAATCTTTTCGTGAAGGTGGCTGTGGATGTAGGCGATAGCCTCGGACACCACAGGGTCTTTTTGCGAGTTTTCCTCCAGCACCGCCGCATTTTCCAGCCGGTACTGATTGACAATATCCGCAAACAGAGCTCTCTGGCAAGCGAAGGTATCCAGCTGTACAGCGCTGTCACAGATATGCAGCAGCGCCAGGGTGGAGCGTATGCGCTCGTGGTCACGGAACAGGACCTTGCCGCTTCCAAACAAATCCACCTCTGCCCGGTAACGGAATAAATACAGGTCCGCAGGCTGCAGAATGTGGCGGTGATATGTAATATTTTTCTTAAAATTAACCGCTTCGCCGGGACCGACCTGCTGCTCGCCGCTGCCGTTGTCAAAAACAAAGCTGCCCTTTTCTACCACAGCCAGAATATCATCCTGCCCGGTAAACACTTCGTTGTCAAAGGTGTCCCGGTGCAGCGCTTTGCAAACCAGCAATACAGGCTCCATAATCTAACCTCCTGTGACGGATAACGTCAGTATATCACAGCGCTGGGGGAACTTCAAGTATGTACGGGCAGACGGTTGTCTGCCCGGTGCAATTACTGCATACCCTGCTCGTAAGCCTCGATCATCTTCTTGACCATCTGGCCGCCGACGGAGCCTGCCTCACGGGAAGTCAGGTGACCGTTGTAGCCGTTGGTCAGGTTTACGCCGACTTCGGAGGCAGCCTGCATCTTGAACCGGTCCATAGCCTCACGGGCCTGGGGCACATTGATCTGGTTGTTGTTCTTGTTGCTCATAATATTTCTCTCCTTTTATTGCGTCCGCTTTTGCAAGCAGACGACGCTTTCTTGGAAAGTCCAACACTTTCCGAAGAAAGCATTTTTCTTTCCTTGCACCTAGCTTTGCCGAAAAAGGCAAAAATATAATTGTTTCTTTTCGGAAAACAGAGCAAAAAATGGAAAAAATGCGCCCGCAATATGCGGGCGCAAAGAGTTGTATCAGTCGATGTTGTATTTGGCGGTATAGCCTGCTACCAAAAGGTGGTATTGGTTGTTGTCGGTTTCTTTGATGGAACGCAGATAACCGTGAGCGTGGACGGCAGAGTCCGCAGCCTCCAATACCGAAATGGCAATGTTGGAGCAGTGGTCTGCAACACGTTCAATGTTGCTCAGACAGTCGTTAAATATAAAGCCCAATTCCAAGGTACAGCTGCCGGTCTGGACACGCTGGATATGGTTGCTTTTGCATTTTTTGGTCAGAATGTCGATGGTTTCCTCCAGAGGCTCGACCATTTTTGCCATTTCCAAATCGTTGTTTTGCAGGGCTTGCTGCGTCATATCCAATATTTCAAGCACAGCGTCGATGCAGGTTTGCAGTTCTTTTTGTGCCGGCGCAGAGAACCGGATATTCTTCTCTGCCAGCTCCTTACCCAAATCTGCCAGGTTGACCGCATGGTCGGAAATACGTTCCAGATTGGTCAGGCAGGAGAGATATTTTGCAGCGACCTGGGTCTCTTTTTCGGAAAGCGCCTTGGCGTTCAAACGAATCAGGTAGGCGCCCACCGCATCCTCATACCGGTCCACAATATCTTCCCGGGACATAATTTTTCCGTACTTTTCCTGGTTGAACTCTGCCAGCAGGTCTGTGGATTTTTTGAGGCTCTTAAATGCTGCGTGGGACATCAGGTCAATTGCACGACCGCTTTGCTCCAGCGCAAGGGGAGGATAATTGAGGAAGCGTTCTTCCAGAAGGTTCTCTTCAAAGCTTTCCTCTTCTGTTCCGCTTTTTTGCCGGATAGTGAGGATAGTCAGCTTTTCGAACCAGCGGATTATCGGCATCAGTGCAATGGTGGTAATCGTATTAAAGACTGTGTTGATGATGGCGATGCCTACGGTGTCCACCGGCTGGTGCATAAAGGAGAAATCCACAATCGCGTGAATGATGTAGAAGATGGGCATCAGGATAATTGCGCCGGCTACATTAAAGTAAAGATACACGAAGGCAGCCCGGCGACCGTTGATGTTGGCGCCAATAGAGGAGAACAGCACAGGTGCGCAAGCGCCGATACACATACCGATAATCATAGGGATAGCCACATCATAGCCGATGATACCGGTGGCGGACAGGGCCTGCAGAATGCCGATGGAGGCGGAGGCGCTTTGAATAATGGCGGTGATGACAGCGCCTGCCAGCAGAGAGAGCAGAGGATGGGATACCGCAGACATAAACTCAAGAAATACCGGGCTGGAGCGCAGGGGCTTCATAGCGGCGCTCATAGATTGCATACCACTCATAAGGACAGAGAAGGCCAGCAAAATCATACCGATATTTTTAAGGCTTTGTTTTTTGCAGAAGAAATACAGGATGATGCCCACAAAGGCAACAAAAGCAAAGATGGTGGCAGAAGATACGTCCACACCTGCCAGAACCAGCAGCCAGCCGGTGGCGGTGGTGCCGATATTGGCGCCCATAATAATACCGATGGCATTGGTCAGCTTCATAATGCCGGAGTTCACAAAGCCCACAACCATAACGGTGGTTGCAGAGGAGGACTGAATGGCGGCCGTAACCAGCGCACCCAAAAGCACACCCTTGAAGGTTGTGGAGGTGAGCTTTGCCAGAATGGTTTCCAATTTGCTGCCGGCAACACGCTTTAGACCGTCGCCCAAAAGCGCCATTCCGAACAGGAAGAAGGCTAAGCCGCCCAGCAGGGTGATAATATTTGCAATTGTCATAATGTCTCGCCCTTTCAAAAATGTAGAGTGGATAAATACAGTATAACACTAAATTTTGCAAATGTCTTCCTTTTTTTACAAAAAATTCGGAGACGGCAGGTGTGCCGTCTCCGGGTGCTGGTTAGCCCAAGGTAATGGTCATAATATTGCGGTAGGTTTCCCCCTGGGGAAGGTGAATGATGTGTTCCTGTTTGGACAGGTCCTCTATATAAGCGCTGTGGGAGGGAAGACTGACCCATGGCTCGATACACACATAGGGCGCATCGGTTTTGGGAGCATGCCACAGACCCACAAAGCCGCAGTCCGGATAAGCTACTGTAACAGAACGCGGAGATTTTTCTGAGCAGATGGTGACTGTCCGGGAGGTGTCCTGCAGCACCACCGCATCCAAATCGAACAGCTCGTGTCTCAGGGGGATTGTGGTGCCGTTTTCCAGGGGGAAGGCTGAGGTGGTGCCGGAAAGACGGTAGTTACTGGGGTCAAAGTCAATGCGGGTGGGGCTACAGGGCTTGTGGAAGACCAGCTTCCAGTCCGCAAAGCTGCCGTCGCCCCCCAGAGGCACCTGAAAGCCGGGATGTCCGCCGATGCCGAAGAACATTTCCCGGGTGTCCCGGTTTTCCACCAGGCAGGTTTTGACAATGGCGCTGCCCTCCAGCTGATAAATCACGTGAAAGGCAAAATGGAAGGGGTACATTTCATAAGTGGTTTCGCTGTCTTTCAGGGTGAAACGTATCGAAGCTTCCGTCTGCTCCGTTACGGCAAATTCTGTGCCGATGCAAAAGCCGTGGATGGTCATAGGATAGTGCTTGCCGTCCAGCAAGTATTTCCCGTCAGTAAGCCGTCCCACATAAGGAAACAGGTTGGCATCCCGGCGCTTCCAATAGGTGGGGTCACCCTGCCAGAGGTATTCCGCACCGTCCTTTTGAATGCTGTGCAGTACCGCACCTACAGAATCCAAAATAACCGTCAAGCTTTCGTTTTGAATGGTAAATAAGCCCATAATGATACTCCTTAGTATTTTTTGCTTTCCAGCGCTTCCTCCGTGGAGTGGATTGCCTGAGAAATGGTGTCGCCGCCACGGATGACGATATAGCTGTAAAGGGTGTCAATCACCGCCAGCTGGGCAATCCGGGAGGTCATAGCCAGAATGCTGTATTTGGTCTCCTGGGCGTTGGTGTAGAGCAGATAATCACTGTGCTTGTCCACGGGGGACTTGCCGTGGTTGGTGATGCAAATGGTGGTGGCGCCGTTGGCTTTTGCCCGTTCCAATGCAGAAACGATGTCCACAGAGGAGCCGGAGTGGGAAATGGCCATCACCACATCCCCCGGTCCCAGATGGGATGTGACAATCATTTGCATATGATTGTCTGAATATGCGCTGGCAGGCAGTCCTGCCCGCAGAAATTTGTGGGCAGCGTCCTGGGCAATGGGGGCGGAGTTGCCCAAGCCGATGATGGAAATGGACCGGGCATTGCGCAGCGCCTCTGCGCTCTGCTCCATAGCGGTGGGGTTTAAATATGCCCGGGTTTCATCCAATGTAATTTTGATATCGGCAATGTGTTTGTTATACACGTCCATCACCGTGTCTTCCGGAGAAAAAGCCAGATTGCCGGTGAGGTTGCCGCCCATTTCCCGGGCGACGTTGATTTTCAGCTCCTGATAGCCGCTTAAGCCCAGCCGCTTGGCAAACCGGATAACGGTTGCGTCGCCGCAGCCGCAAACAGACGCCACCTCGCTGATGGACAGGCTGATCAGCTCAGCCGGGTGCGCCAGAAGCCAGTCGGCAATTTTTCGTTCTCCCCGACCGAGCGTATCATACAAATTGCGGATTTTGCTGAGTGTTTGTTCCATAACAAACCTCCCGGATGTGATTATGGGCTTATTATACCATTTTCAGGCAAAGAATCAAACAGTATTTTGAAAAAAAGCGCTCTGCGCTATTGCAAAGCAGGAGAAATTGTGATAGAATGCCTATCATAGAATGGGTGGATGTGCCGTTCTACAGTGGGAAAATGATAGAATGCGTGTCAAAGCGGAAGGAGAAAATACAATGCGTTATGATTTGAAAGAGATTTTGGAGCTGGGCGAAGCCGGGGGCTTTGCTATCCCTGCGTTCAATGTTTACAACACCGAGACGGTGATGGGCGTTATGGAGGCTGCGGAGGAGACCGGCGCGCCGGTAATCTTCCAGATGTACAGCCGTCTGTTTGATGCAGACCTGGCCCGGTTCGTTGCCCCGGCTATCATGGAGGCAGTGGACACCATGCACGTGCCTGCTGCGTTCCATCTGGACCACGGCGCCGGTGTGCCCCAGGTACTCCGTGCCCTGCGTTACGGCGCCACCGGTGTGATGATCGATGCTTCCAAAGAAGACTTGGAGAAGAATATTGCCATTACCAAGTCTGTGGTGGATATGGCAAAGGAGATGGGTGTATCCGTAGAAGGCGAGCTGGGTCACGTTGGCTTTGCCAAGGACGGCGTCAGCACCGATTACACCACCGTGGAGGATGCTGCCCAATTTGTAGAGGGAACCGGCGTGGCAGCGCTGGCTGTGGCGGTGGGTACTGCCCACGGTCACTACAAGCAGGCGCCGGTGCTGGCGCTGGAGAGAATTGCCGAGCTGCATAAGGCATTGGACACCCATCTGGTGCTCCACGGCGGCAGCGGCGTACCCGATGACCAAATCCGTGCTTCCATCGAAGCCGGTATCCGCAAGGTCAACTTCGGTACCGACCTTTGCTGCGCTTTCCTGGACACGGTCCGTACCGTGGACCCCAGCATCATCGGCATCGACACCTTTATGAAGGAGCCTGTGAAGGCAGTCAAGGCATTTGCCATTGAAAAAATTAAGCTGTTGGGAGCAGACTGATATGGTACAGGTAGTGGGTATCGGCGCAGCGGTTCTGGATGTTCTGATGACGGTGGACAGCTACCCCAAAGAGGACACCAAACAGCAAAGCGCGCAAACCAAGCTCCAGGGCGGCGGTCCCTGCGCCACCGGTCTGGTGGCAATGCGTAAGCTGGGGGTAAAAAGCGGCTATATCGGTACTGTGGGTGACGATATGTATGGCAATCATATCCGCACCGCTTTTGAAACCTACGGTGTGGACGGCAGTCATATCCGGGTGATTCCGGGAGCGCAATCGTTCCATAGTGTTGTGCTGCTGAATACCTCCAATGCCAGCCGCACCTGCGTGTGGAACCGGGGAACGGTCACACCGCCCCAGCCGTCGGATGTGGACCTGACGGTTTTGCAAAATGCCAAATATCTCCATTTGGACGGACACCAGCTGGACTGCGCTGTGTATGCCGCCCAAAAGGCAAAGGAATTCGGGGTGAAGGTCAGCCTGGATGCAGGCGCCCCCTATCCCGGGATTGACCGGCTGCTGCCGCTGGTGGATGTGCTGATTCCCTCGGAGGAATTTTCCCTGAAATTCACCGGCTGCGAAAATGCTGAGGAAGCGGCGGCAAAGCTGTATGAGATGTATCACCCGGAGGTGTTGATTATCACCCAGGGCTCCAAGGGCGGCTTTATCTGGGAAAACGGAAAAGCTGTGCGTTACCCGGTGTTCCCGGTGAAAGCGGTGGACAGCAACGGCGCAGGGGATACCTTCCACGGCGCCTTCGTTGCCGCCCGGGTCAAGGGAATGGAAGTTTCCGAGGCAGCAGCCTTTGCCTCTGCCACCTCTGCCCTGAAATGCACCCGGGTAGGTGCCCAGGAGGGCATTCCCGGCTTTGACGAGGTGCTGCAGTTTATGAAAGAAAATAAGGGGGTCATTTGCGATGGATAAGCTGAAAGCGCTGCAAAAGGCAAACCCCCATATTGCCATTTACGCTGTCCAAGACCCGGCTTTTAAGCCTTACGGACGGGTGGTGGAGATGGACACCAAGGCCTTCTGCGAAACAGCAGAGGCGGCGGTGACGTTTCCGGAAGAAGGCAGCAAATACTTAGCCTCGGTGCCCGAGCTGGAGGCGCTGCCGGAGGCGGCAGACCTGCGGCAAGGGCTGTGCGGTCAGCTGGATGAGCAGATCGGTCTGTGCTTTGGACATTCCAAGCAGCTGAACGCTTTGGAGTGGCACACCTGCAACGAGTTCAATGTGGCTGTCCGGGAGCTGGTACTGCTGCTTGCCAAGCGCAGCGATCTGGATGCGGACGGTCGATTGGATGCCAGCAAAATTAAGGCATTCTACCTTGCCCAAGGTCAAATGGTGGAGGTGTATTCCGATACCCTGCATTTCTGTCCCTGTGAAGTGACCAAAAACGGTTTTTCCAGCATTGTGGGGCTGCAGCGTGGCACAAACCTGCCGTTGGAAGACCGGAAGCAGGGCTTGCTTTGGGCAAAAAACAAGTGGCTTATTGCCCACGAAGACAACACATCTCTGGTGCAACGGGGCGCAGTACCCGGCATCTACGGTGAAAACTGGGTAATCAACCCAATTGATTAAGGAGGAAAAATGTTATGCAAGAGAAATCTCTGATGTTCCGGATGATCTGCTCCGAGCTGGAGGATGCGGTGGGCGTGGAAAACGTGTCCACCGGCAAGACCGAGCGTGCGGTATATTCCGTTGACTATTTCTGGCTGAGCCGTAAGTGGCAGGATGCAGGCGAGGAAGGTCCTATGCCGGAAATCATCGTCCGTCCCGGCTCCACCGAGGAAGTTTCCAAGGTGATGAAGATTGCCAACTATTATAAAATCCCTGTGACTACCTGGGGCGGCGGCTCCGGCAGTCAGGGCGGCGCATTGCCGGTTGCCGGGGGCATCCTGCTGGATATGAAGCGGATGGACAAGCTGATCAATCTGGATGTGGAAGCCGGTCACGTCACCTGCGAAACCGGTATGATTTTCGCAACCCTGGAGGACTACGTCAACGAGAAGGGCTACTCCGTGATGCACCTGCCCTCTTGTATGACCTGCTGCACCGTCGGCGGCGCCCTGGCTCACAACGGCATCGGTATTTTGTCCACCAAGTACGGCAAAATGGACGATATGTGCCTGAGTCTGGAGGTGGTGCTGCCCAATGGCGACATCATCAACACCCTGCCGGTACCTAAGCATTCCTCCGGTCCGAACCTGATTCCCTTCTTCCTGGGCTCTGAGGGCACCCTGGGTATTATGACCAAGTGCACCTTCAAGATTGTGAAGCAGCCTGAGGTTCGTATCCACCACGCATTCCTGTTCCCGGATATCCACGAGGGCTATCAGGCCTGCCGGGAGATTGTCCAGGCGGTGAAGCCCTCCATTGTCCGTCTGTTTGATGAGGCGGAAACCGTTTCCATCATCAAGAAAATTATCGGCTTTGCCAAGAAGGGCTCCTTCCTGAACCTGACTTTGGAGGGCTATCAGAAAATCGTGGATGCGGAGCTGGAGATTGTTCTGGAGATTGCCAAAAAGTACGGCGCAGAGGATTTGGGCACCGAGTACGGCGAAAAGTGGTTTGAAAACCGGATTACCTTCTTCTATCCCGACCATATTATGGACCTGCCCCAGATGTTCGGCACGTTGGATACTGTGGCAACCCACGATAACATTGAGAAGATTTACCGGGCAATGAAGTCTGCCGTAGAGGACAATTTCAGCCAGTACGGTGTCCGCTTCATTTCCCATAGCTCCCACTGGTATGACTGGGGCGCAATGAACTACTCCCGGTTTATTATCGATAACCCGCCCGCCGATTCTGAGGAAGCGCTGCGAGTACATAACCAGATTTGGAATGCCGGTGTCCGGGCTGCCCTGGCAAATGGCGGCGTGCTCAATGACCACCACGGTGTCGGCTTGAAGCTGTCCCGGCTGGTGAAGGAGCAGTACGGTCCTGCCCTGCAGGTGTTGCAGGCCCTGAAGGAAAAGCTGGACCCCAACGGCATTATGAACCCCTACAAGATGGGTCTGTAAGAGGAGGTAAGGGAAATGGTAAGTCAAAAAGCTTTACAGCATGCGGAAAAGTGCCGTTTTTGTTGGATGTGCCGTCATCTGTGCCCTGTGCAGCACCAGACCGGCAAGGAATTGAATACCCCCCGGGCAAAGGGCTTGCTGCTGAGTATGCTCTCCAAGGGTACGGCAGAATTTGATAAGGATATGGCAAAGGCGATGTATGAGTGTATGCTCTGCGATGCCTGTGTCAACGATTGCTGCACCGGCTATCAGCCCCCGCTGTTTATCCGGGAGGCAAGAACCGAGGCTGTTGTCAACGATTTGGCGCCTGCAGCGGTTATGCAGTGCATTGAAAATATCGAAAATAGCGGCAATATTTACGGCGCAGAAAAGCCCTCCTTTGGTCAGGACGGCACCGATGTGCTGGTGTACATTGGCGAAGTGGCAGCTTGCAAAGTGCCGGAAATGGCAAAGGCATATTTGCGCCTTTTGAAAAAGGCCGGTGTCAGCGCCAAGGTGCTGGACTGTGAGCCTGCCTCCGGTATGATGCTCGCTGACCTCATGGGCTACGTGCAGGAGGTTACCGACCAGGCGAAGTCCTGCGCAGATGCTATCAACGCAACCGGTCTTCCCACTGTGGTGGTGCTGGACAGCTATGATGCGGAAATTATGAAGCAGCATTATGCCGAGTGGGGCTGCGAGATTAAGGCAGAGGTGGTTACGGCTACCGCTTATGTGGCAAAGCTGCTGGAAGATGGCAAGCTCACCCCCAAGGCAGAAGCAAAGGGCGCAGGCGCTTGCCACGACGATGACCGTCTGGCACGTAGCTTCCATGAGTTTGCCCCTGTGCGTGATATTGCCAAGGCAGCCGGCTATACCCTGACGGAGATGTTCAACAAGGAACGGTTGGCAAAATCCTGTGGTACTGCCGTTGCGCTAAGCTATATGCCGGGAATTACCACCAAGGTGGCTTCCGGTCGCTGGGCTGACCTGTGCCGCACGGAAGCAAAGGCAATGCTCACTGCCAATCCCCAGGCATATTTGTGCCTGAGCCAGTGCGTACCGGAGGGTATGACCTTGGTCGACCTGTACACCGCATTGAACGAGGTTGTTTGATTTTACACCCGAAGCGGCATTAGCCGCTTCGGGCAGAAACATATAAGGAACCGCTTATCATGAAACAAATCATTGCTTGTGTGAAGCTGGTGCCTGCGGCAGCGGAGGTGGCGCTGGACGGTCAGTTTCGCCTGAAGCGGGATAGCACCAGCCTGCAACTGAATATTGCGGACCTTTCCGCTGTGGAGGCGGCTTTGGGGCTGAAAGAGGCGGACACCCAGGTGACGGTGCTCTCTATGGGACCTGCCAAGGGAGAAGCCCTTTTGCAGGAGCTGTTTGCCCTGGGGGTGGACCGGGTGGTGCTGCTCAGTGACAGAGCCCTTGCCGGGGCGGATTCTCTGGCAACTGCCAGGGCACTGGCTGCCGGGGTACGCTGTCTGGGGGAATTTTCCTGTATTTTGTGCGGTCGCAGAGCGCTGGATGCGGAAACCGGGCAGATACCCGGACAGCTGGCTGCCGCCCTGGACATTCCGGCGGTGACCAATGGGCAGCAGCTGGAAAAAGCTGACAACGGACTTTCCTGCCGGCGACTGCTGGAAACCGCAGTGGAAACCCTGACGGTGGAGCTGCCCTGTGTGGTGTCCCTTTGCGAATATTCTTATACCCTGCGGCTGCCCAGCATTCTGGGAAGACGCAGAGCAAAGGATAAGCAAGTGGAAATCCTGACCGCAGCGGATATCGGTCTGGTGGCGGAGCAGTGCGGTCTGCAAGGCTCCAAGACCAAAGTGGTTCACGTGGATACCAAAGCCCCGGGGCTGCGCAAATGCAGCTATTGCAATCCGGAAGCGCTGTGTGGTATCATAAAGGGGGTGCAGTGATGCAGGAATTACTGCTGATACAGGGCACCCGGCCGGATATGGGCTTGCAGCGCAAAGCAGCACAGCTGGCGGAAACAGGAAAACTGCAGCTGCGGATTCTTTCTGTTGCCAAGGCGGAAGCAGCAACGGCAGACGATTCTGCCATTGCCAAAGGCTTGGTGGCAGAGACAAATAATGCCCGGGTGATTCTTGCCCCGGCAACGGTCCGCCTGCGGTGCATTATGCCGATGTTGGCATACCGCCTGCAGGCAGGTCTTACCGCAGACTGCACCGGACTGGAAATTACGGAGACCGGTCAGCTGCTCCAGACCCGCCCAGCCTTCGGCAACAGCCTGATGGCAACCATTGAAACCCTGAGCGCTGTGCAAATGGCAACAGTGCGCCCGGGAACCTTCCCGGCAGACCCCAACGGGGAATACCCCCAGACAGAGGAATGGGAAGCTTGCTTTTCAGATGCCGTAAAATGCATAGAGCAGCAGCGGCAGACAGGCGACCAAGGTATTACCCAAGCAAAAATCATTGTCTCCGGCGGCGCAGGTATCGGCTCCAAAGAGGGCTTTGACAAGCTCAAAGCCTTTGCCCACAAAATCGGCGCAGCTCTGGGTGCTTCCCGGAACGCTGTGGATTTGGGCTATGCGCCCTATAGCGCCCAGGTAGGCATCACCGGCGCCACCGTCAGCCCCCGGCTGTATATTGCCGTGGGAATCAGCGGCGCGGTACAGCACCTTGCCGGTATGTCCGGCGCGGAAACGGTGATTGCCATTAACCAAGACCCCAAAGCGCCTATCTTCCAGTATGCCGATTACGGCATTGTGGGAGACTGGGAGACTATCATAAATCAACTGGAGGAATTGTTATGAATTTGAAAAAGTCTTATGTGCCCACAATCGGCTATACCAAGCTGTGCGAAATTGACAAGTGCAGCTGCAAGCGTTTGGAGTTCGGCATTATCGAATTAAATCAGGGTGACAGCGTTACCGTCAATACGGAAGAAAAGGAATATGCCTTTATCTTTATGTTTGGCAATGCGGACGTGAAGGTGGGCGAAAATGACTGGAAGCAGGTAGGCAAGAGAACCACTGTATTTGAAGGTCCTGCCCACACGGTTTATGTACCCAGACGCTCCAGCGTTACCTTCACCGGCTGCAACCACGTGCGGATCGGTGTGATTGATACCCCCACGGACAAGGATTCCCAGCCCCAGTGGCGCAAGCCGGAGGAAGTCAAGATTATGACCCTGGGCGATACCCCTATGAAGCGGGATGCCCACTTCCTCATTGACGGCGACACCAATGCCGACTACCTGACCATTGGCGAATCCTTCGTGGAGCCCGGCAACTGGGCAGGCTACCCCGGTCACAAGCACGACGTAAACAATATGCCTGTGGAGGCAGAGGCAGAAGAAATTTACTACTTCCTGTTTGACCAGGAAAAGGGCTATGGCTTCCAGAGCCTGTACACCCGGGATGGGGAGATTGACGAAACCTATCGGGTGAAGAATAATGATTTGGTGGAGTTCCCCAAGGGTTACCACCTGACCCAGACCGCCCCGGGCTACAAAATGTACATTTTGTGGCTGATGGCTGGGGATGTGCAGGGTATCTACCGTACCAACGACCCGGACCACGATTGGGTTTTGAAGTAATATGGAAAAATACGTATTAGGTGTAGACATTGGCAGCGGCAGTGTAAAGCTGACGCTGCTGAGTCAGGCAGGTCGCATTGCTGCCACTGCCGGGTGTGAGTACCCCACCCATTATCCAAAAGTGGGCTGGTGTGAGCAGAACCCGGAGGATTGGTGCGTTGCTTTTAAGACGGCGCTTGCCGATATCCTGAAAGAGGCAAATGCCCAGCCGGAGCAGATAGAAGCCCTGTCCTTTGATGCGGCAACCCATACAGCGGTTTTGCTGGACGAAAACAAGCAGGTGCTGCGCAATGCGATTTTGTGGACAGACCAGCGCAGCAAGGCAGAAGTGCAGCAGCTGAAGGATACCTGCCTGGATATGATTATGGCGCAGGCGATGAACGCACCTACCACAGTATGGACGCTGCCCCAGTTTATGTGGCTTAAAAAGCACGAACCGGATGTTTGGAGCAAAATTCGTTATATCCTTTTTGCCAAGGATTATCTGCGCTTTCGTATGACCGGAACCATGGAGACAGATACCATCGATGCCGCCGGTTCCATGTTCTACGATGTGAAAAATGAATGCTGGTCTGAACAGCTGTGTCGGGTTTGCGATATCCGGATGGAATGGCTGCCGAAGTTATGTAAACCAACGGACGTTGTTGGCACGGTAGAAGGGGAACGGGCAACGGAATTTGGCTTAGCCCCCGGAACCAAGGTGCTGGTGGGCACCACCGATACGGTGATGGAGGTCTTTGCCGCCGGCAATGTAGCGCCGGGTCATGCCACGGTGAAGCTGGCAACGGCAGGACGGATCTGCATTGTGACGGACAAGCCTCTGGACAGTAAATTTATCTTTAATTATCGCCATGTGGTGCCGGGTCTGTGGTACCCGGGTACGGCAACCGCCAGCTGCGCTGCCAGCTACCGCTGGTACCGGGATACCATCGGCAGAGAACCCTTTGCAGACCTGAATATCCCGGCAGAAAAAATCGCCCCCGGCTGTGAGGGGCTTATGTTCCATCCCTACTTAAACGGAGAGCTGACACCCTACAACGACCCGGATTTGCGGGGCAGCTATACCGGCATCAGCGCCGGTCATACCACAGCCCACTTCACCCGGGCAACCCTGGAGGGTGTGGCAATGAGCCTGAAGGACTGCCTGAACACCCTCAAGGAATTGGGCGTGGAAATGAGGCGGGTCCGAATTATCGGCGGCGGCGCCAAGGGTATGCTGTGGCGGCAAATAGTGGCGGATGTGCTGGGGCTGGAAATGCAGAAGGTGAAGGTGGACGATTCCTCCTTCGGTACGGCAATGCTCGCGGCGGTTGGCATCGGCTGGTTCGGTAGCTTTGCTGAGGCGGCGGAAACCTGCGTGGAGATTGATTCTGTTTCCACCCCCAACCCGGAAAACCAGGCAATCTATGAAAAGTTGTTCCCCAAATACAAGGCAATCCACGATGCCTTGGCACCCATTTATCATTGAAAAGGGCATCCCCTCCGGGATGCCCTTTTTAATTTGCGTGGCGATATTGATTTGGGGTTGTTCCGGTTTGTTTTTTGAAAACACGGCAAAAGCTTTTGGCATCCGGAAAACCAACCTGTAGCGCAACGCTTTCCACAGAGGTGTTGCTCTCTTTTAAGTATAGACAAGCGATCTCGATTCTGTGTCGGTTGAGCACGTTGTGGAAGGTGTCCCCGGTGATGTTTTTGAAAACTCTGCAAAAGTGGCTTTTGCTGTAGCCGCACAGCTGGGATACCCGGTCAAGGTCCGGCGATTCTGCGTAGTGGTCGTAAATAAAGCCCAGAGCTTGCTCGATTTTTGTAACTTCCTGCACGCCTTGCTTGGCAGCGTCGGGGGTATGACAACTGAGCAGTTCCTGCAAAATCCTTGCGCTGATGTGGTACAGATTTCCTTTCAAAACCAAGTCTGAGAAATTGCCGGGATTCTGATGCAGCTTTGCAACCTCCTCCAATAAGGGAAGTAGCGGGTCAGCTTGTTGCAGATGGTATACGGCAATGTCAAAGTCCAAATTAGCCACTGCGGAGAAATGCTCCTTCAAAAAGCTGGGACCGAACTCAATGGTCAGTCTGCGCCCAACTTGGGATTCATTTTGAAAAGCCTCGTGGGCGACCATGGAATTGATCACGGCCAGGTCGCCTTTTTGCAACCGGTGGCGGGTATTGCCCACACCAATGGTGTAGGAACCCTCCAGGCAAAAGCTCAGTTCAATTTCCGGGTGCCGGTGAATTTGAAAATTCCGGGCCTCGGTAACATAAATCAAGTAGGAATTTTTGTTGATAAGCAATTTTTGGTAAAGCATTTCCTCACTCCCCCGGAAATACTTTAGCATATGGCGGAAAAAACTGCAATATAAATAAGAATTTTTGCGAATAAATTATCAATTATCCCTCTGTTTTTCTAAGCGCTATAGGTCTATAATAAGCTCGAGATAGAATGCAAGGGAGCGTGGTTAATTGTGGATGCGCTATATCTGGGCGTTGCCCGGGAGATTATTACCCCGGAGCTGGGCGGACAGCTTTACGGATACCGTCCGGACATTTTCTCAGAAAGTGTTGCGGATGACCTGACCGCAACCGCCTTTTATTTCAAGCAGGGGAATGCGGTCAGTCTGCTGATCAGCGCAACGGTCTGCGCAGTCAGTACCGAATTCAGTCAGCGGACGCTGGATACCATAGAGCAGCAGCTGGGGATTCCCGGAGAAAACTGCATTCTCTGCGCTACCCATACCCATTCCGGACCGAACCTTTCCGGCGGCGTGGGCTGGGGCGATGTGGATACCCCCTACTTTGAAACAATTTTCCTGCCCCAGGTGCTCAGCGCTGCCAAAAGGGCAATGCAGGCTCCGGTGCCGGTGACCATGGGTGTTGCCAGCGGCAACAGCTACGTAGGCATTAACCGCCGGGAGCTGACGTTGGAGAATAAGATCATTCTCGGTCAGAATGAATGGGGCAGTTTTAACCCCCGTATGCTGGTGATGTCCTTCCGGGATGAAAATGGAAAGAACGTTGCCAACATCATTCACTATGGCGCCCACTGTACCGCTGCCGGTCAATGCACCCAAATCAGCCGGGATTGGGCTGGTGTGATGATTGACGGACTGGAAGCAGAAACCGGCGCAATGACTGCCTTTGTCAACGGTCCGGAGGGTGACATCGGTCCCAGACTTTCCAACGGCAAGACCATAGGCAATATGGACCTTGTCCGGGAGCTGGGCGCAGTGGCTGCTCAGGATGCCATCCGGATTTATGAGCAGGTTGCCGAGTATAAAACCCCACAGCTGCAGGTATGCGCAAACACCTGTGCAGCGCCGCTGCAGCCCCGGATGCCTCTGGAGGAGGCCCGGGCAATGTATGAAAAGTACAAGGAACGGACCGTTAATATGTCCGGACGAATGAAGCACATTGCCCAGCAGGTGATCAACGCTTATGAGCAGGGCACACCGGAGGAAACGGAGGATTCCTTCCTCCAGACCGCCATTGCTCTGGACAATGTGGTGCTCGTGGCATTTCCTTATGAGCTGTTCAGCGAGATTGGCTTGCGGATCGACAAGGCATTTCCGGAAGCAGAGATTTTGCCTGTCATCAATGCCAACGGTTCCAAAGGGTACTTTATTACCCAGGATGCCATTTGCCGTGGCGGATATGAAGTGAACTATTTCCTGTATGGCGCAATTCAGGGCTACCGGGAGGATGCAGACTGGTACCTGCTTAACAACACTGTAGAGAATATTCGACCAATGATAGAAAAGGAGTAACAGGCAATGAAAAAGGATTTTGGATTTTTCTTGGAGGAAGATTTTTTGATTGGCACCGCCAACTCCGCCTTCCAGTCTGAGGGCGCCTGGGATGCCGACGGCAAGAGTGAAAGCATTATGGACCACTTTGCAAAGCTCTACGCAGGCAAGTCTCCCGCAGCCCGGAAAAAGGCAGGCTCTGCCGGTGGCGCAGCCATGCCCAACTCCGAGGACCTGACAGACCGGGGCTGCTTCTTCTACGATAATTACGAAGCCTACATCGACGATATGGCAAAGACCGGTCAGAACACCTACCGGCTGTCTCTTTCCTGGCCCCGTATCATTCCCACAGGTGTGGGCGAGGTCAATCCCAAGGGTATCGAATTTTACAATAAGGTCATCAACAAGCTGCTCTCCTGCGGCATTACTCCCTTTGTGGATTTGTACCACTGGGATTTGCCTATGTGTCTGTTTGAAAAGGGCGGCTTTGAAAACCCGGAATTCCCCGTTTGGTTTGAAGCCTATGCCAAGGTCTGCTTTGAAGCCTTTGGCGACCGGGTAAAGCTGTGGAGCACCTTCAATGAAACCCACTGCTCCATCCGCGCAGGCTACCTCACCGGACGTTTCCCGCCCTATATTGAGGACAGAAAGCGCTCCACCCTGGCAGGTCACCACGTAATTCTTGCCCACTTCCGGGCAATCCGTCTGTACCGCAGTATGAACCTGGAGGGCAAAATCGGCATCGTCAACTGTATGCAGCCCAACACCCCGGCAGAAATCAATGACGAGGACCTGGGCGCAGCAAACCGCAATATGGAAAACCAACTGGACTGGTGGACTCTGCCTCTGGTCCAGGGCAAGTACCCCACTCGTTTGATGGAGTACACCCAGGAAGTGGTAGACACGATGCCGGAGCATTATCAGGAGGACCTGGACAAGTGGTTTGCGCCGATGGATTTCCTGGGCCTGAACTACTATACCTACGGACGTACCAAGCAGGCGGACAACGTTCTGGGCTTTTCCGGTACGGAAAGCTTCTACGCAGAGCCAGGTCAGGCCTATGCGCCCTACCCGGCTGGCTTGATGGACCTGATTCAGTATGCCGCCGAGCTGTGTCCCGGAATGGACCTTTATATCACGGAAAACGGCTGCGCCATCCCCAATAAGTACGACGAAGAAACAGAGTGCAACGACCCGGAGCGTATCACCTATCTGCGTGAGCACCTGCGTGTGGTCTGCCGCTGCATCCGTGCCGGTTATCCTGTTAAGGGCTATTACTACTGGAACGATGCCGACTCCTATGAAATTCAGGACGGCTACCGTCTGCGCTTCGGTCTGACCTGGGTGGACCACAACACCGGTCGCCGCCGCTGGAAGAAGAGCCGCTACTACTTCAGCGAAATCTGCAAAAAGAGAATGATTAACTAATCCAAACGCCCGGTTCAGCCTTATGCTGAACCGGGCGTTTACTGACTGCGAGGCTGCTGTGCCGCCCGTGGCAATCCGTTTCCTAAATTAAAAGCCCGGTTACAAACCGGGCTTGTTTCTGTATTGGGTGGGGCTGCAGCCGGTGGCTGCGCGGAAGAAATTGCTGAAATAGTAAATGTCCTTGAAGCCGCACTCGCCGGCAATGACCTTGATGGGCAGCTTGGTGGTGTACAAAAGACCTTTGGCTTTTTCCAATCGCAGCCGGTGGATATAGCGGATGGGGGTCATCCCTAATTGCTGAACGAACAGGCGGTTAAATTGGGGATAGGACAGGTGCACCGCCTCTGCCAGGGCATTGACTGACAAATCCCGGTGGAAATTGTCCCGGAGAATGGACAGCGCATTGGCAATGCGGCTGTCGGTGGTTTCCGGAGGCTGCAGGGTTTCCTGCCGGTAGGTGTACAGGATATCGTTGAGCAAATGCTCAATGTAGGGCAGATTTTCCTTGAGGGCGCCTTGAAGGCCCTCCAGCAAGGTGATGTTTTCCCGGATGCGCTGCCGGTTGACCATGGAGACAGGCGAATCGGTGTCGGGATATGACTGCGCCAACTGGAAAATATGCAGAACCACCGGGGAAACCACGGTACGCTCATAATAAGTATCTTTTTTGAAAAGCACACAGTCCAGCGCTCCTGCCCGGTAGGTCTTGCCCTTTACGGTGTAAGCAAAGACACCTTTTTCAATGATATATAAAAAGTTTTGGGTGCTGTAGAAATGCTCATCCCGGAAGGTGCTGCGCTCCACCCGGACGTAGCCCTGTAATTTTACCAGCTCCATAAGTACTCCTATGATAGAAAATTATAAATATATCATATAAGATTCCATTGATTTTGTCAATTATAGAGGGAATAATCATAGTATATTATAAAAGCTGGAGGAACACATATGACAAAGACCTATGATTTGATAGTGGTGGGTGGCGGTCCCGGCGGTCTGCCTGCTGCCATTGCCGCTGCCCGGGCAGGTCTGAAAACCCTGTTGGTGGAACGCAGCGCTGCTTTGGGTGGACTTGCCAATTCCGGTTTGCCTCTTTTGGGCTTTGTGGACCGGGCAGGGGACCACGTGGTAGGGGGTATTCCTCAGGAGTTTGTGGACCGGCTTTCTCAGCTGGGCGGTACCATGGGGCATTATCCCTGTCCGGTGCATAACAGCCTGACCATTATCAACCCCCATTGGTTCCGGATCGTTTCCTTTGAAATGTGCCGGGAGGCCGGGGTGGACGTGCTGCTGTATGCGGAGCTGATGGACGTGAAAACCGAAAATGACCGGATTACGGAAATCACTGCCCTGTGCCGTGGCGAGGTCAGAAGCTTCCGGGCATCCGTCTTTATCGACGCCACCGGCGACGCTTGCTTAGCCACCAGAGCCGGGGCATTGTGCCAGAAAGCGGAAAAGCTGCAGCCGCCGTCCCTGACCTTTACCATTGGTAATGTAAATAAGGAGCGTTTCCGTGCTTACCTGAAGCAGCACCCGGAGACAGCCAAGCTGCCGGACACCTACGGTATGGAGCAGAATATGGCACAGTTTGATGCCAAGGCCTTTGTGTTCACCGGCTTCGGCGAGTTCATTGCCAAGGCAAAGGAAAACGGCGACTATTCCTTGCCCAGAGACCGGATTATTTTTATGACGTTAGGGGAGCCGGGTCAGGTGCTGATTAACACCACCCGGGCAAACGGTGTGGACACCTCCGATTACGAAAGCGTATTGCAGGGAGAATTCGAGTGTCACAACCAAATCAAGGAGCTGATGCTTTTCTTCAAGAAATACGCCCCCGGCTTTGAGGATTGCTATCTGGCATCCATTTCCCCCTGTCTGGGCTCCCGGGAAAGCTGGCGCATCGTGGGGCAGAAGACCCTCACCGCCGACTGCCTGACGGACTATGCCACTCCTGAAGATACGGTGACCCTTGCAGGCTACAACGTGGACGTCCACGTGCCCCATTCCAACAAGCTGTCCATTCAGCCGGTGGAGCACGCTGTGGGCATTCCCTACGGCTGTCTGGTCTCGAAAAATATTCACAATCTGCTGGTGGCAGGTCGCTGTGCCTCCATTGACAGCAGCATCTACGGTCTGACCAGAGTGATGGCAACCTGTATGGGTATGGGTGAGGCGGCAGGTACTGCCGCAGCGTTGGCGTTACAGACGAAGCGGGACCCCAAGGACGTGGATATCACAGCCTTGCGGGAAACGCTTCTTGAGAACAACGCAATTCTCACCACCGGTAAAAAGTGGAACTACACAGAATAAGAGGTGCCGACAATGCAAACTGTGAAAATTATCAAAAGCCGCTATCCCCAGATTTTCGGCGGTATGGGCTTTAACAATATTGAAGCCATGATGTACCCGGCTATCGAGAAGGAGCATTTTGACCAGATTTTGTGCAAGTGCTATCGGGAGGTTGCCCCGGGCTTTATGCGGACCTTTGCCGGCTATTTTGACCAGACCAAGGAGTCTATGGACGCTTTTGCAGAGTACTATGAACGGATGCAGAAGGTCACCGACACTCCCATTTTCCTCACCACCACCCGGGCAAGGGTGAATTTCACCGAGGAGGAAATGGTGGACTACTGCGAAAAGGTCGCTGACAAGCTGGCATATATGAAAAACGAGAAGGGAATGAAGCATTTACGCTACTACTGCTTCTCCGGTGAGATGTCCGAGGGTGACTGGGGTAAGCTGATGCAGGACTTGCCTCGCTACAAGCATTATCAGGAGCTTTTGTACCGGGCATTTAAAAAGCGGGAGCTGGATACCGGCTTGCTTGCCACCGAGGCTACCGGCTACCACACCTGGGACACTATGGACTGGGCAATCCGCCATATGAATGCCATCACTGAGGACTACTCCTTACATATCTATGACAACTCCCACAAGCTGGATGATTTGACCTTCTACGATTTCTTCTACGCCAAGTGCAACGAGCAGGTGATGAAGGCGATTAAAAATGACGGCAAGCGGCTGATTTTGGCGGAAATGGGCATTCAGGACGGCATTCCCGGGCTGACCTACCAAAACGGCTCTGTGGCGGATGTCTGCCGTTTCTTCCTGGACCCCAAAACCTGCGCCTACAGCGCCCTGATGCTGGTGGAGATGGCATTTGCCGCCATCAATGCAGGCATCTACGCCTTTGCTTACTGGAGCTATGCGGATTTGCCGGACCCCTATTCCTGCGCCTATTCTTCAAAACCCGGCTATGCCCAAAAATGGGGCGAGTGTGAACGCTTCCTGCTCCCCGGCACCACGGATATCCGCTATAATAAGTGGGGCAGCTTCCGCTGGGAGGACGATGGAGATTACTCACCCAAGGAGGTCTGGTTCGGCATCGGTCCTATGGTCAAGCTGTTCAAGCGCAACTCCAAGGTGCTGACCGTTGACACCGGTGACAAGAACCTGCGCAGCTGCGGAATCCTGAACCGGGATGGCTCCGTCAGCATCGGTATTGTCAACCGCAATGCAGAGCCTACGGAGATTACACTGGATTCTGCCTTATTTAATAAGGAACTCCGGGTCTATGAATATGACCCTGACAATGTGCCTTACAATCAGTTCGGTGACCTGCAGGGCGTCTGCGCAACCGTACCGGCTGAAAATCCTGTCTACACCCTTAAGGGCAACAGCATTACCTTCTTCACCACCGACTATCAGGAAAAGGCGGCGCCTGTGGTGGCGGAAGGTCTTGCTATTCAGGACGGAACGCTGACCTGGAAACCGGTTTCCGACCCCAACCACTGCTACTACCGGGTATTTGCCGGAGATACACAGATTGCCTCCACCGTGGCCTGCGACCTGCCGGTGACGGATGAGACAGCCCATTACCGGGTGCTTTCCGTCGACCAATGGGGGAATATATAATCAACGCAATATCTGAATAAAAAGCTTAGGGGCGGCCTGCGTGCCGCCCCTAAAAGCATCTTTTTCCAGGAAAAACGCAAAGTACCAAATAAATATACCATTGACAAGGGGGGTGAATTTGATTATAATAAATAGACAATTTTCTTACAGGCGCTCAAAGACAAGTGTCCGGCGCGCAAGGTATATAGAGGAAAGGACAGTAAGATGAATACGAAGACGTTGTTATACATTTTAAAAAGAATTGGTCTGGCGATACTGACTGTGTGGATCGTCATTACCATCACTTTCTTTGTCACCCGTGCAGTGCCCGGCGGCCCCTTCGCCAGTGAAAAGGCGATTACCCCTGCTGCAAAGGCTGCTTTGGAGGCAAAGTACGGTCTGGATAAGCCGCTGTTGGAGCAATACGGTACATATCTTTCCGATATCGTGCTGCGCTTTGACTTCGGTCCCAGCCTGAAAAACCGTGGCCGTGATGTTATCGATGTCATCAGCGATGGCATGAAGACCTCTGCTGAGCTGGGTATTACCGCTGCCGCGATTGCGCTGGTGGTTGGTGTGGTGCTGGGCTCTGTGGCTGCGCTGCGCCGGAATAAGCTGATTGACCGGGTTGTGATGGTCTTTACCACCGCCTGCATCTCCATGCCCTCGTTTATTATGGGTACGCTATTACTCATTTTATTCGCCATTACCTTCCATATTTTGCCGGCAAACGGCGCATCTGAGGGCGGCTTGATTTTGCCCATTATTACGCTGTCACTGTCGCCAATGGCGAATATTACCCGTCTGACCCGCAGCTCTATGCTGGACGTTCTGGGTCAGGACTATATCCGTACCGCCAAGGCCAAGGGTGTTTCCGGCGTGAAGATTATCTTCGGTCACGCCCTGAAAAATGCCCTCATTCCGGTCATTACCTATTTTGGACCGATGCTGGCTTACATTGTTACCGGTTCTTTGGTGGTAGAGCAGATTTTTGCTGTGCCCGGTATCGGCAGAGCCTTCGTCAGCTCCATTACCGACCGTGACTATCCCATGATTATGGGTACAACCATTATTTTGGCAACTTTAATCGTGATTATGAATATGATCAGCGATATCCTGTACAAGGCCGTTGATCCCCGGATTAACCTGGAGTAAGGAGGCGGCAACAATGGAAAAGAAAAAATTCACTATGCACGTGAACTTGGATTCCTTTGCTCCGGCTACCGAGGAAGAGAAAGAATACATTGTGCAGATGCGCGAGTCCACCACCTTCTTTAAGGACGGTGTGAAGCGCCTTTTGAAGAACAAGGTTGCCACTATCAGCTTGATTATGGTGGTGCTGATTACCCTGTCTGCCATTTTTATTCCCAGCTTCTGGCCCTATTCCTATGAGCAGCAGTTGGGTATTACCGTGGGCAAGCCTGTGGACCCCACCTATAATGACCTGAAGCCCTTTACATACGGTGCAACGGAAGCACTCAAGCTTTTGGGCACGGTCAATGCGGAGATTTATTTCGTTCCTCTTGCCACGAAGGAAGTGTATATGATTCAGTCCCAGAAGGACATTGACGTGGCAAAGGATGCCCAGACCAAGGCAGATTTGGAAAAGCTGGTTGCTGAGTATCAGGCCGGTGATGTGAGCAAGGAAACCTTTGTGGCACTGATTTCCAAAATGCCTGCCGATGCCAAGTACGAAGAGTACACTCAGATGGACACCAGCGTTTTCTCCGGCGAGCGTGAGCTTTCCCGCTGGCTTTGGGAGACCACCTGGCGTGGAGAAGCTGTCCGTGAGGAAGGGGATATGACCCTGATTTCCGGACGTAAGGGCTTCTATATTGCCCGTTTTGAGGGCTATGAAGGGGAAACAAGCAAGGTATTCCCCCACATTTTCGGTACCGACGATCAGGGCCGTGACTACTTCATCCGCGTGGTCTACGGCACCCGGATTTCTCTGTTGGTTGGCTTCTTCGCCAGCTTGATCGTGTTGGTAATCGGTATGCTGATGGGCTCCTTGGCCGGCTATTGCGGCGGCAAGGTGGATATGGTCATTATGCGTATCGTGGACGTGATTTACTCCCTGCCGGATATGCTGATGGTTATCCTGCTGGCATCGGTTATGAAGGATGCTCTTGGCAGTGCCATTGAGGGCACGATGCTGGAAAAGCTGGGCTCAAATATGATCAGCCTTTTCATCGTGTTCGCCCTTCTGTACTGGGTGTCTATGGCCCGTCAGATCCGCGGTCAGATTTTGTCCCTGAAGGAGCAGGAGTACGTGCTCAATGCCCGTGCCACCGGCGCCAAGGGTAAGTGGATTATCACCAAGCACCTGATCCCCAACAGCATCGGTGTGGTGTTTATTTCCACCGCTTTGCAGATCCCCAGCGCTATTTTCACCGAAAGCTACCTGTCCTTCCTGGGCCTGGGCGTGAACGCCCCGATGCCTTCTCTGGGCTCTCTGGCTTCCGATGCGCTGAACGGTATCGACTCCTATCCCTACCGTTTGATTATCCCTGCTATTGTGATCAGTATCATCGTGCTGTCCCTGAACCTGCTTGGCGACGGTCTGCGGGATGCGTTTGATCCCAAGCTTAACAACTAAGAAAGGAGCGTATACAAATGCCGCTGCTTGAAGTTAAAGATTTGCATACCTCCTTCTTTACCGATGCCGGTGAAGTAAAGGCCGTTAACGGCATTTCCTTCAATCTGGACCGGAAT
>JAFXAQ010000040.1 GCA_017516925.1 Oscillospiraceae bacterium | reverse complement strand
GCTATCGCAAGGTGTTTTGACTTACTGCACAAACCGGACCCTAACGTACCATCTGTACGCCGACGGGTCCGGTTTGCTTGTCTTTGGCGCTTCTTTGACCTCTGTCAGTCTGTCAAAAAATACTTTTTTGACAGACTGAGATAGAGCGTGTTCTAAACGAACACGCTCTATTTGAATCTTCCAAATAACCGTAAAAAATCCCTTGCTGTCAAATGCAGTGTTTTCATTACAGGCTGCATCTGAAAGTATTCAGTATCCATCTGGGCGTTTTCCGGCATGGCTCCTTTATAAATCTGATAAGGCTCCAGCGCTTTTATCAAATCCTCCATGGAATAAAATCCCTTTTCTTTGTCGATAAATCCCAGCTCCTGAAGTATCTGCGTACAGAATTCTACGCAGGTGTAGGCATCTTTTACCTTAAATTTCCAGCGGACAGGGTAAATCATAGCGGACAAATGATTGTATAAAAGCTTGTCCTGCTGCGCTTCCATTTGGACAAGCGTTTCCTTCAGGTGTCTATACTGCTCATCGCTAACCGGAAGTCTGCAAATGCGCACCTGTGCAGACTGGTTTTTAATATGATACCGCGATAGCGTTTCCTTAACAAACCCGCCCCAAAACGGCGTATAATAATTGCGCCTGCCAAAGCTGTACATTTGCTGTAAATCTTGCTCCAAGGCAATGCTTACGTGGTTGTAGCTTTCGGCAGTGAATATGCGAATGAACCTTCCGATTTTGTTTGGCGTTGCGGAAAAAATAACGTAAATATCCATACGTTCACCTGATTGATTGGATTTCTAATATCTTTAGAATACCGCACCCATCTGAGAAAATCAATAGAAACCTGTAAGAATAAGTGAAAATTGTTTTTAGAGGGATTAAAATTTCCCTTGATTTATAAACAGCTTATTGTATAATAGTAGCGGAATACGAGGCTGCGCAATGAGGCGGTCAGAATGGAAGGAGAAACACACAATGAGAAAAGCCCTTTGTTTACTTATGACGCTGGCGCTGGTTTTGGGACTTTGCGCCTGTAACGGCACCGGTGCCGGGGAAACCACCGAAACCACAACCGGCGCCCCGGATACATTCCAGGCAGGCTATGGCAATACTAATATTACGCCCCAGCTTTCCCAGGGACCCCAGACGCTGGGCGGGCATTCTGCCTCCTATGCAGAGGCTCAGACAGATGCATATGAAAAGATTATTGATGACCTGCCCTGTACCTGTGTGGCACTGACAGATACCACCGGTAAAACCGTTTTGGTATACAGCCTGGAAACCTTGAAAGTCTATAAAAGCATCCTGGAGTTGATACCCACCGTTGCGGAGGGAACCGGTATTCCTGCGGAGAATATTCTTGTTTCTGCCACACACAATCACCATGCCCCCAATACGCATCCAAACTATGTCAATGCGGATTACCTGAAGTATGTAGGGGAACAGATGATTGCTGCCGCCAAGCTTGCTCTGGAGGACCGGAAGAATGCAAAAATGTATGCAACCTCTGCAGAACTGGAGGGCTACAATTCCTGCCGTCACTATATTATGAGTGACGGAAGAAAGGCTACCACCACGGAGCTTGGTCAGGGCGGAACCCCTGTGGACCATGTTGTGGAGGCGGATAATCAGCTGCAGCTGGTAAAGTTCGTCCGTGAGGGCGGCAAGGATATTGTAATGCTCAATTGGCAGGCACACCCCTATACCTCTACCAGTTATATGAACATTGTTTCCTGCACTGAGCAGATGCGTAAGGTCTTTGAAGAGAACAACCAACTGATGATTCACTTTAACGGTGCTTGCGGCAATGTTGGTTATGCTTCCAGGGTTCCTGGCGCAACCAAATATGTGACCAACCAGTATAACGAAGCTTACAAGGCATTGGCAGGGGAGGCAATTGCTCTGGATGCTACATATGAAGAAGTCCAGCTTGGTAATCTGAACGTGCTGAGCAGTACTGTGAAAGCAAATTCCACCAACATCAAGATTTACGGACTTGCCTTCGGCGACACCGCAATTTTGTTTATGCCCTATGAGATGTTTACCGAGAACGGTATGCATGTAAAATCCACTTCCCCCTTTAAAACCACCATTTTGGCAACAAATGCTATGGGTGACAACGGCTACATTCCCAGCAATGCCACCTTTGAATACGGTGGCTATGAGGTAAAGAGCTGTCGTGTGGGCCAGGGTGCAGCAGAGATTTTGCAGCTGGGCTATTCGGAACTGCTTGCACAGCTGAACCAGCAAAAAGGCGGATAAAGGTAAAATCCGAGAAAATTTCAACCCGAGCCAATTTAATTGGCTCGGGTTTCTGCGCAGAAATAGCCATTGACAATACCGGCTCCAAATGTTATATTTGTGACAGATTGTTATAACTTTAACATTTGGAGGCAATATGTACAGTATTCGTCAGGAACAAATGCGTGAGTATATTGAGAAGAAAAACGTAGCCACCATTAAGGAATTGCGGGCAATGTTTCCGGATGTCTCCCTTATGACCATTCACCGGGACTTGGATGCGCTGCAAAGTAGCGGCTACGTGGTGAAATTCCGTGGCGGTGTCAAGTCTGTCCGCTTGGAAGGAGACCCGGAATTTAATGTTCGTATGCGGGAAAATAATGTGGGAAAATCGCTGATTGCCCAGAAAGCGCTTGAGCTTATTCAGCCGCACACCGCTATTTTTCTGGATGCCAGCACCACCAATCTGGCATTGGCAAAGGCTTTGCCGGATATTAACCTGCATATTTTTACCACAGGACCCAGTATTGCCCTGGAATTATGCCGTCTTCACAATCCGGTGGTAACCTTGTGCTGTGGTACCATTAACCGGAAAAACCTGGCGCTTTCCGGACAAAACACCCTGCAAATGCTGCAAGGCATCAATATCGATATGGCGTTCATCGGTGTGTCCGGCTGCTCTGTGGATGTGGGCTTCACCTGCGGTACAGAAGGGGATATGCTGGTGAAACGTTTGGTGATTCAAAAAGCCAGAACCAGTGTGGCTATGTGCGACCAGGAAAAGTTCAATTGCCTGATGCCCTATACCTTTGCGAAGCTGTCGGATGTGGACTATTTAATATGCGACAGCGCTGTCCCGGAGACATTTGCCCGGGCAGCAAAGACAGCGGGGCTGAATATTTTGTAAAAGTGTCCGGAGTGTGAAAAAACACTCCGGATTTTCCTGCTTTTCGTGAAATAACTATTGACGAATTGTGTTAAGATAAGTTATAATTAACAAGCTATAACATAATTAGGAGGATATACTATGGCAAATGCTGTCATCATGCCCAAGGCCGGTATTACAGTGGAAAGCTGTATCATCGGTGAGTGGGTGAAGAAGGTTGGCGATCAGGTCAAGGTCGGCGACGTTCTGTTTACTTATGAGACCGACAAGGCCAGCTTCGAGTGCGAGTCCACTGCAGAGGGCACTCTGCTGGACATTTTCTTTGAAGAGGGCGACGAGGTACCCT
>JAFXAQ010000039.1 GCA_017516925.1 Oscillospiraceae bacterium | reverse complement strand
CCGACGGTAGCAGTCGTAAGCCCAACGGGGATTGCCGGACTTGGTAGCCAGAACCTCAACAACCTCTTCATTGAGACCCAGGTTCAGGATGGTGTCCATCATACCGGGCATAGAGGCCCGGGCGCCGGAACGGACGGAGACCAGCAGGGGGTTCTCCTTATCACCGAACTTCTTGCCGGTGATTTCTTCCAGCTTTTCTACGTACTGCATAATCTCCGCCTGAATGTCAGCGTTGATCATACGGCCGTCTTCGTAATACTTTGTGCAGGCTTCGGTGGAAATGGTGAAGCCCTGGGGAACAGGCAGACCGATATTGGTCATTTCAGCCAGGTTTGCGCCCTTACCGCCCAACAGCTCACGCATAGAGCCATTGCCTTCGGTAAACAGGTAAACGTACTTGTGAGACATAGTAAATACCCCTTTCGTTTTTTTCGGCTGTTTCTTCTGCCGATATTGTTTTTTTGTCATTCTTTCTAAATGCCGGAATAGTATAGCACACTTGCTTTCGAAAAGCAAATACTTTTCCGTTTTTTTCCTTATTTTTATAAGAATTTTCCGTTTTTCTTGTATGGAAAGCGCAAAAGGAACGGTCCGCAGACCGTTCCTCATTCTTTAATATTCCCGGACAACGGCCTTCACAATGCCGATAATCTGGGCGTGGGTTCCGTCAATGGGCGCATAATCCGGGTTTTCCGGAAGCAGCCAAATTTCCCCGTTTTTTAAGGATAAACGCTTGACAGTAGCCTCGTCCTCCAGCCGCGCAACAACAATTTGCCCGTCCTGGGCGGTCTGCTGGGGGCGAACCACAACCTTATCTCCACTTAAGATGCCCGCATTTATCATACTGTCACCCTTGACCCGCAGGGCAAAGCAGTCAGGGTCTCCGTCCCAAGCCATGGTGCCTTCCATATTTTCAAAGGCCAAAATCGGCTGACCGGCAGTTACCACGCCGATTACCGGAATTTGTCCGGGGCGCTGACCGGTGGAAATGGCACGCTTGGCGCCCTTGTTGCCGGGGCTGAGCAGCAGTCCTTTGCTCTGCAGCTGGTGCAGATGATAGCTGACGGAGGCGGTGGAGTTTAAGCCCACTGCTGCCCCGATTTCCCGGACGGAAGGGGCATAGCCGTTTTCCTGGGCAAATTGATTTACAAATTCCAGAATTTCCTGACCCTTGTTGCTGGTACGTGCCATAAGGAAACCTCCTGATATTTCTTTTTTTCATAATAGCACATATGAGCGAAAAAGAAAAGCCCCAATTTTTTGTATCGACAAAAAGAAGTAACTTTTTTATTTTCCGGGGCATATACTATACAATTATAAGAGGAAAGGAAGATGTCTATGGAAACGCTCGACCCCCAGAAGGCTGCCCGGGTGTGGCAGCGTGTACATCCGGAAAACAGCGCCCAGGAGCAGGGGCTTTTGTCCCTGATTGCCCAGGAATGGGCGGATGCCACCACCTACTTACAGCTCTCCCGGAAGCTGTCCGGAAAGCCTGCTACGCAGCTGCGTAGCCTCTTTGAACAGGAGCAGACCCACGTGGCTTGCCTGAAGGGTATTTACACCTTAATTGTGGGCACCCATCCCAAGGTTGCCGCTTTGCCCCTGCCGCAGGAATCCCCGGAAGTCACCCTGCGCCGGTGCTACGGCAGGGAGATGCAGTGCTTAGCCCAATATGAGCAGCGTGCTTCCCACCCGGAATACGGCAAGGTCTTTGCAAGGCTTGCCCAGCAGGAACAGGAGCATTGCCGGATTGTTTTGGAAATCTTGGGTAGTCTGCAAAAATAAGCCAAGAAATCTATAAAAAAGCCAAGAAGTTACTACAAATTTTGGAAAACATATGGTATCATAAAGAAAAAATGCGCAAGGAGGACGTTATGTTAACCATTAACAAACTGCGCTGTGACAGTGCCATCGACCACGCCGCCCTGGAGATGAAGAAATATCTCCGGATGATGATGCCTGAGGCAGGCGACGTAAAAATCGCCTATGACCCGGAGGCAAAGGACGGCTTCCGTCTGGGCTTTTTGGAGGATTTCGGTGTCCCCTTTACCGGCGAAGACCCGGTGCAGGACGACGAGCTCTACATTGAGACCGACGTAAATGGCGGCATTCTGGCAGGCTCCAACCCCCGAAGCGTGCTCTTTGCGGTTTACCGCTACCTCCGGGAAAACGGCTGCCGCTGGCTCTACCCCGGTATTGACGGTGATTACGTGCCGATGCAGGATATCGTTCCTGTGTCCTACCACAAGCTGGCAGACCATCGGATTCGTGGCTTCTGCGACGAGGGCTACTCCTCCCAGACCGCTATGCTGGAAGCCATCGACTACTACGCAAAGCTGGAGTTGAACACCTTCAATCTGGAGTTCTTCATCCCCATGAACTACTACACCCGCTATTATTCCCACTTCCACAACGAAGCCAACCGTATGCCGGAGCCTGTGGACGAGAACCAGGTGCTCCAGTGGCGGCGTATGTGCGAGGTGGAGATCAACAAACGGGGTCTGAACCTGACCGGTATCGGTCACGGCTGGACCAGCCGTGCCTTCGGCTTCAAGGAAAACCCGGATATGGATGCCGCGGCGGAAAAGCAAAGCGAGGCGGACTTCCCTCCGGAAACCATCGAGATGGTGGCTATGCGCAAGGGTGAAAGAAAGTTCTATATGGGAAGACCTCCTTATACCCAGCTGTGTCTGTCTAATCCTGTGGTTCAGGATAAAATGGCAGATGCGTTTGTAGATTATGCCAAAACCCACCCAAACTACGTCCATATCAAGTTTAATCTGGCAGATGGCAGCAAGAACTACTGCGAATGTCCCGAATGCATAAAAATGCGTCCTGCGGACTGGAGAAATATCGTTCTCAACAAAATTGATCAGAAGCTGACCGAGGCAGGTCTTAGCACAAAAGTCTGCACCAGCTTGTATGTAGATACGATGTTCCCTCCTGAGCATATTATGCTGAATAACCCGGACCGCTTCCTGTTACATTACTGCCCCTTCACCCGGGATTATTCCACCAGCGTCACAGAGGACACCCCGGTTCCGGAGGCTCCCGAATTCATTTATAACGCCTGGAAGGCTCCTACCACCGAAGAAGGCTATGCGCTGCTGAAACAGTGGCAGAAGCTTTTCTCCGGAGATTACCTCTGCTTTGACTATCACCTCTGGCGGCATCAGTTCGTAGAGCCCGGCGGCTACAGTCTGGCAAAGCGGATTTATGAGGACGTACGCAGCCTGAAAATTATGGGTCTTTGCGGTATGCTGGAGGATGGCAGCCAGAGAAGCGGCTTCCCCAACGGCTTCCCTGTGTACATTTATGCCGAAACCCTGATGAATCGGGATTGCGACTTCGAGACTGTCCGGGCCGACTATTTTGCGCACATCTACGGCAAGGATTGGCAGAAGGTGGATGAAGTTCTGCGGGATGTTTCCACCGCCTTCGACTTTGCCTATATGGAGGGCGCTCGTTCCATCGACGAGGAAGTTTCTATGTACTACGATCCCAGCCGGGTAAGCAGACTACAGTCTGTCCACAATTTGGCAGCCCGGCTGCGGTTCCTGTTTAAGACCCACCACGTGATGCCCAACCGTCCCCAGACTGTGTCCTGGCGGCTGCTGAACCGCTACGCTGAGTGGCTGGATTGGATGGCAGATATCACAACGGAAAAGGCAAAGGGCAACGACTGGAAGGCCCGGGAGCTGGCAGAGAAGTTTGAAGTAGCGTTCGGCAAATACGAAATGGAAATAGAGCGCTACTACGAGCACGGTATGTGCGCATGTCATATTACCAACTGGTTCTGCCGCAGCAAGGCAAACGCCAAGAAGATTATTGTGGAATAACGGATACCCCCCAAACCGTTGCGGTTTGGGGGGCTTATTTTAAGGGTGCAGTTGGGAAACAATTTTGGTTTTCTGTCCGGTGACCGGGTGGGGGAAGGTGATGCTTTTGGCGCACAAATGCTGGGTTTGCCCCGGGATTTTCGTGCCATATTGGGGGTCTGCCAGAATGGGAAAGCCCATATAGGCGCAGTGCACCCGCAGCTGGTGGGTACGCCCGGTCACCGGCTGCAGAGATAAATGGCTGATTTCCCCGCTTTTCAGAACCTTATATTTGGTCAAAGAGGGTTTTCCGGTTTCGTCCACATAGCGCAGCAGGCTGGGCAGGGGCTTCCGGGCAATGGGGGCATCGATGATGCCTTCGGTTTCTGCAGGACAGCCCACCACCAAAGCTTCATAGGTCTTTTGCAGCACTCCCTGCTCCTGCATTTGGGTAAATTTGCTGTGGATATGGGCATTTTTGGCCAGAAGCACCACCCCGAAGGTATCCCGGTCCAGCCGGGTAATGGGGTGAAAAGCACAGCTTTGCCCGGTTTTTTGGTAGTAGCCCAGCACCCGGTTTGCCAGTGTGCCGGTTATGGTTGCCCGGGAGGGGTGAATGAGCATACCGGCAGGCTTGTCCACTGCCAGAATGTGGTCATCCTCGTATAAAATTGTAAGGTCTCCGTCTTCTGGCGGAAACGCCGGCGTTTCTTCCTCCAACGGAACGGAAATCACATCCCCGGGGGACACCTGAAAATCCGTATGCTGGGGCTGTCCGTTGACAAACAGCTTTTCCTGCCATTTCAGCCGGTTCATCAGTCCCGAGGACATTCCCATTTCCTCTTTTAAAAAAGAGGATAGCCGTCCCGGTCTTTGGGCAATATGCTTTAATTCCACAGTTTCACCTCATCCACCGCTAAAGCGGTCCCCCTTCCCCCCAAAGGGGAAGGCTTAATATGAGAAAAGACCCTGTAAAAACAGGGTCTTTTGATTTTTTTACAGAGCAGCCTTTGCCTTCTCAACCAGAGCAGCGAAAGCAGCGGTGTCCTGGATAGCCATCTCGGACAGGCTCTTGCGGTTCATCTCGATGCCAGCCTTCTTCACACCGTTCATAAAGGTGGAGTAGTTCAAGCCGTAGGGCTTAACTGCAGCGGAAATACGAGTAATCCACAGTCTGCGATAGTCACGCTTCTTCAGCTTGCGGCCGACGAAAGCGTAGTTGCCGGACTTCATGACGGCCTGCTTGGCCATCTTAAAGTGCTTGGACTTAGAACCCCAGTAGCCCTTAGCGAGCTTCAGGG
>JAFXAQ010000004.1 GCA_017516925.1 Oscillospiraceae bacterium | reverse complement strand
TTCACCAGAATTGGCGCCAGCGACGACTTATCCTCTGGTCAGTCCACCTTTATGGTGGAAATGTCTGAGGTGGCAAACATTTTGAAGTATGCCACAGCGAAAAGTCTGCTGATTTTGGACGAAATCGGCAGAGGCACCTCCACCTATGACGGTATGTCCATTGCACGGGCGGTGCTGGAATATGCCGCCAGCCCACGGCATCTGGGGGCTAAGACATTGTTTGCCACCCATTATCACGAGCTTTCCAACATTGAGCAGCAGCTTCCCAACGTGAAGAATTACAATATTGCTGTTAAAAAACGTGGGGATAAAATGATTTTCCTGCGCAAGATTGTCCCCGGAGCCACAGATGACAGCTACGGCATCGAGGTTGCAAAGCTGGCAGGTCTGCCCAACAGTGTGGTGCAGCGTGCCCGGGAAATTCTGCAAGAATTGGAAGACGAAGGAATTGCGCCTGTAAAAGTTGTAAAGCAGGAGCAGGACGACCAAATGAGTATGCTGGACTTAAATGCCCAGCAGGTCTGCGCTGCGCTGGGTGCCATCTCTGTGGAAACCCTTACACCCATCGAGGCTATGAATGAACTATATAAGCTGAAGAAGATGTTGAACTGATATGAAAAGGCTTTCTGTTTCCTTACCGAAAAAGTTAATAACTTTTGGACTGATTTATCTTGTGCTGCAGCTTTTTGTCTTGTCGACGGCACTTTCCTGGGGCAACTGGCTGCTGGGCTCTCCTCTGTCCTCTACGTCCTTGCATTTTTTATTTTTTGCATTGAATTTCCTTGTGATTACCGTGGTTTACCGGGATTTTCTCATCGAAAATTTCAAGTATTTGATGCGTAATCCCTGGAAGACGTTTCGCTTTGCCGGTGCCGGACTTATGCTGTACTGGATTGTAAGCTACGCCATCAACTATTTGATTATCAAACTTTCCCCTGATTTTATCAATGCCAACGATGCCTCTATTTCCCAAATGACCAAAGAAAACTACACCCTGATGAGCATCGGCACGATTATTCTGGTACCGGTGGTGGAAGAAACCCTTTACCGGGGTGCGGTATTTGGCGGAATTTATGGCAAAAATCCTGTGCTTGCCTATGGGGTCTCCACCGCTTTATTCAGCATTGTTCACATTCTGTCTTATATGGATACCTACACACCCCTGCAGCTGCTATTATGCTTTGTTCAATATCTGCCCGCAGGAATCTGCCTTGCCTGGTCTTACGAAAAAGCCGATTCCATTTGGGCACCCATCCTTATTCACATCGCCGTCAATCAGGTCGGCACCTATTCTATGAGGTGATTTAATGGCAAAAATCATTCAACTGTCTACCCATGTTGCTAACTTAATTGCCGCCGGCGAGGTGGTGGAGCGTCCTGCCAGCGTTGTAAAGGAATTGCTGGAAAACGCCGTTGATGCCGGAGCAACACAGGTTACTGTGGAAATCCGGGACGGGGGTATGACCTTTATACGGGTTACAGATAATGGCTGCGGTATGGATAGTCAGGATGCCAAAACCGCATTTTCCCGGCATGCCACCTCAAAATTGCGCACTGCCGAGGACTTGGCTGCCATTTCTACTATGGGCTTCCGAGGAGAAGCGTTGGCAGCCATTGCCTCTGTCAGCCGTATTGACCTTTTGACAAAAACAAAGGACAGCCTCAGCGGCACAAGCCTGCAGCTGGAGGCCGGTGTTATCACCGAGGAGAACGAAGCCGGCTGTCCCGATGGCACAACCATCATTGTCCGGGATCTGTTTTTCAACACACCGGCCCGGATGAAATTTATGAAATCCGACACTGTGGAAGGCGGTCGTGTTGCCGGCGCTGTACAATTGCAAGCTCTGGCACATCCGGAGGTGGCATTCCGGTTCTTGCGCGATGGCAAGGAAGTTTTGTCCACCCCCGGCACCGGCGGTCTGGAGGCGGCAATCTACTGCGTCTACGGCAGAGATGGCGGAAAAATGGTAAAGCTTGACAGTCACTGGGACAATTACACCTTGACCGGGTATGTTTCCAAACCCACCGACGCCCGTCCCAGCCGAAATTTACAAACCTTCTTTGTCAACGGTCGACCGGTAAAATCCCGGCTTTTGGTTGCTGCCCTTGAGGAGGCTTACAGAAATCAGCTGATGGTAGGTAAATTCCCTGCCTGCGTATTGCATTTGAATTTACCTGCAACTGCCGTTGATGTAAACGTCCATCCTGCAAAAACCGAAGTAAAATTTCTTAATGAAAAAGCTGTGTTTGACTGCATTCACTACGGTGTTTTAGGGGCGCTGAACAAGACTCCGGACAGACCGCAAATGCAGTTTAAACCTGCACCGAAGGCAGAAAATACCATTCCTGCAAAGCCGGCTCCCAAGCAGGAAAGCTTCTTCCGCACAATGACTGCCCAGGAATATAAGAACTTCTCCGCTGCAGTTGCGCAAGCACCCAAGCCTAATCCGGAGGCCGCTGCTGCCACAGCGAAAACGATAGAACGTACACCGGTTTTTCATCAGGCTGTTCAGCTACCTGATTTGAAGCCGGAAAAGCTTGCACAAATTCCTTCGCCTGCACCCCAGCAGCCTGCAGCAAAAGCAGAACCGGAAATTCCCCAGACGGAACCTGTGCAGGAAGAATTGGCTATGCCCCAGGTTCAGCCCTGGCGTTTTGTGGGAGAGTTATATAACACCTATATTCTGGTGGAACAGGGCGAGGATGCTTTCCTGATTGATAAGCATGCCGCCCATGAACGGATATTATTTGAAAAGCTGAAGGAAAATCCCGAGAGCATTAGTTCTCAGGCATTGCTTACCCCCCTACCCTGCCGGCTAAGCCCCGAAGCCGTTTCTCTGCTTCTTGCCAACCGGTCTTTGCTGGCGCATCTGGGCTTTGAAATTGATGAATTTGGCGATAACACCCTGCTGGTGCGGCAAGTCCCCATGGATTTGGCACCGGAAGACGTGCAGGATTCTTTGGATTTATTGGCAGAAAATCTGCAAAACGGTCGCAGAGAAAAGTCAAGTGAAGTCCGTGACGAAATGCTGCACACTGTTGCCTGCAAAGCTGCCATTAAAGCCGGTTGGAAAACCGATGAAAAGGAACTGCTTGTTTTGGCAACAGCGGTTATGAACCGGGAGGATTTGAAGTACTGCCCCCACGGCAGACCTATTTGTATCAGCTTGAGCAAGAAGCAGCTGGAAAAGCAATTTAAGAGGAGTTAAGATTTGGATAAAATCATATGTGTTGCCGGTCCCACTGCCTCCGGCAAAACGGCCCTTGCGGTAGCTTTGGCAAAGCTAGTGGACGGCGAGGTGATTTCCTGTGATTCTATGCAGATTTACCGTGGTATGGACATCGGCACTGCCAAGCCCACACAGGAAGAAATGCTGGATATCCCCCACCATATGCTGGATGTGGCAGAGCCGGATGAAGATTTTTCCGTTAGCCGCTATTGCGAAATGGCAGACCCTGTTTTACAGGACATTCTGAGAAGAGGCAAAACAGCCATTATTGCCGGTGGCACCGGGCTTTATATGGATGCGCTGATCAAGGGAAATTCCTTTGCGCCCTACCCTTCCACCGGAATGCGGGAGAGGCTGGAAGCCCAAGCAGATGCTGAGGGTATGGAAGCTATGCTCCGGCTATTGCAAACAATTGACCCGGAGGCTGCAGGCAGACTCCATTTGGCTGACAGGAAACGCATTATCCGCGCTCTGGAGGTTTTTTACGAAACCGGCGAAACCATTACTTCCCACAACAAAAAAACCCAGGAAATTCCGGCAAAATATTCTCCAGTTTGGTTTGGATTGGACGATGAAAACCGTCAGGATTTGTATGACCGAATTGACGTCCGTGTGGAAATGATGCTAAATAACGGGTTACTTGCAGAAATTCAAAGTCTTTTAGACCGTGGCATTCCGGAAAAATGCACCGCTATGCAAGCAATCGGATACAAAGAGTATGTAGCTGCTCTGCAGGGACGCTGCAGCACAGAGGAAGCAACAATTCTGGTTCAGCAGGCCTCCCGGCATTATGCCAAGCGGCAGCTGACCTGGTTTCGCAGAAACAAGGAAATTCACTGGCTGTTACGCAATCCCGGGGAAGGTACTGATGAAATTCTTCAAAAAGCCCGACAGTTTTTGACAGCTTTTGACAACTGAATAATGGTAAGATTTATGTATCCCACCGGGAATTTCAAAGAAAGAGGGAATACATATGTCTGAACAACTCAATTTACAGGATGCCATTTTAACGGAGGTTCGCCGGGACAAAGTGCCGGTGACACTGTTTCTGATGAATGGCTTCCAGCTCCGGGGTGTTATCACAGGCTTTGACAGCTTTGTGGTAGTACTGGTAACCGATGGCAAGCAGCAAATGATTTATAAGCATGCCATTTCTACCTTGGCCCCCATTCGCACGCTGAAGGCAGCACAATAACCGAAAGGCGACGGAGCAACCCGTCGCCTTTATACTTTGGAGGCTTCTATGTCCATTATAGAAAACGTGAAGAAAATTAAAGAAGAAATTGCAATGGCGGCATTGGCCTGCGGCAGAAGCCCGGAGGATATTTTGCTGTGCGCCGCCACAAAAATGAACGACAGCACCAATGTGCGGCAAGCCATAGCTGCTGGCGTGGATTGCTGCGGAGAAAACCGGGTGCAGGAATTAACCCAAAAGCTGACAGATAATGCCTACGAGGGCGCACCGGTGCATTTCATCGGTCATTTACAGACCAATAAGGTTCGACAGGTTGTGGGAAAGGTAGATTTGATTCAAAGCGTTGACAGCCTGCGACTTTTGGAGGCAATTGACAAGGAAGCCGCCAGGCAAAACCTGATACAGGACATTCTTCTGGAGGTCAATGTTGGTCAGGAGGAAAGTAAGTCCGGTTTTGACCTGGAGGAGGTCCCGGAAATTTGTGAGAAAATTTCCGATTTTTCCCATATACATGTCCGCGGATTGATGGCAATTCCACCAATTTCACATTTTTCCGGAGAAAATCGTAAATTTTTTCAAAAAATTTACGACCTTTCTGTTGACATAACGGCAAAAAAATACGATAATGTATGGGTAGATATATTGTCTATGGGTATGTCCGGTGATTTTGCCGATGCCATTGCCTGCGGCAGTACAATGGTGCGGGTGGGTACCGCAATCTTCGGTCTGCGTAACTATGGATAATGACATATAGATTTTAGGAGGATACAGATAAATGAGTTTTTGGGACAACGTAAAGAAATTTGCCCAACCCTATGCAGATGACGAGTACGATGATTACGATGACGAGATGGAAGAAATGGAAGACGAGGTGCAGCCTGCCTCCCGTGGACGCCGTCCCTCTCCCTTCGCATCTGACATTACCGATTCCCCCAGCGCTGCTCCGTCCGCCAGTGCAGCTCCCTCCTTCTCCGGCCAGGTCCTGAATATGGGCTCCGGCAAGCAGGAGGTTGTGCTTTTCCACGCAAAGTCCTTTGATGACACCGCCAAGGCCGCTGACGAACTGCGCAGAAAGAAAGCTGTTATTCTGAATATGGAAAATGTAGATAAGGCTTTGACCCGCCGTGTTGTGGACTTCCTCTCCGGAAGTGTCTATGCCCTGGACGGCAGTGTGAAGAAAATTGCCCAGTCTACGTATCTGTTCTGCCCGCACAATATGGATGTTGTTGGCGATCTGGAGAACGTGCAGAACGAGATTGAAAGCTATCTGTAATGAAAGAAAAAGAGGAAATACTATGTTTACACCCCAACAAATCGACCAGATTTCCTTTAATCGTGTTGCCTTTGGTGGCTACGACATGCAGGGGGTTGACGAATTTCTGGAACCCCTGACTGAGGACTACGTAACGCTCTATAAGGAAAATGCCCTTTTAAAGAGCAAAATGAAGGTTCTGGTTGGCAAGCTGGAAGAGTATCGCAAGAACGAAGCCAGCATGAAGGATGCCATTGTAAATGCCCAGAAGACCTGCGATATGATGGTTAAAGAAGCAGAAGCCAAGTGCACACAAATTCTCACCGAGGCAAATGCCGCTGCGATTGAAAACGCAAAAAACGCAGACGCATTGATCGCTGCAGAAAACGCCCGTGTGGAAGAAGCTCGTCAGGTTGCTGCCAATAAGATTACAGAACTGCAGGAGCAGATTAAAGCCTGCGTGCAGGCGCTGGAGCGCATTAAGGAAGCCAACCGACCCGCACCTGCTGAGAGCGGTGTGTTTGACTTCGACCGCAACGAAGATAAGCAGGACGCTATGGCTGACGAAATCTCTGCTAATCTGGAGGCGCTGGTAGGCACCACGGAAGAAAATGCTCCCAAAGCCGAGCCGAAGCATCCAAATGCCGAAACCACCACAAGCAAGTTCAACAATCTGCAGTTTGGTCGGAACTACGACCCTACAGCCACAAAATAATACGTAAGCTATGATAAGGACAAGCCATCCTGTGAACGCTTTATAGAGAGCTGCCGTTTGGTGCAAGGCAGTAAGCTGACAGGACAGGTATCCCCTTGGAGCTGTGTACCGAACAAAGTAGGCTACACCGGGTGCGCCCGATATTGCGCTGTTTGAGTGCCGGGAAACCGGAACAAGAGTGGTACCGCAGAGGTAATTTACGCCTTTGTCTCTTAATTCAGGAGACAAAGGCGTTTTATTTTGACTATTTTTGGAGGTAAGAACCAATGGATTATAAAAATACCATTATCACCCCGAAGACGGACTTTCCTATGAAAGCCGGTCTTCCTGCCCGGGAGCCCGGTATGCTGCAGCGTTGGAACGAGCAAGACCTTTATGCCCTGATGCTGGAAAAGAACAAGGGCAAGCCTTCCTTTGTTCTCCACGACGGCCCTCCCTTCTCTAACGGCTACATTCATATGGGTCATGCGCTGAATAAGACGTTGAAGGATTTTATTGTGCGCAGCCACGCAATGATGGGCTATTACACCCCCTATGTCCCCGGCTGGGACAACCACGGTCTGCCCATTGAGCGTGCCATTGAAACGTCCAAGAAAAAGCTGAACCGGGATATGTCTGTGCCGGAATTCCGGGATGCCTGCGAGGAATTTGCCCAGGACTTTATCAACAAGCAGCGTGAAGGCTTCCGCCGTCTGGGTGTTGTGGGCGATTGGGAAAATCCCTACCGCACAATGGACAAGCACTTTGAAGCACAGGAGGTAAAGGTCTTTGGCCGGATGTTCGACAAAGGCTATATCTATAAAGGCTTGAAGCCTGTTACCTGGTGTCCTGCCTGCGCCACCGCTGTGGCTGAGGCTGACATTGAGTATAAGGATGATCCCTGTACCTCTGTATATGTGAAGTTCCAGGTTAAGGACGATTTGGGCAAGCTGGAAGGCTGCGACCTGAGCAAAACCTATTTCGTAATTTGGACAACCACTATCTGGACGCTCCCCGGCAATATGGCAATCTGCCTGCACCCCAGAGATTCCTATGTATTGGTAAAGGCTGACAATGGCGAGACCTATATTATGGCAGAGGCTCTCATGGAAAAGACCATGCAGCAGGGCGGCTTTGAGAATTATCAGGTGCTGGCTACCTACCCCGGCGCATTCTTCGAGAATATGCTGGCACAGCACCCCTTCCTGGACAAGACCTCCCGCCTGGTCTGGGCTGAGTATGTTACTATGGACTCCGGTACCGGTTGTGTCCACACTGCCCCCGGCTTTGGTGCAGATGACTACCAGACCTGTATGCGTTACGGTATGGATTTGGTGGTACCTGTGGACGATTACGGCCGTCACACCGACTATGCCGGCAAGTACGCTGGTTTAAAAACCGAGGAATCCAATCCCATCATTCTGGAGGATATGAAGCAAAGCGGTGCGCTGTTTGCTGCTGAGGAGATTATCCACTCCTATCCCCACCATGACCGCTGTAAAAAGCCGGTTATTTTCCGGGCAACTCCCCAGTGGTTCTGCTCCGTGGAGTCCTTCAAGGAGCAGGCTATCACCGCAATTGAGAATGTGCAGTGGTTCCCGGCTTGGGGTGGCGAGAGAATGGTCAGTATGATTAAAGAGCGTGCTGACTGGTGTATCTCCCGTCAGCGCCGTTGGGGTCTGCCTATTCCCGTGTTCTACTGCAAGGACTGTGGCAAGCCCGTTTCCACACCGAAGTCTATCGATAAGATTTCCAAGCTGTTCGACGAATTCGGCTCTAATGTTTGGTTCAAGAAGGAAGCTATGGAGCTGGTTCCCGATGGCTTTACCTGCCCCCACTGTGGAGGCACCGGCTTTGAAAAGGAAACCGATACACTGGACTGCTGGTTCGACTCCGGCTCGACCCACTACGCATCCCTGATGAAGGACACACCGGAGCTGTGGCCTGCAGATGTGTATCTGGAGGGTGCCGACCAGTACCGTGGTTGGTTCCAATCCTCCCTGCTCACCTCTGTGGGCGCACTGGACAAGGGCGCTCCCTTTAAGCAGGTGCTGACCCACGGCTGGACAGTGGACGGTCAGGGTCGTGCAATGCACAAGAGCCTGGGTAACGGTGTGGACCCTGCTGACCTGATTAAGGATTTCGGCGCAGACATTGTCCGTCTGTGGGCGGCTTCCTCCGACTACCACGCAGACGTGCGCTGCTCCAAGGAGATTTTCAAGCAGATTGCCCAGAACTATCTGAAGTTCCGCAATACCGCCCGTTACTGTCTGGGCAACCTGAATGACTTCGATGCCAATCATTTGGTACCTGCAAACCAGTTAGAGGAGCTGGACAAATGGGCACTGACCAAGCTGAACAGCCTGATTGCTGCCTGCCGGAAGTCCTATAACAATTATGAATTCCATCTGGTTTCCCACGCTATCAATGATTTCTGCGTGGTGGAGCTCTCCTCCTTCTATCTGGATATCATTAAGGACAGATTGTACTGTGAAGAAAAGGACGGTCTGCGCCGCCGCAGCGCACAGACAGCCATCTTCCTGATCGTGGATGCGCTGGCCAAGCTGTTTGCGCCTATTCTTGCCTTTACCTGTGATGAAATCTGGCAGGCAATGCCCCACCGGGATGGTGATGATGCCAGAAACATCCTCCTGAACCAGATGCCTGAAAACTATGACGCATATATTCTGGACGATGCCACTATGGAAAAGTGGGCAACGGTGATGAAGCTGCGTCAGGACGTTAACGGTGTTCTGGAACTGGCCCGAGCTGACAAGCGTATCGGTAAGGCGCTTGAGGCACATGTCAGCCTGCAAACTGCAGACGACGGCTTGATTGCGCTGTGCAAGGATATGAACCTGGCAGAAATCTGCATTGTGTCCTCCTGTGAATGGGAGACTGTTGCAGAGGGCGCTACCACCGGTGTTGGTGAAAACCTGCCCCAGCTGACTGTCGGCGTTACAGAAGCTCGTGGTGAGAAGTGCCCCCGTTGCTGGATGCACTCTGAAAAAGCAGGTGCTGAGGGTCTGTGTCCCCGCTGCGCAAAGGTTATCAGCGCCATGGAGTTTGAAATCTGACCTGCCTTATAAAAAAATCGCTCAACCGAAACGGTTGAGCGATTTTTGATTAGACTTTATCAATTGCCTGGGCGATATCCGCAATCAGGTCCTCCGCGTTTTCCAGACCGCAGGACAGACGAATAAGGTCTGCGCCGACACCTGCAGCATCCAGCTGCTCATCGGTCATCTGCCGGTGGGTTGCGCTGGCAGGATGCAGACAGCAGGTACGGGAGTCTGCTACGTGGGTCTCAATAGAACCCAGCTTCAGGTGCTTCATAAAGATTTCCGCAGACTTTCTGCCGCCAACCAAACCAAAGGAAATGACACCGCAGGAACCGTCGGGCATATACTTCTGTGCCAAACCATAGTACTTGTCACCCTTCAAACCACAGTACTTCACCCAAGCAACCTTTTTATTGGCGCTGAGGAATTCGGCGATTTTCTGGGCGTTGGCGCAGTGCTGTTTCATACGGAAGGGCAGGCTTTCCAAGCCCAAATTCAGGTAAAACGCACTCTGGGGAGACTGGATAGAGCCCAGGTCACGCATCAGCTGCACAGTACATTTTGTAATAAAGGCGCCTTCCAAACCAAAACGCTCAGTATAGGTCACACCGTGGTAGCTGTCGTCCGGGGTGCACAGACCGGCAAATTTCTCAGGATATTTCGTCCAATCAAACTTGCCGCTGTCCACAATACAGCCACCTACCGCAACACCGTGACCGTCCATATACTTAGTGGTAGAATGGGTCACAATGTCTGCGCCCCATTCAATAGGACGGCAATTAACAGGTGTGGGGAAGGTGTTGTCGATAATCACGGGCACGCCGTTAGCATGGGCAACCTTGGCGAACTTCTCAATATCCAGTACATTCAGAGCAGGATTCGCAATGGTTTCGCCAAAACAACCTTGGTATTAGGACGGAAGGCAGCCTGCAGCTCTTCCTCGGTACAATCCGGGTCCACAAAGGTTGCCTCAATGCCCATCCGCTTCATCGTTACGGAAATCAGGTTAAAGGTACCGCCGTAAATCGCTGCGGAGGACACGATATGGTCACCGCAGGAGCAGATATTAAACAGCGAATAGAAGTTTGCTGCCTGACCGGAGCCGGTTAACATTGCGGCTGTGCCGCCCTCCAATGCCGCAATCTTTGCCGCAACCATATCACAGGTAGGGTTTTGCAGCCGTGAGTAAAAATAACCGGAAGCCTCCAAATCAAAAAGCTTACCCATATCCTCAGAGGTAGCATATTTGAAGGTTGTACTCTGAATAATGGGAATTTGGCGGGGCTCGCCGCTGGCAGGGCTGTAGCCTGCCTGAATGCACAGGGTTTCTGTATGCAGTTTATTTTCCATTTTGTTCACCTCAATAATTACTCAGTCAGCCAAACGCAGCTCGATGGAAACAACCACGTCGTTTTCACCAATTACGTGAAGCTGGGTATTGCCGCGGGTAAAAATTTGGGAAGTGCCGTCTTGCGTATATTCCCCATACAGCTCAGCAGCCATAGACAGATCGTCACCGTTTGCCAGACCTTCCGGGGTAGTAACGTCCGGTTCAACGAAGAAAATGGAGTACACAATCTCCTTTTCGCCATCGTTGTATGCGGTGATTTCATAGCTTCCATAGCTGTAGACATTATCGGTACCTTCAAAGGCGCAGCTGGGAACCTGGTATACATCATCTGTTGGCAACGCTTGGGCATCAAATTCCATTCCGGGCGTAACCATAACGTCCCCTGCCATAAAGTAAAAGCTTTCATCGTCCTTCTGAACAGCGCCGGTGTCCGCGACGGTATCATTTTCTTCGCCGCCCACTGTGAAGGAAATTTCACTGTTTTGCGCGGCACCGCAGGCGGACAGGCTCAGCATCACGCACACCAGCAGGAATGCAACTATCTTTTTCATTTCTATTCTCCCCCTATATTTGTCGCTTTATCATATTCTTCCAATAATTTTTCAAATTTGGAGGTCTCTCCCCGGTGGTCCTCCAGCTTATGGTTTTCTGCCAGCAAATCAGCAAAATAAACGGAGAGCTTTTTCGCACCGGAAAGGTTCAGGTGCAAGCCGCCATCATAGGTGTCCTGCTGGTAATCAATACCAATATCCTCGGCGACTTCCAGCAGATTGTAAAAGCTTATGTTGTGCTTTTCTGCGTAGTCCTCTATTTGCGTCTGATATTCGTCATACCAGTAAGGGTACACGCTGGGCGCTTTGACCAAAATCAGCTCGGTGCCGTTTTCCTCGCACAGCAGGCGGATTTTATCCAGATACTCCCAACAGATATCTGCAAAGGCATAGTCCTTCAAGGGACGTTTTGCCGGAAGCTTTTCCACCGGCTTTACTTCCGTATTAACCAGATGTCCCTGGAAGGTGTTCTGCTTCTCCTGAAACAGGTATACAAAATCCTCGGCTGTTAATTGGTCAAACCGGGAGTGATACCGCAAAATAGGAAACACATAAGACAGGAAATTTTCTTCCTCGGTCATAGATGCTCGGATAATCTCCACTTTTTCTGTGGACCAACGCATTTTATCAATCATCAGGCGGTTATATGCCTCGCTTACCGGCTCAGAATACCGCATTGCATTGACATTAAAAACCACTGCTTTCGGCGTCTCATAGCGGAAGGTTTCCTTGAGCAAATAGTAGGACTGCCAAATCAGCTGTTGGGAATTGCCACGCACATAAGCTGTGATACCCGCTTGACGGTACAACTCCGCAGGAACAAAATTGGCATATACCTCGCAGTCACCGATGAAAATTACATCGTGCCCGCCAGCCTCAGCATAATACTGACTGGTCATACTGCCTTCAACCAAATCCGTCATATATTTGGGCTGAAGCAGAATTGTCAAAAACGATAAAATCAGGCAAAAGCCAATCAAAACAGCTGTTACAGAGAGGATGGTCTTTATATTTCTCGTCATACTCCCCTCCTAAAATCTGCTATAGATAAAGTCTTCTGCCTGGAAACCGATGCCGTACCTGCCCAGCACCAGAACCAGCAGGGCAAGCCCGCAAAGGATGGCTACGCGTATTGCCGGAGACAGCCTGTGCAGCAGCGAACTGACATTTTCCCGTTTCCAGTCATATAACCACAGAACAATGCTGCTGCCAGCCATAACAAGCCAATCGGCGAGGCTTAGTCCCAGTGTGCCAACGCCGGATATAAGCGCCGGATAATTAAACACTGTAAACACAGAGGCAAAGCTTTTCAGAGCTGTAAGCGTGTCAGGCCAAATAAAGAAGCACCACAAAAAGCTGATGGCCAGAAAGGTTCCCAATCGGTTAAACCATTTCCACGGTGTTTGCAGCCGCTTGCCGACAATCACAAACAGACCGTTAAACAAGCCCCACAATAAATAATGTACACCGTGCCACAAGCCGGAAACCAGAAAGGTAATCACCGTATTAAGCCCTTTGCGGAAATTACCCTTTCGATTGCCTCCCAAGGGAATATACACATAATTGCGAAGCCATGCGCCCAAGGTGATGTGCCACCGCTTCCAGAACTCCTGAACGGACTCAGAAAAGTAGGGTCTGTCAAAGTTCTCACTTAAGGAAAGCCCCAGCATCCGGGAAACACCCAAAACCGCATCGATGCCGCCGGAAAAATCCGCATACAGCTGCAGGGAATACATCAGCATGGCAAGCAGCGCATAGCCGCCCTGCAGCGTATCCGACTCTGCAGAAATTGCGGAAATAATCACACCGGCGCGGGCTGCAATTACCAGCTTTTTAAAAAGTCCCCACAGCACCCGGGCAAAGCCGAGACTGATGCCGTCCCAGGTAATTCTTCGCCGGGACAAGGCGGCTTGCATCGTAGGATAGCTTTCAATGGGACCTACAAACAGATGCGGCAAATAAGTGACATACAGCCCATAGCGAAGGGGGTTGCTTTCCGGCAGGATTTTCCCCCGGTAGATATCTGCCAAATAGGAAATAATCTGCAGAGAAAAGTAGGACACACCCATAGGGGCGAGCAGAGCAGTGCCGGTAATCGGCTGCAGCTTCAGCGCTACCAGCAGCAAAGCTTGCAGCCCCACACCAACCCACATCAGCCATTTATGTCTGGGAATCAGTCGTCCCAGTATGTAGGAGATACCGGTGGCTGCCAGAAGCCAAACAAGTCCCCACAGACCATAGCCTGCGTAAATCAAAATTCCCGCAAGAAAAATGAAAATGTTCAATACCATAAATCAGTTACAGACGGGCCAATTACTGCGATCCCAATCTCTTCCTTGCAAATTATTGTAACGCTGCGTATCGTTCATAAGATAGGCAGGATGTTTTGTGCCGGGGGTAGGGTCAATATGCTTCCACTGACCGCCAACGTTTACCAGCAGCCAATAATGGGATTTGTCCGTGACCCAAATCAGCTTGCTGCTAATCCCCTTCTCACGGAACAAGGCACGAAGCACCAATGCGTGCACATAGCAATTACCCTTCTTGTTTTTCAGACCGTACCAAACAGGGTCATCTCCGCCCCAGTTATGGTTGTACTTAATGGTGCTGCGCACATAATTACTCAATTCCACCGGGTCAGAGCTAAGCTTTGCCGCAATGCTGCGAACCAGGGCTGCTGTATCGTCTTCGTTGTGCAAAACCGTGATTTTGCGCTTGGCTGTCCGCACATTGCCGGCTTTATCCCGGGAAGTATAAACTGCGTAATAAGTGCCCGCAGTAGACAGGTCAACCTTATCTGTATTCACGGTAACGGTACAGCTTCCGTCACGGTCATCCTTGGCAGTCACACCGCTGAGAAAATCGGGGTTGCTGTTTCGCTCCACCGTCATAGCCTTGAGACCACTAATGGTAGGCGCAATGTTATTCTTAATAATCTTTAGTGTGGTTTCTGCTTTTGTGATGTTTCCAAAAGCATCCTCTGCTTCCACCGTGACGGTTTGTTTTCCGGCTGTGCCAAATAGAAGCTCCGAAACCAAACGGGTTTTTACACCACCGGAAGGATCTTCAGCAGATTTGATAAAGCTCTCCAGGGAGGTTTTCTGGTCCACATAGATCGTTACATTCTTTAGCTTCAGGTCGGGTCCGGTTGTATCCTGTACCGTAATTTCACAAAGCGCCTCCCTGTCCGGATTCAAGCTTTTAAGTGTATACGTTCCAACCGCTGATTGATTGATAGCGTCAATTTCTTCCTGCGAAATATATTCACCATCCTGCTCCACATCAAAAAGAATGTCCGCTTTTTCCAGAGTATCTCCTAACTCCAGCGTAAATTCTCCACGGAGCCAAACAAAGCTTATGGTGCTTTCGCCGACAGTTTTGTTGCCGTAGGTATCCTCTACCGCAATTTGCACTGTAACATCAGCATAATTTTCAGGCACTGTTGGTTCTTCCACAAAATAGGCCTTCGTCTCAGAAAGGTCCCGGATGTCTGCAATAAAGTCCTCTGCATTCGGCTCGTAATTGATAAACTCCCTGCGATTCTCCACAAAGGACACCTGCGGAGCAGTGGTATCCGCCACTGTCAGGGTTACGGTTTCCTCTTTCCACAGGTGAGACAGCGTCAGCTCCTGTGTGCCAACCTTCCCCACGTCAATGTTGGGAGTTTCTCCCGGAAATTTCACCTGAGACGCAATAGCATATTTGGTCATAAACTCTGAAAGCGCAACACTTTTCGTGCCCAGCTCAACGGTCACATTTTGAAACTTAGGGACATTGTAATACCAAAATCCCAAGGCTGTGCATATCCCGCAAAACAGCAAAACAGCTGCCAGAACGATACAGAAAATACCTTTTTTTGATTTTAAAAATGTCATACAATGTTTTTCTTTCTTACAAATTCCTTTAGGATGTTTTGACCAAATATCCTTCTTTGTCGAATGTGTATGTAGTCCCGTCAATCTTGGCTGTTTTGTTCTTATAATACGAACCGTCTGACTTACGGTAACGGACTCCCGTGTCATCCACCATCCAGCATTCGGCATCCACGCCATTTTTCAGAGGCTTCGCAGAAAATTTATCTCTCGATTCCAAATCATTAAAATGCCACCATTCGGATACCAGCGTGGTAAAGCCGGCGCTTTTCATAATTGAGCTGAGGCTCTTGGCACTGCTGTTATTATAATCCCGGGCAGAATAGTGACTCAAATCGTGCATAGAGGTCTGCATTTCCAATTCCTTGCCATTGCTCAGTTTTTCCAGAGTCAAGTCAAGGGCAATGCCGTAGTTATGCTTGGAGGTTCCTTTTGCCACAAAGTAATTGAGCTTATAGGGTTCCACAATCATAACCTCGCGGTAAGTCAGCGGGATGATTACCTCCAGACCGGTTATGGGGTCAATTTCCTTTCTGGGGGTTGGCAAATTCAGCTCCTCCACCGTCTTCTTTTCTGTAAAGGGCAATTCCGGAATGGGGGTGTCCAAAATGCTTTCGGTTAATTCGTAAATCTCAAGAGTTGCTTCTTGAGGACGGAAGGCATCATAAATCTTCAGCCGATAGCCTTTTTCAATTGCAGTCCGCGCCGCATTTGCAAGGCGCTTGGCAGTGGGATACAGAAGCGGGACCAAATACTCGTTTTCTCCCAACTGCACATCCTCATAGCCGGCGGTAATCACGTTGGTTACCTCCGGAATCTCAAATTCGTGCATCATATAGAGGGACGCATAGCTGTTGGTGATGTTATAGCTGCACATATCTGCCATATATTCCGGCAGGTTGATAAAGCAGAGATTGCTGTTAACATAGGCTGTTTTGCCCTGATAATAGATGCCAAACATACCGTCTGTTTCTTCCACCACGCACCAGGCAGAGCCAGCTTTAATTTTACCCAATTCCTCCGCCTTTTGGGCATCTGCATATACAGGCAGCTCCTGATTTGCCCAGACAGTACAATAAATCGGGGATTCCTTAGTCTCTTGCTCCATCTGCTGAGACACAGCAGCAAATTCGCTTCCTTCAATCACCTGTCCGCCTAAGGCAACCACACGGTAACGGAAGGTCTTGTTAACCGCCATATGGGGGCTTGTATAGCTACGTTCTTCATTCCAGGCCACCTCAGACAAGACAACCCACTCATCTTCCTCGCTGTCCCAAAGCTGTACCTGATACCGTTCACCCTTGGTTTCGTCCCAGGTAATCGTACAAACATTATAGCCGTTATCGGTAAATACCGGGTTTAAATCCCGACCAAGGAAATCATCACGCTGGATGGTCAGGTCCTCATAGGACTGGCCATAAAATATCAAATTTTCTTCCTGGCGATAAGCCACAGCCCGAAACTGCACTTCCTGACCCACCGGGGGAACTGTGATAATGCTTCCCTCGCCAAATTGGACAATCACGGAGGAGCCTTGAGAATCCTGCAGAACCACCCATTCATCGTCCAGCTTTACATACAGCTTACACCGGGCATCCGACTTCTTCTGATAGGAAAGCTTGGCGGTTTTTGTGCTTTCATCCGGCTTCCAGTTCACCTGTTCCAGGTCGGGCAGCTCCCAAAGCGTGGTAGCCGCCAGCGGAATTTCGCAAAAACGCTCCATATCCATCCAGAGCAATTTATAACCCTTTACAGCGTGCACGCTGAAGGATACCTGCTTACCCTCAGGCAACGCAGGCAACGTGCAGACATTATTGGTATAGTACTCTTCCAGATATGTTATTTCTGCATCTGCCGCATCGGTTATCTTAACAAAATAACGGTCATTATTTTCAGCCGCAGGCCAGCGCAAAACCACTGACCCATCCGCTTGTTTCTCAATTTGCATAGGCTCGTTGGGCATTGCGCTTTCCGCATTATGATACGGCAGCCACAAGAATGCAACAGCCAAAGCCGCCAACAACAAAACTGCTGTTACAATCACAAGCGGCAATATAAATTTACGTTTAATAGTAATCACACCCCATTGTCGATAAGCGCTGTTTGCTTACAGCATCACGGTCATCAGCGCAGTCATAATCACAATACTGCACAAAATCGTGATAGAGTTGATAGCGCTGGACAGACCAAAATCACCTTTCATCTCCGCGGTAAAGGCAGGAACCGCCGCCCCAATGGGGCTAAAGACAAGCAACACCAGAGTCTGGCGGACCTCCAGAGAAAACGGCAAAGCAAAATATATAAGGCTAGCCAGTACAGCAGCTATGCCATAACGAACAGATACCAGCCGCAGAATCTGCCAGATTTGTTCTTTTTTAGCAGCAAGTTTGAAGCCCACGCCAAGCATCAGCATCGCCATAAAAGTGTTTGCCCCCCGGATGGTTTCTGCCAAGCTGACAACCACACCGGGCAATTGAATTCTCGCCAAATTGAGAACAATCATCACAATATAGCACATAAAGGGCACAGAGGTCAAAAGCGCCTTTCCAATGCGCTTGAACGAGATGCCGCTGCCGTCCTTAACAGAGGATGCCAGGCTAAAGGAACCGCCCAGGCAAACGAATGCATTGCCGGTATCAAAAATACTGGTGGTAATCACACCGGTTGGTCCCAGGAAGCTCTGGATAAAGGGCATAGCAAACAAACCGATATTATATCCGGGAAGATTTAGTACTTCAAACGCTCTTTTATCTCTGCCGGAGCGCAAATTGATCAGGAAAGCAACCGCTACATACAAAAGACCGGCGCCCAATCCAATCAACAAAATGCTCAACATCGAGAAATCCACAGGCGACTGAGAAAAGCTGTAAATAACAGATGCCGGGAGCGTGATTTTCAGGGTAATTTGAGAGAGCACCCGGAAATCCCCCTCCCGGAAAAAGCCAATCCTGCGAAGAACGAAACCAAAAACAATAATCGCAATGAAGCAGGCGGCGCGGGTTAAAATATCTGCCATAATTTCATCTCCAAAAAGCAGCCGGAGTATCCGGCTGCTTTTTATCTTAAATTAGATTTTCTTTGCGTTAGCCAGCAGATACTTTTCAGCTGCCGGGTTCCACAAACCGTTATTTTCCTTACACAGACGGTCCAGCTCTGCAAACATAGGATCGGTCTTGCCCTTTTCCTCGAAGTCGGAAATTGCGACCAGGGGCAGGTCAATGTGATTGTAAATCAGCTTCTTGCCGCCGGGAATGGAGGGCAGGTTCAAGGTAGTATCAATCACCGCATTCAAGCCGCCGATATGGGTAACCAGCGCAGAGGGATTCAGCTTGCCTGCATTCATCATTTCAATGGCTTCCTGCATATCCTCGGTGTTACCGCCGGAGGTGCCCACCACGTGGGTGTACAGGTAGTGCACATTATACCAGTTGAACAGAGCCTTAAACTGATTGTCGGTGGGACCGGCAAAGAAGTTCAGGCAGCCGTCGAAGCCCAGAATGTCGCCGGCCTGCTCCACCAGAGGCTTAACCGGAGCGAAGCAAACAACATCGTCATAACCGGTGCCGCCGGTAAGCTCACGCAGATACTCGGTGGCATTTTCCATACGGGTGTTGACGTAGTGCAGCTCGATGCCGTTCTTCTTTGCTTCCTCCACAGTGTAGATAGAGGCAGCACGCTCCAGCCGGGCATCGTCAATATCCGTAACCACCAGCAAAGAGGGGCGGCGGTCACAGTGAATTGCGTAGTCAATGGCAGCCAGACCCATAGGACCGACAGAAGCCAGAAGCGCCATCTTTCCGCCTTCCTTAATGCCCATTTCGTGGACATAGCAGCCGGCCTTGGTGTGATACATTGCATGGAAGGTACCGATTACACAGCTCAAAGGCTCTGCCAGAGAGCCGAAGTAATAGGTGTCGGAATTATAGGGCAGCAGGCAGTTCATCAGCAGCGTTTCAATTGGAACATTGCCGTACTGGGCATCGCCGCCGCAGTAGCTGTAGGAATAGCCGGGAGCCTCCTGAGAGCCCTTGTAGTAGTGGGCAGGCTGAATAACAAACTTGTCGCCAACCTTGTACTTATGCTTCCAGTTTTCGCCAACCTCTACAATATCGCCGCAGAATTCGTGACCCACAATGGTGGGATTTTCTGCGCAGTTGTCGGGAACACGCTTATGGTCGCCGCCCTCCAGAGCTGCCTTATAGCTGGACATACACAGGCTGTCGGATACCACACGGATACGAACACCATCCGCACCGATATCCGGCAGGTTGACTTCCTCCAGACGCAGGTCATTTTTACCGTGAATTCTAACTGCTTTTGTAATCATAGCTTATATCCTCCATTAATTATTTTCGTGTTCAATCAGCTTCCAGGTTGCATCAATCAAATTCTGGAACATGGGATTTTCCATTGCCTTAATAACAAAGCTCTGCCGGGGAGAGTTAATGTCCTCACCGGAAATCTGGAACATACCGTATTGGTCACACAGACCCCGGAGCCGTTCCAGCTGCTGCGGGGTATTCCGGGTCGGCATATAGGTGACGGATTTGACGCCTTCTTCCTTCAGACATTCGAAAACGTCGTCCAAATAATCGTCCTCGAATTTCTGCGCCTTCTTATCACCGGTGACGCTGTCACCCACATCGCCCAGATAGGCATAGCACAGGTAGGCGTCTACGTCCTTACACAGCTGCACCATATCTGCCAGCTTGGGACATTCGTCGGTGGCATCAATAAAAATCTGGGGCACAAATGCGCTCTTGAGAATACCCAGCAAGTCATACGCATAGAAGGGATACGCCTCATCCAGCATCTGGGCTTCCTGCTTGGCGGAGAGGGTCAATCCCATACGCTGCAGCTTCTGCACCATAGCTTCGCCTTTACCGACCTCCTGCACCAGCTTAATCGCCAGCGCATACATCAGGTGGCGCTCCGTAACACCGCCGTTTTCGTGGGCCATAGAAAGGGGCAAAACGTCCTTTTCATAGTTCAAGTCAAGGCCAAGCAGCGCATTGATTTTTTCCAGCATCTTCTGATTGCGTAAGTGCCGGGCAGTCTGATAGGGCTTGAAGAATTCCGTCAGCACGTCAATCTTATCGTGGGGTACGCCCTGGATAGTCATATAGCTGACACCCACCTGGTCCGGATTGTTTGTTCTGCGTCCCTCAAGCCGGGTTCCTGCCATAGACACCCGGGCTTCCATACCGATGGTCACAGGCATATCCACAATTTTGGCTGCTTCCAGAAATTCCACAGCGCCGGAAATAGAATCGTGGTCAATAATACCGGCAGTGCACAGCCCTTCCATCCGGGCAGCATACACAGCAGCCGTGGGAGAGTACGGAGAGAAGGAATAAGTGGTGTGAATGTGGTTGTTTATGTACTGGGGCACCATAGGCGGAAATGCGGTTTCCTTACAAACCGCCTTCAGGTTAGCAAGGCGCTCCTCCTTGGTGGGTGCATTGAGTTTATCAAGAATGGCAATATCAATCATACGGCACGCTCCTTTACCCATAGTTTTACCCCTATAGTATACCCTGTAACCCCCCATTCTGTCAAGAAATAACACGCTTTATTATGGATAATTCCAGTAATATTGTTAAGCCTTGCAATGCCCCGTAATCCCTGATATAATGAAGAAAACGACTGGATGAGGATACGCTATGAAAACGACTTTTAAATGCAGCTGCGGTAAAACCCACAACGCGCTTATTGATGATTATCTGGTGCAGCGGGGTGCCATCCGGAAAATCCCGGAATACCTAAAAGCCTACGGCGCAAAGAAATGCTTCCTGCTGTGCGACGAGAATACCTATCAGGCTGCCGGTCGGCAGGTAGAGGAGGTCTTGGCCCTATCCGGCATCCCCTTTTCCGGGTTTCGGTATGGCAGCAAGGTTGTTGCTCCTGACGAAAAAAGTGTGGGCTCTGCCATTATGCACTTTGATCACAGCTGCGATTTTGTAATCGGTATCGGCTCCGGTGTTATCAATGACATCGGCAAGATTTTGAGCAAAACCGCAAAGACCCCTTATATGATTGTGGCAACCGCTCCCTCTATGGACGGCTACGCTTCTGCCTCCTCCTCTATGACCCGGGATGGTCTGAAGATTTCCTTACCAACCAGGAGCGCCAATATCATCATCGGTGATTTGGATGTGCTGTGTCAGGCGCCGCTGAAAATGATGAAGTCCGGCTTGGGGGATATGCTGGCAAAATACGTGAGCATTTGTGAATGGCGAATCGCCAGCCTGATTACCGGGGAATATTACTGCGAAGAAATCGCCCGGCTTATCCGGGAGGCCTTGCGTCAGTGCGTGGAAAATGCCAGTGGGCTTCTGCAGCGGGACGAAAAAGCCGTCCGGGCTGTGTTCGAAGGCTTGGTCATCGGCGGTGTGGCTATGAACTATGCCGGTGTTTCCCGCCCTGCCTCCGGTGTGGAGCATTACATTTCCCACATACTGGATATGCGCAGTGTAGAATTTGGTGCTCCGGAGGATTTTCACGGCATCCAGTGTGCCATTGGAACGCTGGTTGCCATCCGGCTTTATGAAAAGCTGAAAACCATTTCCCCCAGCAAAGAAAAAGCCTTGGCCTATGCGGAGAACTTCTCTTGGGAGGATTGGCAGGAAGAGCTTAGATGTTTTCTGGGAAAGGGTGCTGAGAGCATGATTGCCCTGGAAGAAAAGGAGCAGAAGTACAGCAAGGAAAATCACCGGATAAGGCTGGATATCATTTTAAACAACTTAGACGGCATTTTGCAGATTATGGACGAAGAGCTGCCCGCGGCTAAGGATTTGGAAAAGCTGCTGGACACCATAGAAGCGCCGAAATCTCTGGAAGAAATCGGCATTTCCTCTCAGCTTCTGCCTATGATTTTCAAGTCCACTAAGGACATTCGCGATAAGTATGTGCTGTCACGGCTGGCTTGGGATTTGGGCATTTTGGATGAATTTGTATAAGAAAGCGGTCACCAAAATTTGGTGACCGCTTTCTTATATTTAGTCGATAAACGTTCTGCGAATGGCTTCCAGATAGCCGTAGCCATACAGGTCATCCGGCTCCAGATAGCTTCCTTCCGTCCACTCATTCCAGCTGTTAATGGTAATCAGCGGAACGTCGTTCTTATCCGCATATTCTTTGGCGATTTGCAGCATTTTTTCGAAATTTTCCGGTGTGTTGTTTCTGAGCATTCTGCTCTTAAACGTCTTTATGAAACGGGCATTATTATCCCAGCCCACGGATACGTGAGGATAGTAGGGAATCTTTGTCCCTGCATGGATTTCATCCCACCGTGCCTGCACCTCCGGAATAATTTCTTCGTAGGTTGTGTCAATATCCGTTGTGCTGACAAACTGATAGTGGGTAAAGGAATCCATACCCAGTTCCTCTGCGGCGGCAATCAAATTCATCTCCGCACCACTGCTCAAACCGTCCAGATTTTTTGTGCCGTTGCCTCTGATAAGAGACTGCAGATGCAAATCCGGGAAACCGGCTGCCTTGACCTTGTCACGGAGCCTTTGGAATGCCTTCTTTGTATTCTCCAGACCACCCAAGCCCTTCAGGGTATTGGGCAGCTCGTAAATCATGAGCACAGGCTTTCCGTCAATTTTATAGTAGTTAGGCTCGGAAAAATAATGTTCAATCAAATAATCTGTGGCACACTCGAACTGCTCCGCAGAGCAGGCACCACTGTACAGCAGCGAAGAGGGGTCCATCACGTCAGAGTTACGTTTATCCCACAGATAGTTCACATCGTGGTTCGCCCACATAATGTAGAACTTCATCTTGTCCCGGTTCTTTGCTTTCATAAAGCCATTCTCCAGGCACTGCTGCAAAAACGGACGGTTATCATACCAGTACCAGTCATAGATAAACACATTGACACCGTGCTCTACCGCACAGTCAATCTGCATTTGCATCACATCCGGGTTTGCCTCGTTGCAATAACCCCAAAGAGGCTTTCTGGGCCACTGATGCCCTTCAAACTTAGGGGTCGCTGTCTGTACCGTCTGCCACTCACCCATTCCCTTTTCCCAGAAAATGCGAGTCTGGGGGCAGTCACCGGTGTAGGCAGGCCAGACGT
>JAFXAQ010000038.1 GCA_017516925.1 Oscillospiraceae bacterium | reverse complement strand
GAGGTACAGCAAACACCGGAGACGGTGATGCCCTTGGCGCCCATTTCCTTGGCGTAGGCAATCATCTCAGGGTCGTTTGCGTAGTAAACAATCATTTCAGACAGGGAAGGATCGTGACCGTGGACAACAATGTTCACGTTATCCTTCTCCATAACACCGATGTTTGCCTCGGTGTCAATGGGTGTGGGCGTGCCGAACATAACGTCGGAGAACTCGGTACCCATCATAGAACCGCCCCAGCCGTCGGACAAGCCTGCCCGCAGAGCCTGACGGATCAATGCCTCGGGGAGGCTGGAACAACCCATATGGGTCATATGCATCGCCGTAGCGATTTCCCGGTCAATGGCCCGGGGCATAATCTCCTGCTTGCGCCAGATTTCCTTGGTGTGCTCGGGAGCACGCTGTGCGAACTTCTGCTCGCCGAAGGGGAAGCCGTATTCCAGCAGACCGATTTCTGCCATCTCGTGAGCCAGGTCATAAATGTCCTTGCCCTCGGTCTCCACGCCCCATTCCTTGGCGATTTTAATCAGCTTCTCAGGGTCCTTGACCTGATAGTTGCCGCCCTCCTTGGTCTGGTGCAGGGTGTGCATAATCTCACGACCGTGGTCGGAGTGCGCAGCGGTACCGCCTACGGTGAAGCGCAGGTAGTTACGGGCGACGATGCCGTGAACGTCACAGCCACAGATGCCCCGGGGCGCCTTGGGAGTGATACGGCAGGGACCCATAGAGCAAATCCGGCAGCAGGTGCCGCCTTCACCGAAGCCGCAGTGGGGAGACTGGTTCTTGGCACGTTGCTGCCAAGTGTCAGCGCCGACCTTGCTTGCGTTTTCCAGCAAAGCATTGGTGGCTTCTTCCATCTGCTCAACGGTAGTTGTAAAAGCCCAATCCTTCAATCTTAATTCCTCCTAATATGTATTCACAGGTCCGTATTTGCATACAGACGCAGTATATCAGTGTTATTCTAATAGATTTGTTCCCAAAAGTCAATGAATACTTGCTCTGTTTTCTGCCTGATTCTGCAAAAAACGCCGGTCTTGCATTTCTGCTTTCCTTTTTGTATAATGTGTACATTGTTGTTTTTTGAAGGTGAAAAGCTATGCTAAGCGAAAAATTCTATGTGATTGATGCCCATTGCCACGTCTATCCGGCAAAAATTGCCACCGCCGCCGTCTCCGCCACCGATGCCTTTTACGGTGTGGTTTCCGCTCTGGACGGCAGCACCGATGCCCTGCGGAAAGAAATGCAGGTGTCCGGGGTAGACCATGCCCTTGTGCAGTCTGTGGCAACCACCCCCCATCAGGTTGGGAGCATCAACCGCTTCATTGCCCAGACAGTCCGTGACAACCCCTGCTTTACCGGGCTTGGCACCCTCCACCCGGACAGCGCTGACCAGGCTGCTGACGTAGAAGAAATTCTTGCTCTGGGGCTGAAGGGTGTGAAGCTGCACCCGGACATTCAGGGCTTTGCGGTGGACGATGCCCGGTGTATGAAAATTTACGAGCTTTGCCAGGAGGCAGGTCTTGTGATTTTAATGCACACCGGTGACAGCCGCTACGACAACTCCAACCCCAACCGGCTGCTGCCGGTTCTGAAGGCCTTCCCCCGGCTCACCGTCATCGGCGGACATCTGGGAGGCTACTCCGTATGGGACGAAGCAAGCCGGGCCTATGGGGGTCTGCCGAATTTTTATGTGGACACCTCCTCCAGCATCTTCTTCCTGGGGGTAGACCGGGCAAAGGAAATCATCCTGCGCTACGGCTTTGACCACGTGCTGTTTGGCACCGATTATCCGATGTACCGCGCCCAAAGCGAGCTGGCACACCTTCTGGAAATGGGCTTTACCGAGGCAGAATATGAAAAAATATTCTCCAAAAATGCCCGCAGGTTATTCAAACTGTAAAATTTTCCAGCTTTTATGAAAAAATATTCACACTTCTCTTGACTTTTCTGGCGAAATGCGGTATCCTTTTTAAAAAGTTTGCAGGAAAGGAGAAAGCGGTATGTTCTTTTATTACTACTATTATTTTACCAAGGACTGTCCGCTTTCTTTGTAATTCCGGAAATTTCCGGCAAGAAAAGGACAGTCCGCATCCGTCGTGCTTTTCGCACCTGATGGTATGCGGATTTTTTATTTTGGAGGTACTTGACTATGTTATCCCAGGAAATGCTTGCCTTGGGCAAGAAAAGCTCCGCTATCCGGGAGATTTTTGAATATTCCAAAAAGCGCAAGGCACAAATCGGCGCGGAAAATGTCTATGATTTCAGTCTGGGCAACCCCAGCATTCCCGCCCCCCGGCAGGTGAACGAGGAAATCCGAAGGCTTCTGACCTGCGACAGCGTAGACCTCCACGGCTACACCTCCGCCGCAGGCGATATGCAGACCCGGCAGACAATTGCCGAAAACATCGCCCGGCGCTTTGGCTTTTCTGCCGATGCCGGCCTCATCTATATGACCTGCGGCGCCGCCGCCTCCCTGACAGTTTCCCTGAAGGCCCTTCTACAGCCGGGGGATGAAGTCCTTCTCCTTGCCCCGTATTTTCCGGAATACAAGGTGTTCGTGGAAAATGCCGGCGCAAGGGTCCGGGTAGTTGCCTGTCCCGAGCCCCGGTTTGGGCTGGACCTGCAGGCGCTGGAAAACGCCATTGACCAAAACACCCGGGCAATCATCCTCAACTCCCCCAACAACCCCACCGGGGCAGTGTTCCCGGAGGAGGACATCCGGGGTCTTGCCGCCCTGTTAACACAAAAGTCGGCGCAGTATCACCGCCCCATCACCCTCCTTGCCGACGAGCCCTACCGGGAGCTTGTGTATGACAACACCTTTGTTCCCTACCTTCCCAACTATTACGACGATACCGTCGTCTGCTATTCCTACAGCAAAGCCCTTTCCCTGCCGGGAGAGCGTATCGGCTACATTCTGGTTTCTCCCAAAGCAACCGCAGCCGCCGATACCTTTGCCGCCATCTGCGGCGCAGGCAGGTCTATGGGCTATGTGTGCGCCCCCAGCCTGTTCCAGCAGATAGCAAAGGTCTGCGACGGCATCGCCCCCGACCTTTCCGGCTATGACAAAAACCGCCGCCTGCTATATGACAGCCTGACCCAAATGGGCTACAGCGCCGTCTATCCCCAGGGCGCCTTTTACCTGTTTGTAAAATCGTTGGAGCCGGATGCGGCTGCCTTTTGTGAAAAAGCCAAGCAGCACGAGCTGCTGCTGGTACCCGGCGACAGCTTCGGCGCCCCGGGCTATGTGCGGATTGCCTATTGCGTGAGCACCCACCAAATTCAGCGCTCGCTGCCCGCCTTCCAAAAACTGATTGAGGAGTATCACCTATGACTGACCTGGAAAAAGCAAGACAAATTATCAACGCTGTGGACACCCAGATGGCAGCGCTGTTTGCCCAAAGAATGGATGCGGTGAAGCTGGTTGCCGCCTATAAGCAGGCACGGGGCATTCCCGTAGACGATTTTGCCCGGGAGGAGGAAATGATTGCCCGGAATGCCGCCCTTTTGGAAAGCGAGGAGCTCCGGTCCTACTATGTGAATTTCCTCCGGGCAACCATTGACGTGTCCAAGCAAATGCAGCACAAGCTGCTGGACGGGATGCGGGTTGCCTACAGCGGTGTGCCCGGCGCCTTTGCCAACATTGTGGCGGAGAAAATTTTCCCGGATGCGGTAGCCGTTGCCTGCCCGGATTTCAAGGCAGCCTATAAGGCTGTGGAAAACGGCGAATGTGACGTAGCAGTGCTGCCCATCGAAAACAGCTTCAACGGCGACGTGGGCAACGTGCTGGACCTGGCATTTTTCGGCTCGCTGTACATAAACGGTGTGTACGAGGCAGAGATTGTGCAAAATCTGCTGGCTGTCAAGGGCGCAACCCTGGACCAGATTAAGACCGTCATCAGCCACCCCCAGGCCCTGGGTCAGTGCGCCGCCTACATTGAAAAGCACGGCTTCGAAACGGTAGAGGCGGTAAATACCGCCGTGGCCGCCAAGCAGGTGGCCCAGTCCGGACAGACAGACATTGCCGCCATTGGCAGTGCAGAAGCAGCAGAAAAGTTCGGGCTGAAAAAGCTTGCCGCCCACATCAACGAAAGCAGCGCCAACTCCACCCGCTTTGCGGTGTTCTCCAGAGCCCAGAAGCTGCCTTCTCCCAAGGACAAAAAATTCATTATGCTCTTCACCGTCAACAACGTGGCAGGCTCGCTGGGACGTGCCATTTCCGTCATCGGTGAGCACGGCTATAACCTCCATGCCCTGAAAAGCCGCCCCACCAAGGAGCTTGTGTGGGATTACTACTTCTACGTGGAGGGCGAGGGCAGCATTGCCAGCGCCGAGGGGCAAGAAATGCTCCGGGAGCTTCAGGACTACTGCAGTAACCTGAAGGTGCTGGGCAGCTACGAAAAGGATGGCAAAATATGATCATTCCGGTAAAAACCTCTCAGGGGTCTTACGATATTGTTTTGCAGCGTGGTGTTTTGGCAGAAGCCGGCAAGCACCTGAGCCTGAACCGCAAGGTGCTGATTGTAACAGACAGCGGCGTGCCCCAAAGCTATGCCCAGACCCTGGCAAGCAGCTGTAAAGCCCCCAAAATCTTTACCCTGCCTGCCGGTGAGCAATCCAAAAACATCGACACCTACACCCAAATCCTCAAGGCCCTTGTGGAGGCGGGCTTTACCCGCACCGACTGCGTGGTTGCCGTTGGCGGCGGTGTGGTAGGAGACCTTGCAGGCTTTGCAGCCGCCAGCTTTATGCGTGGCATTGATTTTTATAATGTACCCACCACCGTTCTTTCTCAGGTGGACAGCTCCATCGGCGGCAAAACCGCCATCGACTTTATGGGTCTGAAAAACATCGTGGGGGCATTTTATCCCCCGAAAAAGGTGCTGATAGACCCGGACACTTTGAAAACCCTCCCGCCCCGGCAAATTGCCAACGGACTTGCCGAGGCAGTAAAAATGGCAGCCACCCACTCAGAAGAATTGTTCTGCCTGTTTGAAGCAGGCAATCCTCTGGAAAACCTTGACACTATCATTGAGCAAGCGTTGCTTATCAAAAAATCCGTGGTGGAAGCCGACGAAAAAGAGGGTGGGCTGCGCAAGGTGCTGAACTTCGGGCACACCCTTGCCCACGGCTTGGAAAGCGTCAATGCATTAAGCCATTACTACCACGGCGAATGCGTTGCGGTGGGAATGCTGCCGATGTGCAATGAGGCTGTCCGGGCGCGGCTGAAGCCGGTGCTGGAAAAGCTGGGTCTTCCCACTGCGCTTACCGCAAATGCCGACGAAATTATAGCGGCTTGCCGGCATGATAAAAAAGCCGCCGGGGACGAAATCACTGTGGTTTTCGTGCCGGAAATCGGTCAGTTTGAACTTCGAAAAATTCCCTTTACCCAATACGAAGAAATGATAAGGCAGGTGCTGTAACGTGAAAAACACCTTTGGAAACCATATTTCTGTGACCTTGTTCGGGGAAAGCCACGGCAGCGCCATTGGGGCGGTTCTGGACGGCATTGCCCCCGGTATCGACGTAAACGAAGCTTTCATCGCGGAAATTTTAAGCCGCCGCCGTCCTGTGGGGGCCATTTCCACAGCCCGGCAGGAAGCGGACAATTTCTCCATTGTCAGCGGCGTTTTTAACGGCAAAACCACCGGCACCCCCATTTGCATCCTCATCCCCAACACCGACACCCGCAGTGGCGACTACAGCCAAATGCGCTATGCCGCCCGTCCCTCCCACGCAGACTATACCGCCCAGTGCAAATACCACGGCTTTCAGGACTACCGGGGCGGCGGTCACTTCAGCGGCAGACTGACCGCAGCCCTGTGCGCTGCGGGCGCCATCTGCCTTTCCGCCCTGCAGGCAAAGGGCATCCAAATCGGCACCCATATTCACCAAATCGGCGCCGTTTGCGACCGGACCTTCGAGGACTTTTCGGCAGATATCGCCAAGCTGAACCGCTTGGACTTTGCGGTTCTGGACGATAACAAAAAAGAAGCGATGCTTGCCGAAATCACCTCTGCCAAGGCAGAGGGTGACAGCGTAGGCGGCATTCTGGAAACTGCCGTCACCGGGCTGCCTGCCGGTTTGGGCGAGCCCTGGTTCGACACGGTGGAAGGACTTCTCTCCCACGCAATGTTCTCCATCCCCGCCATTAAGGGCGTGGAATTCGGCGCAGGCTTTGGGCTCGGTTCCATGCGTGGCTCTCAGGCCAACGACCCCTTCTACGCTGAAAACGGCGAAATCAAAACCAAAACCAACCACGCAGGCGGCATCAACGGCGGCATCACCAACGGTATGCCGGTTGTATTCCGCTGCGCCGTCCGCCCCACCCCCACCCTGGCAAGGGAGCAGGAAACCGTAAACCTGCAAACCGGAGAAAATACCACCCTTGCCGCCAAGGGCAGACACGACCCCTGCATTGTCCACCGGGCAAGAATTGTGGTAGACTGTATGACTGCCATTACCCTGTGTGACATTCTGGCAGGACGCTATGGGGTGGACTGGCTATGAACTACGGCTGTATCGGCGAAAAGCTGTCCCACAGCTTTTCCAAGGAAATTCATAACCGGCTTTTTGACTACGAATATGTCCTGCAGGAAATCCCCCGGGAGGACCTTGGGACCTTTATGACCCAAAAAGCTTTCAAAGCCATCAACGTGACCATTCCCTACAAGGAAGCAGTCATCCCCTACTTATCCTTTATTGACGAAACCGCCAAAAAAATCGGCGCGGTAAACACCATCGTCAACCGGGCGGGCAAGCTTTACGGCTACAACACCGATTTTATGGGTATGTGTGCCCTCATTCAAAAAAACAACCTCAGCCTTTTTAATAAAAAGGTCCTGATTTTAGGCAGCGGCGGCACCTCCAAAACCGCCTTTGCGGTGGCAGAAAGCCTAGGTGCCCGGTCAGTTTACCGGGTTTCCAGAGATGCCAGGGACGGCTGCATCACCTATACGCAAGCAAAAGCAAGCCACGCAGACGCAGAATTTATCATCAACACCACCCCCTGCGGTATGTACCCCAAGCTGAACGTGGCAGCTGTGGATGTTGCCGATTTCCCCCGGCTTTCCGGTGTGGTGGATGCGGTGTACAACCCTCTGCGCTCCCGGCTGGTGTGCGATGCCTTGGATAAGGGCATTCCTGCGGTGGGCGGACTGTATATGCTGGTTGCCCAGGCAGCCTTTGCCGCCCAGCACTTCCTTGACACCCCGGTTCCCACAGAGAAAATAGACGAAATTTATCAGTCCCTGTTCCGAAAAAAGCAAAATATCGTGCTTATCGGTATGCCCGGCAGCGGCAAGTCCACCATCGGCAAAGCCCTTGCCCAAGCCCTGAATATGGCATTTGTGGACACGGACGAAGTCATCGTGGAAAGGGCGCAGACCTCCATCCCGGAGATTTTCGCAGCCCAGGGGGAAAAAGCCTTCCGGGATTTGGAGACTGCGGCAATTACCGAGGTTTCCAAAAACCAGAACACCGTCATTGCCACCGGCGGCGGCGCAGTTTTAAGGACAGAAAACGTCAAACTACTTTCCCAGAACGGCAGAATTTACTTTCTGGACCGCCCCTTATCCGCCATTGAAGCCACGGCAGACCGACCCCTGTCCAGCAGCCGGGAGGCGCTGGAGCAGCGCTACAAGGAACGCTACCACATTTACCGGAAAAGCGCCCATGTGCACCTGCAGGCAAGCAACGATGTGGCAGAAAACGCAGAGAAAATAAAAGAGGATTTTTGCAATGAACATTCTTGTGATTAACGGACCAAACCTGAATATGCTGGGCATCCGGGAGCCGGATATTTACGGCAGCGACACCTATGAGGGGCTCTGCAAAATGATTTCTGCCCACGCTGAAAGCATCGGTGTCACCGCAGAAATTTACCAATCCAATCACGAGGGCTACCTTGTGGACAAAATTCAGGCAGCCTACCAAACAGCCGACGGCATTGTGATCAATCCCGCCGCCTACACCCACACCAGCGTTGCCCTTCTGGATGCGCTGAAGGCAGTGGGCATCCCGGCGGTGGAGGTGCATATCTCCGACGTTTCCAAGCGTGAGGACTTCCGGCAGATAAGCTTTGTCCGGAATTACTGCGAAAAGACCATTGCCGGTCACGGCTTCCGGGGCTATCTGGAGGCGATGGACTACCTGAAAGAGAGAACAAAGAAATGAACGTGCAAATTCTGCCCTCTGTGGCAGCCGGCAGCGTTTCTGCCCCGCCGTCAAAAAGTATGGCGCACCGGGCGCTGATTTGCGGCGCTTTGTCCCGGGGAAGTGAGATTGCAAACCTTGCCGCCTCCCAGGATATCCAAGCCACCCTTTCCTGCTTAAAAGCGCTGGGCGCGCAAATCGCCGAAACAGAAACCGGCGTACAAATCGGCGGGCTTGACCCATTCTGCCCCCCGGAGGGCGCAGTGCTTAACTGCAACGAAAGCGGCAGCACATTGCGGTTTCTGCTGCCTTTGTGCCTGCTGTCCGGAAAAAAAATTACCCTCACCGGCTCGCAGCGTCTGCTTGCCCGCCCTCTAAGCATTTACGAGGATATTTGCCGGGAACAAGGCATTGCCTTTAGAAAAACCACGGACAGCGTCACCGTTTGCGGCAAGCTGAAAAGCGGCAACTACCAAGTCCCCGGAGATATCTCCAGCCAGTTCATTACAGGGCTATTGTACACCCTGCCTCTTTTACCCGGCGACAGCCGTCTGGAGGTTACCGGCGCCTTTGAAAGCGCCTCCTACATCGACCTGACATTAAGCGCCCTTGGTGCCTTCGGCATCCAAATTACAAGGCAAGCCAACGTCTTTTATATCCCCGGCTCTCAGCAGTACCAGGCTGCCGATTATGCCGTGGAGGGGGATATGTCCAATGCCGCCTTTTTGGAGGGCTTCAACCTGCTGGGGGGCAACGTTCAGGTGCAGGGCATCCGGAATGACACCCTGCAGGGCGACCGGGTTTATCTGCAAATGTTCCGGGATTTACAGCAGGGCAAAAAGGACTTTGACCTGTCCGACTGCCCGGACTTAGCCCCGGTGCTGTTTGCCCTTGCGGCCTACTGCGGCGGCGCCCGGTTTACCGGCACCCGGCGGCTGAAAATCAAGGAAAGTGACCGGGCAGCGGCAATGGCAGAGGAGCTGCAAAAGCTCGGTATTTCCTGCGACATTCAGGAAAACAGCGTGGAGGTCCTCCCCGGAACGCTGAGCTCTCCCACCGAACCTGTCCAATCCCATAATGACCACCGGATTGTGATGGCTATGAGCCTGCTTTTGACCAAGACCGGCGGTATAATCGAGGGCGCGCAGGCGGTCAGCAAAAGCTACCCCGACTTTTTTGACGTGATAAAAAACCTTGGAATAGGAATGGAAAAATATGATCATTAACAACGCAAAGAAAATCTTAATCGTGGGCTTAGGTCTGCTGGGCGGCAGCTACGCTATGGCGCTGAAGAAAAAAGGCTACACCGTCACCGCCATTGACGTAAACCCCCAGTCCATCGACTATGCCCTGACCAATCAGCTCATTGACAGCGGCGCCACCACTGCCGACCCCAAGCTGATTGCCGATGCGGATATCATCGTCTTTGCCCTGTATCCCCACACCTTCACCCGGTGGGTCAAGGATCACGGACACCTGATACAGCCCGGCACTGTAGTCACCGACGTCACCGGTGTCAAAAGCTGCATTGTCTATGAGGTTCAGGACCTGCTGCCGGAGGGTGTGGAATTTATTGCCGCCCACCCCATGGCAGGCCGGGAGCTGTCCGGTGTGGAAAACAGCGACGACAGCATCTTCCGGGGCGCCAACTACATTGTGGTCCCCACGGACAAAAACACCTTCTCCGCCATCGAGCTGTGCAAAAGCCTTGGTCAGGAGCTGGGCTTCAAGGATGTATCCCTGCTGCCCCCGGAGAAGCACGACGAAATGATTGGCTTTTTGTCCCAGCTGACCCACTGCATCGCCGTGTCTCTGATGTGCGCCAGTGACGACCCCAATCTGGAAAAATACACCGGCGATTCCTTCCGGGACCTGACCCGGATTGCCAACATCAACGACGAAATGTGGAGCGAGCTGTTTCTGGCAAACCGGGACTGCCTGCTGAGCCAAATGGACCGCTACCGCAACGCCTTTGATAGGCTCTACAACTGCGTAAAAAATGCCGACCGGGAGGAAATGCGCTCCATGATGCGCTTCTCCTCCGAGCGCCGTAGAAACTTTAACAAGAAAGCCTGAGGCGAAATGCTATGAATATGCAATTTCACAGAAAGCTGCCCATCCCTATGGATATCAAGGCGCAGTACCCCTTAACAGAGGAAATGACCCAAATAAAAAAGCAGCGTGACGAGGAAATTCAGGCCATTTTCCGGGGAGAAAGCGAGAAATTTCTGCTGATTATCGGTCCCTGCTCCGCAGATAACCACCAATCTGTTCTGGACTACATTTCCCGGCTGCGGCTGGTGCAGGACAAGGTAGCGGACAAAATCCTGATGATTCCCCGGATTTACACCAACAAGCCCCGGACCACCGGTTCCGGCTACAAGGGAATGCTCCACCAGCCCAACCCGGACGAAAAGCCGGATATGCTTAAGGGTATCGTGGCCATCCGGGACCTGCACACCGCTGCCCTGCGGGATTACGGCTTTACCTGCGCCGACGAAATGCTGTACCCTGAAAACCACCGGTATCTGTCCGACCTGCTTGCCTATGTGGCTGTAGGCGCCCGTTCTGCGGAAGACCAGCAGCACCGGCTCACCGCCAGCGGACTGAACATCCCTGTAGGACTGAAAAACCCCACCAGCGGCGATATGTCCATTATGATGAACAGCATCAAAGCCGCCCAGAGCAGCCATACCTTTATCTACCGTGGCTGGGAGGTGGAAAGCGCCGGCAACCCCTGCGCCCACGCAATTCTCCGGGGCTACACGGACTTTGCCGGAAAAAACGTCTCCAACTACCACTATGAGGATTTGGTAAAGCTTTCCGAGCTGTACGAAGCCTCCGGTCTGGAAAACCCCTCTGCCATTGTGGACACCAACCACGCAAACTCCGGTAAAAAATACCTGGAGCAAATCCGCATCGCCAACGAGGTGGTCTACAGCCGAAAGGTCAACCCTGACGTAAAACGGCTTGTAAAGGGACTGATGATTGAAAGCTATATCGAGGACGGCGCCCAGGGCATCGGCGAGCACGTCTACGGCAAGTCCATCACCGACCCCTGTCTGGGCTGGGAAAAAACTGAAGCCCTCATCTTGGAACTGGCCGACAAGCTGTAACCCAACACCTACAATCGATTCCGTAGGGGACGGGTTTCCCGTCCCGCGGACAGTCGAGGACGCCTGTCCCTACAGCGAACGTCCTAATTCCCCATTGCTTTGCATTCTCATTTTTCCTCCGTCATTGCGAGGCTGACAAAGTCAGCCGTGGCAATCAGCTCCCCTCTGAATTCTTACTGACTGCCACGCACCTTCGGCGCTCGCAGTGACGGCATTATTTGCCACATTTTGCACTTTGCATTAAAAAACCCCACTGCTTCATCAGCAGTGGGGTTTTTGATTACTGGTTATTCATTTCGTTCAGTGCGTCCTTGCGGCTGAAGTTTGCACGGCCCTTCTCATCGAAGCCCATGAACTTGACCCAAGTCATATCGCCCAGGTTCAGCACGTCCTCAACCTTTTCCACACGGCGGTTCTCCAGCTTGGAGATGTGCACCATGCCGTCGTGACCGGGAGCAATCTCCACGAAAGCGCCGATGGGCAGGATGCGGACAACCTTGCCGTAGTACAGCTTTCCAACCTCGGGAACGAAGCAGATGTCGTCAATCATCTTCTTGGCAGCGTAAGCAGCAGCGCTGTCCACTGCGGAGATGAACACGGAGCCATCGTCCTCGATGTCAACCTTGGCGCCGGTGTCAGCGCAAATCTTCTGGATGGTCTTGCCGCCGGAGCCGATGATTTCACGAATCTTGTCCACGGGGACAGTCAGGGAAATCATCTTGGGTGCGTACTCGGAAACCTCTGCACGAGGCTCGGGGATGCAGGGCAGCATCACTTCCTCCAGAATGGTCAGGCGAGCCTTGCGGCAACGCTCCAGAGCGTCAGCGATAATCTCCATGGTCAGACCCTTGTTCTTCAGGTCCATCTGGATAGCGGTAATACCCTCGGTAGTACCGGCAACCTTGAAGTCCATTTCGCCGTGGAAGTCCTCAACACCCTGAATGTCGGTGAAGGTTCTCCACTCGCCGGTCTCCTGGTCGGAGATCAGACCGCAGGAAATACCTGCAACAGGACGCTTAATGGGCACGCCCGCATCCATCAGAGCCAGGGTAGAACCACAGATAGAGCCCTGAGAGGTAGAACCGTTGGAAGAAAGCACCTCAGAAACCACACGGATTGCGTAGGGGAACTCCTCCACAGAGGGGATCACAGGCAGCAGCGCCTTTTCCGCCAGTGCGCCGTGACCGATCTCACGACGGGAGGTGGAACGGGCAGCTCTTGCTTCGCCGGTGGAGAAAGAGGGGAAGTTGTAGTGATGGATATAACGACGGTTTTCCTCGGGGTAGATGGTGTCCAGCTTCTGGGCAGCGGACAGGGTGTTCAGGGTGCAGATACTCAGCACCTGTGTCTGACCACGGGCGAACAGACCGGAGCCGTGTACCCGGGGCAGCAGACCGACCTGGGCATCCAGAGGACGGATATCATCCATACCACGACCGTCCACACGCTTGCCCTGCAGCAG
>JAFXAQ010000037.1 GCA_017516925.1 Oscillospiraceae bacterium | reverse complement strand
CAGTCTGTCAAAAAAGTATTTTTTGACAGACTGACAGAGGTCAAAGAAGCGCCAAAGACAAGCAAACCGGACCCGTCGGCGTACAGATGGTACGTTAGGGTCCGGTTTGTGCAGTAAGTCAAAACACCTTGCGATAGCAAGCTGTTTAGGGATCTGATTGCCACAACCAGTGTTGCGACACTGGTTTCGCAATGACTGTTTCATTATGGCAGATTGCTTTTTCAATATCATTGTGTTTTGACGGTTTGGGGGTTCTTTGTCGCTCTGAGAAATCCGCCCGGAACGCTCCGGGCGGATTTTAGTTTTCCTTGACGATGACGAAGCCGTCTACCAGATTGGCCTGAACCAGCTCCCCTTGAATTTCCAAGGTGCGGTCCATCAGGTCGGTGAGGATAACCTTTCCCTCACGGCATTCAATCTTCATCACGTTTTTCATGGCAATGGAGGCTTCCTCCATTGCGTTTCTATACACAGTGGAAAGGCACATCGCAATTCTCCTTACTTGGCATCCAGGCTGCTCAGCACCACAGACAGGCGCATATTGCCCTTTTCAAAGTCAGAAACCGCCGCCATCACCTGCTCGTAAGCGGCATGGCTGCCTGCCTTTTCCAGCTGCACCGCCAAATCTGCCAGCTCCTTGGCATGGGCGGCATTGTGCCCCACCATATACTTCATCAGCGCCAGCAGCTCCTCCATGGGGGTGTGCTGACAGCCGCCGCAGCTGCCGCAGCTGTTACCGCAATCATGGCTGTGGTTGTGCTCGTGACCCTCGCCGTGCAGGTGGTCGTGGGTGTGGGGATGCTCGTGTCCGTGCTCGTGGGCATGGCAGTGCTCGTGGGTGTGGGCAACACCGTCGTGGGTGTGCTCGTGGGAATGGGTATGCTCGTGGCTGTGGCTATGCTCGCCATGGGCAATATGGTCATGATGCTGATGCATAACGTAATCTCCTTATGTTTTTTCTTTATTATAGCGGCTTGCCGTGCTGCTGTCAATTGCCCGCTTCTTCCAAAGCGTCCCGGATGGAACCGATGGAATACAAAGAGCCAAAGCACAAAACCGCGCCGTCTTTTCCTGCTTTTTCCTTCGCGACCTGCACACCCTCCGGAATGCTTGCGCAGGGGGAGGCTTTTGCGCCGGCCTCGGTTAGATACTTGGCAAGCAAGTCAGCATCCAGCTTTCTGGGGTTGGGGGGCGTAATGCAGACAAACTCCTCCACAAAGGGCATCACCGGCTTATACATATCCGCATAATCCTTGTCTGCCAGCACACCGGTCAGCACAATCAGCTTTTTATCAAACAGGTAGTCCTGAATGTTTCTCACCAGCGCTTCAATGCACTGGGGATTGTGACCGCCGTCAATGATAAACAAGGGGTCCTTGCACATAATATCAAACCGACCGGGCCAGGAAACCGTAGCGATGCCGTCATAAATATTTTTCTCGGAGATTTTCCAGCCCCGGGCAATAAGGGCATCGGCAACCGACAGCACGACAGAGGCATTGTGCAGCTGATGGTCACCTAAAAGGGGCAGGAAAATGTTTTTCCGCAGACCGCAATGGAAGGTCTGTCCCTCCAGACCGTGGGAAACCAGCTGTAGACCGGCAAAATTCGCCTTGGTCAGGGGAATGTCCTTTTCAATGCAAATCTGCTCAAATACGGATTCCACGGAAACACTGCCCCGGTAAACCACCGCATTACAGCCGGTCTTAAAAATGCCGGACTTGGTGTAGGCAATTTCTTCCACCGTGTTGCCCAGAACCTCCGTGTGGTCCAGACCGATGTTGGTAATCACCGCCACCTCAGGCGCCGGAATCACGTTGGTGGAGTCCAGGGCGCCACCCATTCCTACCTCCAAAACCACAATATCACAGCCGTTGCGCTTGAAATATTCAAAAGCAATACAGCTGACCAGCTCAAATTCTGTGGGGCTTTCCTCCATAGACTGGGCAAAGGGGCGCACCCAGGAAGTAATTTCCACCAGCTCTTCATCGGAAATGGGCTCGCCATTGACCTGCATACGCTCGTTGAAGCGGTAAATATAAGGAGAGGTGTAAAGACCCACCCGATAGCCCGCCTTTTGCAAAATGGAAGCGGTCATTGCGGCGGTAGAGCCCTTGCCGTTGGTTCCGGCAATGTGCACGTATTTTAATTGATTATGGGGGTTTCCCATCAGCGACAGCAGCTTTTGGGTGCGGCCAAGACCGGGAATGCTCCCCTTCCAGAATACGGAATGGATATAGGAAATGGCCTCCTCCACATTGGTGATGGGTGCCACTGCTTCAGTTGTGTTCATAATAATCTCACCTTCAGACAAACTTTGCTTTTTTCAGGGCTGAGATGATAGGCAGGCTCAAATAGCCAAACATCCCCGCAAGCAGCATATAAATTAAAATGCGCCATACCATCACACCAAATACGATGGTATCGCTATAGTAGCCAAACATTTTCGAATCCACGTACAACGCAAAGGTTTGCCCCAGGGCTGCCAGCACACCGGTCAGCACACAGCACAGCAGCGTACTGACAATACACATAGGCTGGGGACGCTCCCCGGAAAGCAGACCCTTTCGCAAAAACAGCACTGCGCAAAGTCCCAGTGCGCCGCCCCGGACAGTTTCACCAACACACCACAAAAGCGTGGTGGGTGTCAAGCCGTAGGGACCCAAAACCTGAGACAGGAACTCTCCCAGAAGACCCACAAGCAGCCCATCCACCGGACCGTAAAGCAGTGCGCACAAAACCACCGAAAAAGAAGCTAAGGTAAACCGGAAGGAATTGCCGATGGGAATATTGAAAAATCGCAAAACCACATAGATGGCAACAAGCACAGCATTGATGACCAGTCTTTTGGTGGTCATGGTTCTTGTATTTTGCATAAAAATCCTCCTTTACTGGAGCAACTGCCGAATCTGCCTCCGCAAAAACAAAAAACCCGAGCGACTTTCGTCGCACGGGAGTTACAAATATACGGAGGCTCAGCCGACCGATTGCCCGACCGAGTATCGTTGCTCATAAAGGAGAACATCCATTATGACGCAGCGGGTGCGAAAACCCCATCGCGGATAAAATCCTTCGTCTGTCACACAACTCCCCATTCTGACAGCACTTCACGCAGGGCTTCCTACTCTGTTCGTGCCTATCATACACGATTGGGGCAGAAAAGTAAATACTTTTTTGCAAAATCAGTCAAAAAATATTTATTAAAAAGGGGTTGACAGGCGGTTTTGGATGTGGTAAGATACGCAGGTAATAAAGAAGGCAAAGTATCCGCCTCACCTCAAGCAAAGCGAAGAGGTTAATACCTTTCTTTCCCGCAAGGGGAGGAGTTTGTGTATGTACGGATGCTTTGGCATCCGCTTTTTTATTGTTTTTTTGGAGGTGCTTACCATAGCCAAGTTAGAACATCAGCTCAATGAGGAAATTCAGGACGCCGAAGTGCGCCTGATCGGTGCCGAGGGCGAACAGCTGGGCATTATGTCCGCTGATAAAGCCAACGAGCTGGCCGAAGAACAGGGTCTGGACCTAGTGAAGATTTCCCCCAATGCCACACCCCCTGTGTGTAAAATTATGGATTATTCCAAATTCTGCTACGACCAGAAGAAGCGGGAGAAGGATGCCAGAAAGAACCAGAAGGTTGTGGAAATCAAGGAAATCCGTATGTCCCCCAGCATTGACACCAACGACCTGAACACCAAGATTAAAAGCGCTCTGAAGTTTTTGGGCGACGGCAATCGGGTAAAGGTCAGCGTTCGGTTCCGTGGTCGTGAAATGGCCCACACGAACCTTGGCGAAAAGCTGCTGATGGAGTTTGCCGAGGCTTGCAGCGAGGCTGCAGCTATGGAGAAAAACCCCAAGCTGGAAGGCCGTTTTATGGCCATGTTCCTTACCCCCAAAACAGGCAAGTAAGAAATTAAAAATCGATAGATACGGAAGGAGAACTTAACTATGCCCAAGCTGAAGACCCATAGCGGTGCAAAGAAAAGATTCAACCTGACCAAGACCGGTAAGGTTAAGAGAGCCCGCGCTTACAAGAGCCATATCCTCACCAAGAAGGACACCAAGCGTACCCGTCGTCTGCGTACCACCGCTTATGCGGATGTGACCAACGTAGCCACCGTGAAGAAGCTGGTTCCCTACAAGTAAGAGAAGGAGGAGAATAAGAAATGGCAAGAGTTAAAGGCGCAATGATGACGCGCAAGAGAAGAAATGCTACCCTGAAGCTGGCTAAGGGCTACTGGGGTTCTAAGTCCAAGCACTT
>JAFXAQ010000036.1 GCA_017516925.1 Oscillospiraceae bacterium | reverse complement strand
TGCTCCGCGTAGCGAATCTAAAATCTTTATGCTTGCCGGTGGCAAGCATATCTAAAGGAGAGGTGCCCCCAAAGGGGCGGGAGAGGATTGGCGAAAAGTAAGACACAGGCAGAAGTCTGAAAGAAATATGTTGTTTAAAGTTTCTGCCCGCATTCCTCATCCGTCAGCTTCGCTGACACCTTCCCCCCGGGGGAAGGCTTATGGGAATTGTAATTTTCAACTATCAATTATCCATTATCAATTAAGAAAAGCGGGCGAACACATTGTTCGCCCGCTTTTCTTATACCGTTTCGTCGGTGATTTTTTCCATTGCTTCTTCCAGGGTCATTCCCTGGGCAACCGCCTCTTTCCGGGCAGTGTTGACCTTGTGAATGGTTTTCATCCGCTGACCGGTGAGGGAATATCCCCCCATAGCAAGCAGGGTCACCACCCACGCCAGCATGGGAATGCCGCAGAACAGGGCAATGACCACCCAGTTCATCCCCGGGGTGTAGGGGGTTGCCTTGGTGGGGAGGGTGCTTAGCCCGATAAAGCCCACCGCCAGACCCACAATGGTACCGGACAGGCTGGACACCAGCTTGTCCACCAGAGAAAACAGCGTACCCATAATCCCGGGAATGAATTTTCCGGAGCAGTAGGTCTCGTAGTCGGCGCAGTCGGCAACCATGGGGATAGGCATATCGGCGGTGGCATAGTAGGCGCCATAGCCGGTGCCGAAAAACAGCACAAACAGCACCGTATACAGGTTAAGGTTTTTGAAGCTTAGCTGGCAGGCAGGATTTCCCGGCTGCCACAAAAGAAGCAGTACCGTCACCGCCACATAGCACACAAGCGCCACGGCAACATAGGTCATTAAGGAGCGCTTTTGTCCGTGCTTCTGGGAGGTGCGCACCGTCAGCAGGAAGAAAGGCGCCGCAAACACATACCCCAGCACCATCATAGGCAGATACAAACCGTCGTAGGAGCCCATCATACAGTGGTACAGCATAATCAGCACCGTCATATTGGTGGCAACGGACAGGGCAAGCTTGCAGCCGCCCCCGGCAAGCATCAGCCTTTGCAGGGGCTTGTTGCCCCGGATAATCTGCACATACTCCGAAAGCTTGACCTTTTCGGTCTTTCCCCCAATGCCGAAATAGCGGCTGTTGTCCTTTTCCCAGATGCCAATCACAGCCAGCGCTGTCAAGAGCACCGATACCCCAATGCCGATGGGGGTCATCACCCGGTACCAGGCGGCATTGTAGTCCCCCAAAAGACCGTCACTTGCCAGCACAGGACCGATGGCCTGCATCACCCCCATACCTGCCAGAGAGCCCACGGTGTTAAACACCGTAAACAAGGGCCGCTGCTTGGGGTCGTCTGTCAGCACCGGCTGGGCAGCCCGGGTCACCGAGGTTTGCAGAGTATAGCCAATGACCCACAGGGCATACAGCCCCACAAACAGGGCATATTTTGCCCAGGTGGCTTGCACCATGGGGGTAAACACATACAGAAGTATCACAGCCACCGCCATAACTGCGTTACCGATGACCATAAAGGGACGGAACTTTCCGAATCGTCCGTTGGTCCTGTCCATCAGGGCGCCGATAATGGGGTCTGTGACAGCGTCGAAGACCCGCATTGCCGTGACCATCACCGTGGCAAAGGCAAGGGAAAGCCCCAGCACCACGTTGCCGAAGTTGGCAATGTAGCTTAAAATCAGCACAAAATACACGTTGGTGGCGCCGTTGTTCATAGGAAACAGCGCCAGCTGATAAAATTTCGCCTTGTTGGTTTTTTCCATTGTTATCCCACCCAGTTACCGCCGCCGGCGGTTTTTTTGTTTAGCTTGTAAGAAGGATTTTCCTTTGCCACCTGCCGGAAAACTGCCCTGTCAGACACGTTGCCGGATACTGCCCGGATTTCCGTTTCGCCGTCCCAGGCCACCCGGAACTTGAAAATCCTGTCCCCTTTCTTGGTGGCAATTTTTTTGTTGTTTGCGTATAAGGTCACAGTATCGCAGTTGGAATAGACCTTCACAAAAAGGGTTTTTCCGGTTCTTTCCGTATACCTCTTGGAGCAGATATGCACCATGGGCGCCGTTGTCCACCAGGCCTTGTACAGGTAAAATGCGTCTTTTTTGATTTTCCGGTCAAAGGTCACAAGCCCCTTGTGGTTCATACCCGGCTCTCCACCCTGATTTCTGGCATCGGCGGCAAAGTCAAACATATTCCACACATGGTTTGCCCACAAAAAGGGGCGCTTGGAGAAGCATTTTAAAAGATACTCGTGGTAAATTGCCTGATATTCCTCCGTATGGTCCCCTCGCCGGGGGCGGGCAGAATGCAAATTGGGCATTCCCTCACAGCCGTATTCCGAGTAGCCCAGACAGCGGTTGGGGTAGCAGAAGTGGAAGAAATCAATCCACAAATCGTTGAGGAACAGCCCCGGCACATACCAGCCCAGATACAAATTCCAGCTGACCAAATCGGTGATATGGGCAACCTTGTTGAACGGTCCGCACACCGCATAGCAGGCAAGCACCGTGGGACGGCTGGGGTCAAGCTTATGCACCAAATCGTTGAGCATCCGGTGGTTGTCCAGCATATCGGCTTTGTCCCGGGTGGAGATGGTAATCTCGTTGGAAATGCCCCAAACGCAAATGCTGGGGTGGTTGTAGTTCTGGACAATCAGCTCCGTCATCTGGGAGACGGTGTTCTCCCTGCCCTTGGGCAAATGCTCGGAAATATAGGGGATTTCCGCCCAGACCACCATACCCGCTTCGTCGCACAAATCGTAAAAATACCGGTCGTGCTGATAGTGGGCAAGGCGGACTGTGTTGGCGCCGATTTCCTTTATCAGCGCCATATCCTCCTCGTGGTGTTCTCTGGTCAGGGCATTGCCGATGCCCTTCCGGTCCTGATGCCGGGAGACACCGTGTAAGGGGTAGGGCTTGCCGTTGAGGAAGAAGCCCTTTTCCGGGTCCACGGAAAAGCTGCGGCAGCCGAACCGGGCAGAAACCTCGTCCGTCTTCTCTCCGGAGGCAAACAGCTCCGCCTTGCAGGTGTACAGATAGGGGTCGCAAACGCCCTGCCACAGGTGAGGCTTTTCAATTTGCAGTGTTACATCGCTGCCTGCTCCGGAGGCAACCACATTTCCATCCCCATCCAGAAGGGAAATGGAAACGGTTTCCCCGTTGTGATAGGTCTGCACCCGGACCCTTCCGGTTGCGTCCGGGGTGATGGCAAGCCCGGTGCCACCAAAGTAGTCCAAATCAAAGTGGCGCTTGCTGACAAGCAGCAGGGAAACCTCCCGGTAAATGCCCCCGTAGAAGGTAAAATCCGCCTTCTGGGGGTACACGAAATCATTCACCGAATTATCCGCTGCCACCACCAGATGATTTTCTGCCTGCAAATAGGGGGTAATATCCAAGCGGAAGGTGGAATACCCCCCGTGGTGCACAGGGAAGGTGTGACCGTTTAGGGTGACGGTGGCGGAGGCATTCACACCGGCAAACTCCAGATATACCAGCTGCTTTTCCTTATGGAAGTCCGGGCAGGGGAAGTCCTTTTCGTAAATGCCCACGCCCCGGCGGTAATCGTCACCGCCGTCCTGACCGTCTAAGCTGTTCCAGGTGTGGGGCAAATTCACAATGCTTTTGGTGCCGTCCAAATCCGTAAAGCACCAGGCATCCATTATTGGCAAAAGCTTTCTCATACACAGTTCCCCTCACTTTTTTGTCATTGCAAAACGGCATCGCCGCCGTGACAACCTCTTTTTCATCAGTGTGCCCATTATAACAAAAAAACCACCGTAAAACAAGAAAATAATCCGGGGATTTGTTTATAAAAAGTCTATATTTTTTCGTTATCCTGTGGTATAATAGTTAAAATTATACCCACAAGGAGATTGCTATGGGATTGATTACCAAAATTTTCGGCACACGGTCACAGCGGGAGCTGAAGAAGATTCAGCCGCTGGTGGACAAGGTGCTTTCTTTGGAGGAAGAATATAAGGCGCTGCCTGACGAGGCGCTAAAGGCGAAAACCGCCGAATTCAAGGCAAGACTGCAAGCGGGAGAAACCCTGGATGACCTGCTGCCTGAGGCCTTTGCCGCAGCCCGGGAGGCATCTGCCCGGGTGCTGGGTATGCGCCCCTATCCGGTGCAGGTCATCGGCGGCATTATTCTGCACCAGGGCAGAATTGCGGAGATGAAAACCGGCGAGGGCAAGACCCTTGTGGCGGTTTTGCCCTGCTACTTAAATGCCCTCACCGGAGAGGGTGTCCATGTGGTCACCGTCAATGATTACCTTGCCAAGCGTGACTCCGAGTGGATGGGCAAGGTCCACCGGTTTATGGGTCTTAGCGTGGGCTTGATTATCCCCAATATGGAGCCGGACCAGCGCCGTCAGGCCTACAAAGCCGACATCACCTACTGCACCAACAACGAGCTGGGCTTTGACTACCTCCGGGACAATATGGCAATCTACCAGCAGGAGCTGGTCCAGCGGGGTCATGCCTTTGCCATTGTGGACGAGGTGGACAGCATCTTAATTGACGAAGCCAGAACCCCCCTGATTATCTCCGGCAAGGGAGAGGACAGCTCCCAGCTGTACCAGCTGGCAGACAGCTTTGTCTCCACTCTGCGCAAGCAGGTCTTTGCCAAAACCGACGAAAAAGAGCAGCAGGACGGCTATGACTGCGATTACATCGTGGACGAAAAGGCCAAAAGCGTTTCCCTCACTGCCCAGGGCATTGCCAAAGCAGAGAAATTCTTCGGGGTGGAAAACCTGGCAGACCCGGAAAATGCCACCTTGTCCCACCATATCAACCAGGCAATGAAGGCCCGGGGCATTATGAAGCGGGATATTGACTACGTCATCAAAGACGGGGAAATCATCATCGTGGACGAGTTCACCGGACGGCTGATGTACGGCAGACGCTACAATGAGGGCTTGCATCAGGCTATTGAAGCGAAGGAGCGTGTGGCTGTTGCCGGGGAGAGCAAAACCCTTGCCACCATCACCTTCCAGAACTTCTTCCGGCTGTACCACAAGCTATCCGGTATGACCGGTACGGCGCTGACGGAGCAGGAGGAGTTTGCCGCCATTTATGCGCTGGACGTGGTGGAAATCCCCACCAACAGGCCGGTGGTGCGGCAGGACCATCCGGACGTGGTGTACAAAACCGAGACCGGCAAATACCGGGCAATTATCCATCAGGTAATGCAGTGCCACCAAAAGGGACAGCCTGTGCTGGTGGGCACGGTGTCCATTGAAAAAAGTGAAATTTTAAGTAAGCTGCTGAAGAAAACCGGCACCCCCCACAACGTGCTCAACGCCAAGTACCATGAGCAGGAGGCGCAGATTGTCGCCCAGGCAGGTAAGCTGGGCGCTGTGACCATTGCCACCAATATGGCAGGCCGTGGTACGGATATTATGCTGGGTGGCAACCCGGAATTTCTGGCAATGAACCAGCTGCGCAAGGAGGGCACTGCGGAAGAATTATTGGCAGAGGCCAATGCGTTTTCCGAAACCGACAACGAGGAAATTCTGGCTGTCCGGGCAAAATACGATGCCCTCTATACCCGGTTTAAGGCAGAGATTTCTGCTGAGGCGGAGCAGGTCCGGCAGGCAGGCGGTCTGTTTATCATCGGCACCGAGCGCCACGAAACCCGCCGTATCGATAACCAGCTCCGGGGTCGAAGCGGACGGCAGGGGGACCCGGGCGAAAGCCGGTTCTACCTGTCGTTGCAGGACGATTTGATGCGCCTGTTCTCCTCGGACCGGGTGATGGGTATGATGGATGCTTTGGGTCTGGACGAGGACACCCCCATTGATGCCAAAATCCTGTCGGGTGCGGTGGAAAATGCCCAGCGCAGCGTGGAAAGCCGCCACTTCCAGGCCCGGAAAACGGTGCTGGAATATGACGACGTGATGAACACCCAGCGTAAGGTGATTTATGCCCAGCGGCAAAAGGTGCTGGACGGGGAGGAGCTGCGGGAGAATATGCTCTCTATGCTGCGCTCCGTGGTGGAGACCGGGGTGATGGACGCCCTGGCAGAATCCGGCGGCATTGTGGATAAGGAATCTCTGGCGGCTTTGGACAGAAAGCTGGGCGGCATCTACTTTGCCAAGGGGGCTGTCAAGGCGGCGGAAAACACCTCTGCCCAAGACCTGACAGAGCAGGTCTACAGCCTTGCCCTTGGGGTCTATGAAGCCAAGGAAGCGCTGATTACTCCCCCGCGGATGCGGGAGCTGGAGCGTGTGATTATGCTCCGGGTGGTGGACGAATACTGGATGGACCACATCGACGCCATGGACGATTTGAAGCAGGGCATTGGTCTGCGGGCTTACGGTCAGCACGACCCGGTGATTGCCTACAAAGAGGAAGGCTACGAGATGTTTGAGGCAATGATTGCCGCCATTCGGGAGGAGACCATCCGCCGCCTGTTCCTGATTCAGGTGCGTCCTATGCAGGAAATCAGGCGCCAGAAGGTCGCCAAGGAAACCGGCGCCAGCGGCACTGCCGATGCCCAGGTGAAAAAGCAGCCTGTCCGGGTAAAGGAAAAGGTGGGTCCCAATGACCCCTGTCCCTGCGGCAGCGGCAAGAAGTATAAGAAGTGCTGTATGCACAACGATAAATAGGCGGCAAAGCCGCCTGTCGATATAGCTCCCGGTGGGAGCTTCGATATGTGTTTCACACTCGATATGTGCGACCCACTCGATATGCCCTTCGGGCGAGTTGGGGAGCTATATCATATCGAAACGCGAAGCGTTATATCGAATTTGCGTAGCAAATATATCGATTTTACGAAGTAAAAATATCGACTAGAGGTGATTTCGATGAAAGAAGTACAACAAGATAGCCTAATCTATTTGTGTGCGGAAAATATCGAAGCGCCCCATTGCTTTACTACCCGCTATGGGGGTGTCAGCCGGGACAATTTAGCCTCGCTGAACATCGGCACCCGCCGGGAAGATAAGCTGGAAAATGTTCTGAAAAATTATGAAATTTTGGGGAATGCCATTGGTTTTGACCCGGAAAAATTGGTACTGACCAAGCAGACCCACACAGATGCTGTCCGCCTTGTCACCGGGAAGGACTGGGGCACCGGGCTGACCAAGCCGGATTTTGCCCCCTGTGACGGTCTGGTGACCAACACCCCCGGCACAGCCCTTGTGGTTTTTACTGCCGACTGCACCCCGATTTTGCTGTGGGACAGCGTTACCGGGGCAGTGGGGGCAGTCCACGCAGGCTGGCGGGGTACCGCAACCCAAATCGGCGCAAAAGCCGTGGAAAAAATGACGGAAAATTTCGGCTGCGACCCCCAAAATATTTGCGCCGCCATCGGTCCCAACATCGCCCAGTGCTGCTTTCAGACGGATGCGGACGTGCCCAAGGCAATGGTGGAGACCTTTGGGGAGGAAGCCCAAAGGCATATCCGCCGGGCGGGAGAAAAATATTATGTCAACCTAAAAGCCCTGAATGCGCTGTCGCTGGAACGGGCAGGGGTTACCCAAATCGAAATCTCGGAAGAGTGCACGATGTGCAACCCTCAAAAGTACTGGTCAGCCCGGGTCCACGGAGACAGCCGGGGTGCCCAGGGCGCAATTATTGTCTGTCAGGAGGCGGGAAAATGAAAAAAACAGTTGCCCTTATCCTGTCCTGCCTGCTGATAGCCGGTATGCTTTCCGGCTGCAATCAGGAGGACAAGCCCTATGAGCCCACCGGCAAGGGGCTGACCTGGGACGAGGACTACACCGGGCCTTTGACCCAGCAGGAGGAGGAAGTATCCGACCAGGTACTGAACCTGACCTATTACCCGGACCATACCATGAACCCCTATACCTGCACGGATTATACCAACCGGGCGCTGTTTACCCTGTTGTACCAGAGCCTGTTTGCGGTGGACCGGAATTATGCGGTCACGCCCCAGCTGTGCAAACAGTATGCTGTGTCGGAGGACCTGAAAACCTATGTGTTCTACCCGGAAAATGCCACTTTTTCCGACGGCAGCGCCTTAAATGCTCAGGATGTGCTTACCAGTCTGGAGACAGCCCGGGACAGTGATTACTATGCAGGCCGCTTTACCCAGGTGAAGGAAATGACCCTCACCGACGACGGCGGCGTGCAAATAACCCTGACTACCGACTGTGAAAACCTGCCGCTACTGCTGGATATTCCCATTGTCAAGGCATCTCAGGTGCAGCTGGACAGACCCGTTGGAACCGGACCTTACTATCTGGACAGTCAGGGGGCTACCCCGGTTTTGCGGAAAAACACCAACTGGTGGTGCAAAGCCGATATGGTGGTCACTGCCTCTGCCATTGCTTTAAGTGATGCCCAAAGCCCCGCCTCCATCCGGGACGAGTTCCAATATGAAAAGCTAAGTCTGGTGTGCGCTGACCCGGGCTCGGACAGCTATGCGGACTACCGGTGTGACTATGAGCTGTGGGACTGCGAAAACGGATTGTTCCTGTATTTGGGCTGCAACGTGGAAAGCCCGGTGTTTTCTCTGCCCGGGGTCCGTTCCGCCCTGACCTTTGCCATTGACCGGGATACCCTGGTGGAAAGCTACTACCGGGGCTTTGCCCGCAGCGCAACCCTGCCTGCCTCGCCCCTGTTTCCGTACTACAGCGACGTGCTGGCGGAAAAGTATGCCTATGACGGGGGCGAAGCCTTTACAAAAGCCGTCACCGATGCTTCCGTCACCGGACAGACGGTGGTGCTTCTGGTCAATAAGGATGACAGCCTGCGGCTGCGGGTTGCCCGGGATATCGGGGAAATGCTCACCGCCGCCGGTCTGGTGGTCCAGATGTCGGAGCTGAGCACCTCCTCCTACAAAAAAGCGCTGCAGCAGAAGCAGTATGACCTGTATCTGGGGCAGACCAAGCTCTCTCCCAATATGGATTTGACCGCCTTTTTCAGCACCAAGGGGGCTATGAATTACGGCGGTATGAGTGATATTACCCTGTATAACCTGTGCAATCAGGCCCTTGCCAACCACGGCAACTACTATTCTTTGCACAAGGCGGTTATGGATGACGGACGGCTGTGCCCGGTGCTGTTTCGCAGCTATGCGGTGTATGCCGAGCGCGGACTGCTTACGGGTCTGACCCCCGCCCGGGACAGCGTGTTCTATTATTCTCTGGGAAAGACTATGGAAAAGGCCCTGATAAAGGGATAATTTGCCAGGGGAGCCGGCGGTTTTTTCCTTGCAATGTAATAGGAAATATGGTATAATAGCGCCAGCTTGAACATAGAAAGGATTGTTGCATATGAAACGTATGATTGCTTTTGTTTTACTGGTTTGCCTGAGCCTCTGCGCCTGCGGTAACACCCAGGATACCCCGGTGACCACCACCGCTGCGCCCACCCAGGTGACCACGGAGCCCACTGTGGAAACCACAGAAGCTACCCAGCCTGCCACCACGGAGGCAGAGGCGGAAGTGCTTTACCGCCACCCCCTCACCGGCGAAGTCCTCGCCGAGCCCTTTACCACCCGCCCTGTGGCGCTGTCTATGGGTAACTCCAAGGGCTGTCTGCCCCAGTACGGTCTGAGCAAGGCGGACATCGTTCACGAAATTGAGACCGAGGGCGGCATCACCCGGCTGCTGGTGGTGTTCACGGATTTGGAAAATGCCGGTCAGGTGGGACCGATCCGCAGCGCCCGTACTTATTTCAACCACCTGTCCACCTCCTATAATGCGCCCCTGTTCCATTGCGGCGGCAGCCCCGATGCTAAGGCAGGCAAGTACGACCTGAACAACAAGCTTGCCCAGTGGAACCACGTGGACCAGATTTCCAACAGCAAGTATTTCTACCGGGATTCTGACCGGAAGGCCCAGGGCTACAAGACTGAGCATACCCTCTTTACCACCGGCGAGAAGCTGATGACCGCTATGACCGACAAGAAGTTTGAGACCGCCGAGGTGGTGGATTACGGCTATCAGTTCGCAGAAACCCCGGAGTTTACCGGCGAAACCGCCAACCGGGTGCTGGTGGCATTCCGGGGCAGCCGTTCCACGGAAATGAAGTACGATGCAGCCACCGGTCTGTACAAATCCACCCAGTTCTACGGCAGCACCAAGAAGACCCACATCGACGGTCAGTCTGACGAGCAGCTGACCTACCGGAATGTGCTGGTGCTGATGGCAGACCAGAAGCTGGTATCCGATGGCTATACCACCCGGTCCTACTACCAGCTCACCGGCAGCGGCAAGGGCTACTTTGCCTGCGACGGCAAGATTGTCCCCATCAAGTGGACCCACAGCAAGGTCACCGACAGCTTCCAATACACCCTGGAGGACGGCACGCCCCTGACTCTGGGCGTGGGCAGAAGCTACGTGGGCATTATCAGCGACAGCCAAGGCAAAGTTACTTACGAATAAACAAGAGGGCAGGAAAGCCCCAAACCGTCAAAACACAGTATTTATATGGGATTTTAAAAAGGCTCCCTTGTGTAAAGGGAGCTGGCAAAAATCTTTGATTTTTGACTGAGGGATTGTGAAAAAGCACTTGCTAACGCAAGGTGTTTTGCCTTACTGCACAACGCGAACCTTAACGTACCTATGTACGCCGACAGGTTCGCGTTGTTTGTCTTTGGGGCTTTCTTGCCCTCTTTGCGTTGCCCCAAACCCTCCAACCGCATGCAAGGCTCCTTGACTTGACAACCTAAGAGGTCATTCGGAAAATTCATAAAAAATTTGGTTTCCGGGGTAGAAGTGGGGAAATTTTTGTGTTATAATGTATACTAACTATTGCTGTAACTACGGAGAAAGAGATTATGCTGGAACTTTTAGCCCCCGCCGGTTCTATGGAGGCGCTGCGTGCCGCCGTACAAAATGGCGCCAATGCAGTCTATTTGGGCTGCGGACAATTTAATGCCCGGCAGGGCGCCAGAAATTTTACGGCCCAGGACCTGGCTGAGGCTGTGAAATATTGCCATATCCGGGGGGTAGCCGTCCATCTGGCGGTGAACACCCTGGTGTCCGACAAGGAAACGGCAGAGGCTGCCCAGTTGATTGCCCAGGCGGCAGAATGTGATGTGGATGCCTTTATTGTGCAGGATTTGGGTGTTGTGCGGCTGTGCAAGCAGATTGCCCCCCACATTCCCATCCACGGCTCCACCCAGATGACGGTGCATAACCTGGCAGGCGTCCAGCTGTGCGCCGGATGGGGCTTTACCCGGGTGGTGCTCAGCCGTGAGCTGAGCCGGGAGGAAATTCGCTACATCACCGCCCATTCTCCCATTGAAATTGAAGTGTTCGGTCATGGTGCCCTGTGTATGTGCTATTCCGGGCAGTGCTACCTTTCCGCCGCCATCGGCGGTCGCTCCGGTAACCGAGGGCGCTGCGCCCAGCCCTGCCGTCAAAGCTACGGCTATAACCGCCATGAAAACAAATACCCCCTGAGCCTGAAGGACAACTGCCTGGTGCAGTATGTGAAGGACCTGGAGGCTATGGGGGTGGCATCCCTGAAGCTGGAGGGACGGATGAAGCGTCCGGAGTACGTTGCCGCCGTTACTGCTGTGTACCGGCAGGCGCTGGACACCGGGCACGTCACCCAGGCAATGCTCCAAACCCTCCACACCGCCTTTAACCGTCAGGGCTTTACCGACGGCTACTATACCGGAAGGCTAGGTCCCCAGATGTTCGGCACCCGGCAGGAAACGCCGGAGGACACCGCCTGGCTCCGGGAAATCCGGAAGACCTACGAGGTAGGGGAGGCGCCCTTGGTGCCGGTGACCTTTTCTGCCCATATCACTGCCGGCAGAAGCAGCCTGGCGGTGACGGACCCCCAGGGCAGAAGCTGCTCGGTGGAGGGACCCCAGCCGGAGCAGGCAAGGGTTGCGGAGCTGACCGAGGAAGCCCTGGCTGACCGGCTGCGGAAAACCGGCGGCACCCCCTATTATGCTGCTGAGGTGCGCTGTCACGTGGTACCCGGTGTGACCCTTCCCGCTGCCGCTATCAACCAGATGCGACGGGACGTGCTGAATATGCTCACTGCCCAGCGTGCCCGCCGGGAGGTAAAGCGGCTGTCAAAGCCGGCGCCGGTGCGCCGTATGCCCGGTAACCGGCATCATCCTGCCCTGACGGTGCAGGTGACCGGTCTGGAGCAGATTACCCCGCGGCTTTTGAAAATGCAGCCGGCGGTGCTGTACGTGCCGCTGCACCTGCTGACCCAGAGCCCGGACTTCACCCGGGAGCTGGCAAACCGGGCAAATGTCTGCGCCGTGCTGCCCAAAATCATCCACGATGGGGAAATGGAGACAGTGAAGCAGGCAATGGTAGCCCTGCGCCGCCTGGGTGTCCGGGAGGTGCTGGTAGGAAATCTGGGACACATTTTGCCTGCCCGGGATTGCCGGATGGATGTCCGGGGAGATATCAGCCTGAACCTGTACAGCTCTGCGGCCATGAACATCGCCCGGGAGCTGGAGCTGGTGTCGGCAGCGGTGAGTGTGGAAATGACCCTGCCCCAGATACGGGACGTAAGCAAGGCAGTGCCCACGGAAATGCTTTGCTACGGCAGAATGCCCCTGATGGTCACGGAAAACTGCCTCATTCAGGGCAGAACCGGCGCCTGCAGCTGCCAGCAGGGTAATGCCAGGCTCACGGACAAAACCGGGGCGGAGTTTCCCATTATCAAAGACGGAAACAGCTGCCGCAGCGTGCTGCTCAACGGCAAAAAGCTGAATTTGTTAGACAGACAGCAGGACCTGTCCCGACTGGGACTGTGGGCAACCCGGCTGTATTTCACCACGGAAAATCCCAATGAGGTGGATATGGTGCTGCGGTCCTACCGGGAGCCGGTACCCTTTGACCCCGGCGCCTGCACCAGAGGCTTATACTTGCGAGGAGTGGAATAATGAACGTAATTTTAGCATCCCAGTCTCCCAGACGTCGGGAGCTGATGGAATTGATTGGCATCCCCTTTACCGTCCGGACAGCCCAGGCAGAGGAAACCCTGAAGCCCTGGCTTTCTCCCCAGGAGCAGGCAAAGCAGCTCAGCCGCCGGAAGGCGGAGGCGGCAGCCCAGCCCGGGGAAATCGTGATTGGGGCGGATACCATCGTGGTGGCAGGACACACGGTTCTTGGCAAGCCCAAAAATGTCCGCCACGCAGAAAAAATCCTCAAAGCCCTCTCCGGAAAAACCCATAAGGTCATCACCGGTGTGACGGTGCTGTATCCCGGGGGCAGCATCAGCTTTGCGGAGGAAACCCTTGTGAAATTCCGGGAGCTGTCGGAAGCGGAAATTGCCGCCTATGTTGCCACCGGGGAGCCTATGGACAAGGCTGGCGCCTACGGTATTCAAGGCGGCGCGGCGAAGTTCGTGTCCGGTATCCGGGGCGACTACTTTAACGTGGTGGGTCTTCCCGTGTGTAAGCTCAGTCAGATTCTCTCAGAACTGCTGGAGGAGAACCAATGAAGCACTTTTTCTCTACCCGGGTCCGGGTGGTTTTGATTGTGGCGGTGCTGCTGGCGGTGCTGTTGGCGGTGGTGAGTAATCTCACCGGGCTGTCTCTGCCGGAGATGGCGGTAAAGGGTATCCTGACCCCTATCCGCACCGGCGCCAGCCAGCTGACGGACCAGGCTCAGCGGCTGTATAACTATATGTTCGGCTATGAGGCGCTGCAGGCAGAAAACGAGGCGCTGAAGGAGGAAATCGCCCGACTGGAGAAGGCTGCCCGGGATGCGGACGCTTTGATGCGGGAAAACGATAACCTCCGGGCTGTTGCGGAGCTGAAGCAGGTCCACGAGGACTATAAGCTGGTGGACTGCTATATCATTTCCAGAAGCTCTCAGGAATGGTCCAGCTCCTTCACCGTCAACCGGGGCAGCACCTCCGGACTTGCCGAGGGTATGTGTGTGATTACCGCCAACGGCGAGGTGGTAGGCCTTGTCAGTGAGGTGGGGCTGAACTATGCAGAGGTGAAAACCGTGCTGGACAGCTCTCTGGAAATCGGTGCCACCATTTCCTCCTCCGGCTATAACGGAATGGTTCAGGGCGGTTATGCCACCGGTCTTTCCGGACTTCTCAGAATGGACTACCTGCCCAGTAACTCTGTTATCCGCAACAACGACCAGGTGGTGACCACCGGCTCTATGGTCTACCCCCGGAATCTGATTATCGGCTACGTGGTGGATGCGGACTTTGACGACACCGGTGTTGCCAAGTACGCCCTTTTGGAGCCTGCTGCCAACGTTGCGGCGCTGGAGCAGGTGTTTGTGGTGACGGAATATGAGGTCGGCTGATGGCAAAACGGTATGAATTCAGACCGGATAAAGAGCGCTCCGGAATCGCCAACAAGCTGATACTGACCCGTCAGCAGCAAAAGAGCCTCCTCAAATGGCTGCTGTATGCCCTGGTGCTTTTGGCGCTGTCGGTGGTGCAGGATGTGCTTTTGTGTCAGGTGCGCCTGTTTGGCAGCACCACGGATTTGGTGCCCTGCGGCATTTTCCTCATCTGTCTGGCAGAGGGGATGGAACGGGGCAGCGTATTTTCTCTGGTGGCGTCTGCCTGTTATCTGTTTTCCGGCGCTGGCGCCGGGTATCACAGCCTCGTGCTGCTGACAGCCATCAGTGTTTTCATTTCCTATTTCCGGCAAAGCTACCTGCGCAAGGGCTTTGCCGCCACAATGCTGTGCACAGGGGCGGGGCTTTTTGTGTATCAGCTGATTGTCTTTGCCATTGCCCTGTTTCTGGGGCAGACCAACCCTGCCCGCCTGGGCGCCTTTGCCCTGACGGCAGGCTTGACCTTGCTATGGGCGCCGCTGCTGTATCCGGTGGTGGGCGCAGTGAGTAAAATTGGAGGAGAAGCATGGAAAGAATAACCCGCTTCCGGGCAAAAATCTTAATACTTGCGGTGGCGGCGGTTATTTTGTTCTTCGCCTTTAAGCTCTACGATTTGCAAATGATTCAAACCGGCGGCAACAAGGACAACACCAGCACCTTTACCACCCGTACCCGGGTGAAGGCTGCCCGGGGTGACATTCTGGACACCAACGGCAACCCCCTGACGGTGAACCGTGCCAGCTACGATTTGGTGATTAACCATTACGTGCTGCTCACCGCCAGCGGCACCAACGATTATTTGTATCAGCTGGTGATGCGCTGCCAGGAGCAAAATATCGAATACAACGAAAATTTTCCGGTGTCTATGGAGCGCCCCTTTGTGTACACGCTGGACGAGTATAACTCCGCCTGGCAGGGGTACTTCCAGACGTACCTGGGCGAAAAAGAGCTCGATTCGGATATTACGGCGCCTCTTTTGGTAAAACGGCTGCGGGAGCGCTACAAAATTCCAGCCACCTGGCCGGAGGAAATTGCCCGGAAGGTGATAGGTCTTCGCTATGAAATGGACCTGCGGGGCTGCGTGGGCAGTCTTTCCAACCATGTGTTTTTAAGTGACGTTTCCGACGAAAACCTGGCAAGTCTTGTGGAGCTGAATGTGCCGGGACTGATGGTGGAAAAGACCACCGTCCGGGAATACAACACCAAATATGCCGCCCATATTTTGGGCTTTGTGGGCAAAATGAATGCCCAGCAGTGGGAACAATATAAGGACAACCCGGACTACTCTATGGACTCAGAAATCGGGCAAAGCGGTCTGGAGGCAGCCTTTGAGGAGTATCTGCACGGTGTGGACGGCATCCGGGAGGACACGGTCACTGTCTCCGGAGAGCTGGTCTCCTCCCGCTATATTGTGGAGCCCAAGGCTGGCGCCAACGTGGAGGTTTCCATCGACGTGAATCTCCAGCGTGCCGCCGAGGAGGGTATGGAACGGGTGGTCTACCAGCTGCGTAACGGCGAGCTCCGGGACGGTCAGGATGCCGAGGGCTGTGCGGTGGTGGCGATGAACGTGAAAACCGGTCAGGTGCTGGTCTGCGGCAGCTACCCCACCTATGACCTGTCCACCTATTTTGAAAATTACGAGGAAATTCTGGAGGCGGAGTACGACCCCTTGTACAACCGGGCACTTCAGGGAGAATATCCCCCCGGCTCCACCTACAAAATGTCCATGGTCATTGCCGGTATCGATTCCGGTGTGATTAACTCCGGTACGGTGATTGTGGATAAGGGCGTTTACAGCAAGTATGCCCCGGGCTTCGTGGTCAAATGTCTGCGCTACACCAGCTACGGACGGACCCACGAGGACCTGACAGCTGCCACTGCTCTGCAGGTGTCCTGCAACTATTTCTTCTACGACTTGGGCGATAGAATCTCCATTACCGCAATGGACAAAACCGCCAAGGCATTGGGCTTGGGCGAGCCAACCGGTATTGAGCTTCCGGAAAACACCGGTCACCGGGCAAATCCGGAAACCAAGGCGGAGCTGTATCCGGAGGAGCCGAAATGGTATCAGGCGGATAAAATCACCGCCGCCATCGGTCAGTCCGACAACCGGTTTACCCCTATGCAGCTGTGCTCCTATGTGACGGCGCTGGCAAACCGGGGCACCCGGTACAAGGCGACCTTCCTGAACCGTGTGGTCAGCTCGGACTATCGGCAGCTGCTGAAGGAGAGCAAAAAAGAGGTGCTCAGCACCCTGGAAATCTCCGACGATGCCTACCTTGCCTACACCACCGGTATGAAGCTGGTTACCCAGAAAACCGAGGACTGGTCCGGTACCGCCTACGGCACCTTTAAAAATTACCCGGTGTCCGTGGCAGCCAAAACCGGTACAGCCCAGGGCAACCGCAATTCCTCTGACCACGGCGCCTTTGTGTGCTATGCCCCGGCAGACGACCCGCAAATTGCCATCGCCATCTACGGCGAAAAGGCAGGTCACGGCTCCCAGCTGGCAACCATTGCCCGGGATATTCTGGACATCTACTTTGAAGTGGGCGAAGCCGGCGACGTCATCACCAACGAGAATAAAGTTAGTTAATTCAGAGGGCAGGAAAGCCCCAAACCGTCAAAACACATAATTATGACATATAAGAAAAAGCCTTCTCCTTGAGGAGAAGGTGGCGAAAATCTTTGATTTTTGACGGATGAGGTGTAAAAAAGCTTGCTATCGCAAGGTATTTTGACTTACTGCGCAAACGGTCGGACTAACGTACCTATGTACGCCTACGCCGACCGTTTGCTTGTCTTTGAGGCGCTCTTGCCCTCTGGCGTTCTATCCTAAGTACCCGGTCAAACGACCGGGCTTCTTTATGCCTGTACGAACATCGGGGTGAGCTTGGGTTTGTTGAAGACCTGCTCGAAGCGGACGCATTTGACCAAAAATGCGTAATAAATATTCAGGTCTGTACCCCAGAGGCTTTCGGTGTTGCCCATACCCTTGGCAAGGATAACATCGGCTTGCCCCATTGCGTCCTTCAGTTCCTGTCCGATAAAGGGCAGCACCGTACCGCAAATAGGCACACCGCTGTCAATCACCGGGAAGGTGATGCCCGCAACGGCGGCATCCTCCCGGGTGGCATCGTTGGTCACATTGCCGCCCCGGACACAGAAAGTGATTTGCACGTGGGGATATTTTTCGTGTATTTTTTCTGCCAGCACCCGGTCAAAGACGATTTCTCCTGCGTTGTCGGTGATATACAGAAGACGTTTGCCTGCTTCCAGGTCCTTGCAGAATTTTTCGTAGGTTGCTTTGTCCAGGTCAGAACGCTCCGCCTCATCCAGCAAATCGGAAAATTTGTCAAAGCTTACCTCCCCCTGGAGGGCGGAAAAGTCCAGATAATTGCCCAGCACCGCAAACTGCAGCGCGCAGTACACCGGGTCAGCTGCCCGGTTCACCCGCTCGTAAATCTCCGGCAGACGCTCCAAAACAAACCGGTTGGAAAATTCCTTTTCCGCTTTCAGCCGATTGGGGTCAAGCCCTACCAGCCGCTGCAAAATCCCATCGCTGACGTGGGCAAGCCAGGTGCTGTCCATTTCCGGAGGGGCTTCCGAAATAAACTTCAAAATTTCTCTTGCGTATTGGTTTGCCTGCTGGTCAGTGCCTAAGCTTCTTGCCAAAGCGAACCGCTTTCTTAAGTGACATTCGATGCAAAGGGTGTTAATGGGTATGCTCATTGGTCTTCCTCCAAAAGCGCCATTGCCCGGGCAATCAGCGCCGGGTCCGGGCTGCTGTTTTCCATTTGAATTTCTCCGGGACCGTCATAAAGCAGGTCGGCATTTGTCAGCCGCCGCAAGGTCTCCCGGGCAGTACCGGCGCCGCCGTCCAGCAGAACGGTTTTTTCGCCGAGAAGCTTACCGATGGCTTTTTTGGCAAAGGGGTAGTGGGTGCAGCCCAGCACCACCGCATCCAGCCGTCCCCGGTAGGGGGAAAGCACCGGCTCCAGCAGCGTTTCTGCCTGGGGGGTGTTGTGCAGCCCCTGTTCCACCAGCTCCACCAGCCCCGGCGCCCGGATGGCAGACACCTGCAAGCCGGGGAAACGCTCCAGCTGCTGATGGAATTTTTCCTCCCGGAGGGTCAGGGCAGTGGCCATTACACCGATATTCCCTTGGGGGAAGTTGTCGGCAGCCACCTTCAGGGCAGGCTCAATGCCCACAATTACAGTGTCCGGATAGGCGCAGCGCAGCGCCGTAATGGCGGCGGCGGTGGCGGTGTTGCAGGCAATCACCAGCGCTTTGCAGCCCCGGCTCAGCAGCATATCCGCCGCAGACAGGGTCAGCGCCCGGATTTGCTCCGTGGTGCGGTTGCCGTAGGGTGCGTTGGCGGAATCTCCAAAGTATAAATAGCGCTCCCGGGGCATTACCTTGACCAGCTCCTTGAGCACGCTGATACCGCCCAAGCCGGAATCGAAAACGCCGATATATTCATTTTTTGTGTGCATTTTCTCACCAGCTTTTTCTTTGTTTTTCTTATCATACCAAAAATGGAACACAAATTCAACCCGGAAATCCAAGACGTCAAGAGAGCCGCAAAGACAAGCAAAACCCACTCGTCGGCGTACATAGGGTACGGTAGAGTGGGTTTTGTGCAGTAAGTGAAAATGCTTTCAAACCGCAGCATTTTCAAAATATAAAAGATTGGGTATGCAAAGAAAATCTAATCAAATACAAACACGTAATAAATTATAAAAATTCATTTTCACGGTTTGCGGCTCTCCTGACGTCGCTTTACTTTGTACCGAAAATTCTGTCGCCAGCATCGCCCAGACCGGGCACAATGTAAGCGTGGTCATTGAGCTTTTCATCCAGCGCAGCCAGATAAATGTCCACATCCGGATGTGCCTCCTGCACCGTCTTCACACCCTCCGGTGCGCCGATGATGTTCAGCATCACAATGTTCTTGCAGCCGTGCTGCTTGAGAAAATCAATGGCTGCCACAGCGCTGCCGCCGGTAGCCAGCATGGGGTCCACCACGAATACCCGGCGGTTGCCGATGTCCTCCGGCAGCTTGCAGTAATATTCCACAGGCTTGTGGGTCTGCGGGTCACGGTACAGACCGATGTGACCGATTTTTGCGGAAGGAATCAGGTCCACCATAGCGTCCACCATACCCAGACCGGCACGCAAAATGGGGATGATTGCCAGCTTCTTGCCTGCCAGACGGCGGCACTTTGCCTCCGCAACGGGGGTCTGCACCGATACCTCCACCGTGGGCAAATCCCGGGTTGCTTCGTAGCACATCAGTCCGGAAATCTCGCTGATCAGCTCCCGGAATTCCTTGACGGAGGTATTCTTGCTGCGCAAAATCGCCAGCTTATGCTGAATTAAAGGATGGTTCAGTACGTGTACCGTGCTCATAATCTCTATCTCCTTTATTTTTGTTCCCGCTGCAAGCGCTCCCGCTCGGCTTGGGAAAGTCTTAAGTAGTTGGGTACCAGCGTATCGGCATTGCCCGGGTCACCGGCCGCGATTGCCATTTCCGCTGCCAATGCCACACCGGCAGCTCGCTGGTGCAGCCGATGCTCCGGCGGCAAAATCAGTCCGGGTACCTCTTCCTGTAAGGTATTATAGCACAAATTGCTGCCGTCGCCAACTAAAAATACCGGCTTTGACAAATTTTTTAATTCTTCCGCCAAATCTGTCAGGGCAATGGCTCTGTCCTGGGCAATTCTTCTGAGCTTGCCACCCTCTGCCAGAAACAAAGCGTTGTATACCTGCGCTCTTCTGGCATCCATCACCGGACAGACATAGCCCTCCCAAATGCCCAGCCCCAGCGCCATTGCCTCCAGGGTGGATACACCGTAAAGGGGAATTTGACTGCCCCAGGCAAAGCCCTTGGCTGCGGCAACACCAATCCGCACCCCGGTGAAGCTGCCGGGACCTGCGGCAACTGCCACCGCCTCCACAGCGCCGGGCTCCACAGAGCAGCCTTTCAGCAGCTCCTCCGCCATCACCATCACCGTCTGGGAATGGGTCAGTCCGGTGTTCTGGTAGCTTTCTCCCAGCAAAATGCCGTTATCCGTCAGGGCGACAGAACCGGCCTTTGCCGAGGTCTCAAAGGCTAATATTTTCATAACCGCCTCCCAAAATCGTGATTTTCCGGGTAGTTTCGCCCAGCTTTTCGATGCGGATTTGCACCGGATTTTCCAGAGCGTCTGCCACATTTTCGCTCCACTCCACAGCGCAGACACCGCCCCGGATAAGATAATCCTCCCAGCCGATGTCCCACAGCTCGTCACCGGAGGAAAGCCGGTACATATCAAAGTGAAACAGCGGCAGCCGTCCGGATAAGTATTCGTTGACAATGGTGTAGGTGGGACTGGTGACACGCTCCGTTGCCCCCAGACCCCGGGCAAGTCCCCGGGTGAAGGCGGTCTTGCCTGCGCCCAAATCTCCGGTAAAAGCCAGCACCGTATTGGGCGTTAAAATATTTCCCAGACGAAAGCCGATACTTTCCGTCTCCTCCGGCGAATGTGTAATAAATTCCATAATTCCTCCCAAGAGTGTGTTGCGAAATAAGTGCAACACGCCCTAGTACTATGCAAATGTCTGCATCCTGCGGATGTAGGGGCGGATACTATCCGCCCGCGGGCGACTAATAGTCGCCCCTACAGATTCTGTTGGACGCTTTGTGTTTTTTGGAACACACCCTTTATTGGGCGTTCTTTAGCTTCTCTGCCTGGTCGGCGGTGGCAAGGGCGTCGATAAGCTCGTCAATGCCCCCGTCCATGATGGTGTCGATTTTATAAAGGGTCAGACCAATCCGGTGGTCGGTGACACGACCCTGGGGGAAATTGTAGGTGCGGATGCGCTCGTTGCGCATACCGGTACCCACCTGACTGCGGCGCATTCCGGTAACCTCGCTGTCTAACTTTTCCTGCTCAATCTCGTAGAGCTTGGATGCCAGCATCCGCATACATTTTTCCCGGTTTTGCAGCTGGCTGCGCTCCTCCTGACAGGCAACCACAATCCCCGAGGGCTTGTGGATTAGGCGCACTGCCGAGCTTGTCTTATTCACGTGCTGACCGCCTGCGCCGGAAGCCCGAAACACCTGCATTTCAATGTCTGCCGGGTTAATCTGCACGTCTACCTCGTCCATTTCCGGCAGCACAGCCACCGTGGCGGTGGAGGTGTGGACACGACCGCCACTCTCCGTCTCCGGCACACGCTGCACCCGGTGCACACCGGATTCGTATTTCAGCCGGGAATAGGCACCCCGACCGGAAATCACAAAGTCCGCTTCCTTCACGCCCCCCAGCTCTGTGTCGGAGTAGTTCATCAGCTCCACCTGCCAGCCCTTGGCGGCGGCATACATACTGTACATCCGGAACAGGGAGTGGGCAAACAGGGCGCTTTCCTCACCGCCCACACCGCCCCGGATTTCCACAATCACGTTTTTCTCGTCATTGGGGTCCTTGGGCAGCAGCAAAACCTGCAGCTTTTCGTATAGTTCCTCCGAGGCAGTCTTTGCCGCTTGATAGGTTTCCTGACACAGCGCCTTCATCTCCGGGTCTGCCATCAGCTCCTGGGCATCTGCCATCTCCTGCCGGGCATGTTTGTAGGCGGCGAAGGCTTCCATAATGGGCTCCAAATCGTTCTTTTCCCGCAAGGTTGCGGCAGCCCGTTTGGGGTCTGCGTAAAAGTCCGGCTGCTCACTGCGGGCGCAGATTTCCTCGTAGCGGCTTTGTACCGCCTCCAGTTTATCCAGCATTCTGCCACCTCCTTCTCATAATCATTTCCATTATAGCAGTTTTTTATAAAATGACAATAAATTTTATAACTTAATACTTTCTTAATATTTAATGGCTTATTTTCTTCATAAATGCCTTGTATACTATTGGGGAGTAACGACAAATGTCACCTTTTTCATTTTTCTCTCCTTTTTCTCTCTCTCAAGCAAAGCCGCAGGTTGCCTGCGGCTTTTGCTATTCTTTTTTATAGCCTGAACAATACAATCCAAACCCGTTTCTGGACCGTGCGGCTACCCTGAAGCTGGGTTATCGCTTTTTGAGGGGCACAAAGCCCATCGGCAAAGCTCTGCCTTGCTTCAGGGCAGCCACACAGCCCAGAAATCTTCGACCAAGGCGAGTTCGGCTTGTATTGCGCAGGCTAGGCGCCACAATGCAAGTCTGTCGTATAAAATCTGCCACTTCTGGGAAAGGTATCCCGGAGGTGGCAGATTTTGATTTTATCTTACTTGCGGACAATTATTTTATATCTGGTGCTCATTACGGTGATTCGGCTGATGGGAAAGCGGCAAATCGGGCAGATGGAGCCGTCGGAATTTGTGGTGACTATGCTGGTGGCAAACCTGGCTGCCATTCCCATGCAGGATGGGGGCATCCCCTTGTATTCCGGATTTGTGCCCATTGTCACGGTGCTGGCTGTGGAGCTGGTGCTGTCCCACCTGTCCTTGAAAAGCATTGCCTTCCGGAAGCTGCTGTGCGGAAAACCGGTGATACTCATAGAAAACGGCAATATTATGCAGGAGAATCTGCGAAAAACCCGGGTGACCATGGATGAGCTTACCGGGCACCTGCGGGAAAAGGACGTGCTGGACCTGACCACGGTGCAGTACGCGATTTTGGAAACCAACGGCAATCTGTCCGTGTTTCCCTATCCCAAGGAGCGCCCAGCCACGGCAAAGGAAGCGGGGGTGCAGGCGCATAAGCAGTATATGCCCCTGACGATTATTTCCGACGGCACGCTGCTGCCGGAAAACCTGCAAAAGGCAGGGAAGAACAAGCTGTGGCTCCATAAGGTGCTGTCCCAGCGAAACACCACATTGGCAGATACCTGGTATCTTTCCGTGGACGGGCAGGACAAAATTGTGCACTATCCCCGGGAGGTGGTTCGATGAAGCGGCTGTGGCTGGGACTTGTTCTGCTGGCGCTGTTTTTTGCCCTGGGGCTGGTGGTCAGCGCCTGTATGGACAGGGTGCATATGGAGATTGCCGGGAAACTGGAGAATGCGGCGCAGCTGGCGCTGCAGGAAAATGACACCCTGGCAAGGCAGCAGGCCCAAAGCGCCAAAAGCAAGTGGGAGAAAAGCTGGGGCTGGACAGCGGCTGTGGCGGACCATGCCCCAATGGATGAAATTGACGGGCTGTTTGCCCAGCTGCAGGCCTTTGAAGGTCCGGAGGAACGGGCGCACTATGCCGCCACCTGCGCCCAGCTGGCAAAGCTGGTCAATGCTATGGCAGAGGCCCACCGCCTGTCCCTGCAAAACCTGCTATAATATGCCGTCACTGCGAGGGTCGATAGACCCGTGGCAGTCAGTAAATACCCAAGGGGAAGGATTGCCACGGGCGGGGCGTCGGGGTCGCCGCCCCCTACGGCAATGACGGAGGAGAAGCCTCAGGTCTTTGCACCGTTGGACAGCTGCAGGATGGCCTCTGCCAGAAGCTGTCCTGCCAGCAGTGCCTCCTGCCGGGTGTTCCCGGCAGAGCCTACCTCCACAATGAGCGCCCCCGGGGACAGGTCCTGATTGAACCGCTGCTTGCGGAAGCTGATGGGACGGCAAAGCCCCGGGGTGGTTTTTTCCAAAAGAGCGTGGAGCTTTACGGCAAAGGCCATATTTTCCGGCCAGTTGGGATGCGCCAGTCCGTTTGCGTCCGTACCCACCACCAGCATCAGCTTTGCCGAGGTGCCCTCCGGTGTTTCCACGGTGTAGCGTACCTGGTTGCCATCCTTGTTTTCCACGGAATCCCGGTGAATGTCCAGCACGATCTCAATGGAGGGGTATTGCTCCAGATAGCTTTTTATGCTTTTCCGGGAATTGGTGTAGGCGGCGGTGTAGGAGGGGTCGTCGTGGCAGGTGGTGTCGTGGAGCACGGAAATACCGCCCGCCTCCAGCGCCTTTTTAATCTCTGCGCCTACGGACACCACGTTATAATTGGTATCCCGGGTGCGGTAGGCGGTGTATTCGTTGTAATTTTCTGTGTTTTCATAGCTTTCGGTGCCGTGGGAGTGGACAATCAGCACCGTGGGCTTGTCCTGCTGCAGCTGCCAGGACAGGGGCGTTTCCAGCCAGGCAGTGACGTCGGTATCATAGCCGCACACCGGGTTCACCGACACCAACGCTTCATCCTGGGCTGAGAAAATCGCCAGATTGTCTGTACTTACGGGCTCCTTCTGGGCTTGGGTGGCGCTTTCCGGCGCCGGGCGCAGCAGCCGTCCGGTTTCCAGAAACAAAAGGGCAGAGGCAACCTCCGGCTGGGCAAAGACCTCCACCACCGCCTCTGCCGCCCCGCCGCAGAAAAGACGCACAGCCAAAGCAAACACCACCGCCCCGGCTCCCAGCCGCAAGCACCATTTCTCCCAGTCCATAGCGTCTCTCCTTCCCAGTGAAAAAGTTCAGATGTGCGTGTTTTCCAAGCGGAAAACACGCAGCGATATAAATCCGTTCCGGATTTGCGATATTCCCTCCGGGAGCGATATAAGGCTTCGCCTAGCGATATGCTCTGCGGGGCGTGAAGGATTTATAGCATATCGCATTGGCGCGAAGCGGCAATATCTCGCACAGTGTATATCGCGTTTGCGCAGCAAACATATCGCAAAAAGAGAGAACGCTACGGACAAACCGTCTGGTTCTCTCTTTTTGCTAGTTATTCGGGTTTTTTCCATTTAGGCCTGTCCTTCAGGGTCAGGCGCAGACGTTCAAAAAAGTCTGTCAGCAGCGCCTTGCTTTCCTGCTCCAGCACCCCGGCAGTGACCTCCGGGCGGTGGTTAAAGTTCATAGAAAATAAATCGCACACGGAGCCGCAGGCGCCGTATTTTTCATCCCTTGCGCCGAACACCACCCGGGGAATTCTTGCATTGATAATGGCGCCTGCGCACATAGGACAGGGCTCCAAGGTCACATACAGGGTGCAGTCCCACAGCCGCCAGCCGCCCAGCTTTTTGCAGGCATCGTCAATGGCTACGATTTCCGCGTGCCCCAGGGCAGTCTTGTCCGCCTCCCGGACATTGCGCCCCCGACCTACGATTTCGCCGCCCCGGACAATGACGCAGCCCACCGGCACTTCCCCGGCAGCGGCGGCTTCTTTGGCAAGCAAAAGCGCCTGATTCATATAAAAAAGGTCGTCCATACCATCACCCCACGGACTTATCATAACCCAAGCCGGGGGTCTTCGTCAAGTATTCTATCACAGCAGGATTGCAAACCGGGGAGAAATATGTTACAATGAACAAAATATTCGTTTCAGGTGAAAAGTATGAAAACCTTACTGCACATTTGCTGTGCGCCCTGCGCCAATCAGTGCGTGGACGTGCTGCGCACAGACGGCTTTGACGTTGCCGGCTTTTGGTACAATCCCAACATCCATCCCTTTACCGAATACCGCAGCCGGCGGAACACCCTCCGGGAGTATGCCGCCGCAGTGGAGCTGCCCCTGATTGAAAAAAATGACTACGGCTTGCGCCCCTTTGTCCGGGCGGTGGCGGAGGATATTGAGAACCGCTGCGTCAAGTGCTACGAAATGCGGCTGTTTGAAGCGGCAAGGCAGGCAAAGGCGCTGGGCTTTGACAGCTTCACCTCCAGCCTGTTCATCAGCCCCTACCAAAACCACCAGCTGATGCGGGAAACGGCAGAGCGTGCCGCTTTGGAAAACGGTGTGGAGTTTCTCTACCGGGACTTCCGCCCCTATTTCAAAGCCGGGCAGGAATATGCCCGGGAGCAGGGCTTTTATATGCAAAAGTACTGCGGCTGCGTGTTTTCCGAGGAGGAACGGTACTTAAAGGCCAATAAAATTCTGAGGTAAGCTATGCAAGAATTGACGTTTGTTGCCCCCTGCCTGTTCGGCTTGGAGGGGCTTGCCGGGGATGAGCTTCGGCGAATGAATATGGAAAACGTCCGGGTGGAGGACAGACGTGTGTTCTTCACCGGGGATGAAAATGCCCTTGCCCGGGCAAATATCTGCCTGCGCACCGCAGAGCGTGTGATGCTTGTGCTGGCGCAGTTTACCGCCAAAAGCTTTGAGGAGCTGTTTCAGGGCGTGCTGGCAGCGCCGCTGGAGGAATTTATCCCGGCAGACGGGCAGTTCCCAGTAAAGGGGCACTGCTTAAACAGCCAATTGATGAGCGTTTCGGACTGTCAGGCGATTATCAAGAAAGCCGCCTCCCGGCGCCTTGGGGAGAAGTACGGCATTTCCTGGCTGCCGGAAACCGGTGTGAAGTTCCAGCTGCATTTTACGGTTTTGAATGACAACGTGACCCTGTGTCTGGATACCTCCGGTCAGGGTCTGCACAAGCGTGGCTACCGGGCGGTGGGCAACGATGCCCCCCTGCACGAAACCTTAGCCGCCGGTATGATACAGCTGACCCGGTTCCGGGGCAGAGAATATTTTTGGGACCCCTTCTGCGGCTCCGGTACCATCCCCATCGAGGCGGCGCTGATTGCCAAGAACCGGGCCCCGGGCTTAAACCGGAGCTTTGCCGCCCAGGAATACCCCTGGCTGTCCAAGGACATCTGGGAAAAAGCCAGAGAAGAAGCCAGAGACAAGGAATTTCGGGGCGATTACAGGATTATGGGCTCAGACAGTGACCCTGCCTGTGTCAGCTTAAGCTTTGCCAATGCCAAAAAAGCCGGGGTAGCGGACTGCGTGACCTTCAAAGATGGCGATGCCACCAAAATGAGCCTGCCCTGTGATAGCGGCATTCTGGTCTGCAATCCCCCCTACGGAGAGCGGATGCTGGAGCAGCAGTCTGCCCAGCGGCTGTATGGCGCTTTGGGTCGCCACCTGAAGTATGCCGATGGCTGGAAGAAGTTCGTCATCACCTCTGAGCCGGAGTTTGAGCACTGGTTCGGCAAGCGGGCGGACAAAAAGCGGAAATTCTACAACGGCAAGATTAAATGTGACTATTATATGTTTACGGACAATCAGAGGAAAAAATGAAGCACGTATTTATTATCAATCCGGTAGCCGGTTCCCGGAACCGGACAAAGGAATACAAAGCCAAAATTGAACAAAGCTGCGGCAAGCGCAGGCTGCCTTACAAAATCCACGTGTCCCGGTCCCCGGGAGACTGCACCCGGATTGCGGCGCACTATGCAAAGTCCGGGGAAAACGTGCTGCTCTATGCCTGCGGCGGCGACGGCACCTTAAATGAGGTGGTCAACGGCGCAGTGGGCTGCCCCAATGCGGCAGTGACGGTGTTTTCCGGGGGCAGCGGCAACGATTTTGTGAAGGTCTTTGATAAGCCCGAGAGCTTTTTTGACCTGGAGCAGCTGCTGGATGCCCGGGAAACGGAAATGGATTTAATCCGCTGCAACGGCGACTATGCCCTGAATATCTGCTCCGTGGGGCTGGATGCCCGGATTGGTACGGACGTATCCAATTATAAGCGGCTGCCTCTGGTCAGCGGCTTCGGAGCTTATGCGGTGTCCACGGTGGTCAATGTGCTCCGGGGCATTGGAGAGCACTATGTGGTGGAAGTAGACGGGCAGCGCTTTGATCAGGAAATGACTATGATTTGCGTCTGCAACGGCAGCTACTACGGCGGCGGCTTCCACCCGGTTCCCGATGCGGACCCCACCGACGGAAAGCTGGATATTTTGCTGGTGGAGAAGGTCTCCCGGCTGCAGGTGCCTCAGGTGGTGGGCAAGTATAAGGACGGTCAGTACCGCAGCCTGCCCCACCTGATTAAGCATTTCCGTACCGAGGAAATCAAGATTATTTGCGACCGGGAAACCCCGGTGAATTTAGACGGCGAATTGCGTCTTGCCAAGGAAATATCCTTTTCCGTGGCGAAGGAAAAGCTGCGGTTTTTCCACCCGAAGGCTGCAAGCCTGCGTTTGCCGGAATTAGAAAAAGTGTGAGGTATTTATGAAAAAGCTGACAAGCCTGGTGCTGACAATTCTTTTAATTGCATATTTGGCGCTGGGTGTGTCTGCTGCCACCGGGGCGTCTGCTCAGGAGAGCTTTGCCACGGTGTCCTCTGACGGCAGCTGCCAGATTACCACCACGGTAACGCTGCATCTGGAGGAGCCGCTGGAAACGCTGCAGTTTCCCATTCCGCTGGACGCTTCCGGTGTGACGGTAAACGGCGCCCGGATGTCTGCCGCCCGCAGTGGGGACGTGCGGTATCTGGACCTGTCCCGGCTGACCCGGAACGTGGTAGGCGACGTGACGGTGAGTATCCATTACAACCTCCACGATGTGATTGAAGCCACCGAATCCGGTCTGCAAATGAAGCTGCCCCTGCTGTCGGGCTTTGCGTATCCGGTGCAGAGCCTGACCTTTTCCGTGACCCTGCCCGGGGCGGTAGAGGTGCTGCCGGGCTTTGTCAGCGGCTACCATCAGGCGCGGATTGAGGAGGATTTGACCTACCAGTTAAGCGGCAATACCATTTCCGGCAGCTCCCTGAAGGCGATGAAGGACCACGAAACCCTGTATATGACCCTCTCTGTTACGGAGGAGATGTTCCCCCAGTCCATTGTCCAGTCTCAGGATTATCACTGGGGCATTACCGCCATGGTCATTTGCGGGGCGCTGGCGCTTTTGTACTGGCTGCTGGCGCTGTGGAATTTGCCCCTGAAGCCTGCAGCCACAACCCAGCCGCCCCAGGGCTATCACCCCGGACAGATGGGAAGCCTGCTGTGCGGTCAGGGAATGAATCTGACCCTGACGGTGCTGCACTGGGCGCAGCTGGGCTATCTTGCCATCCTGCCCCGGAAAGGACGGGTGGTGCTGCAAAAGCGGATGGAGATGGGCAACGAATGCGCCGAAAATGAGCAGCGGATTTTCCGCAAGCTGTTCGGCGGCAGAAGAACCGTGGACACCGCAGAAAGCCGGTATGCCCAGCTGTACCGGGAATGCGCCTCCCAGCGCATCGGTGTGGGGGAGCTATTCACCCGGTTTTCCGGGAACAGCAATATTTTCCGGTTTTTGGCCTCCGGCATCGGTCTGTTTGGTGGCGCCTCCCTGGCGGTGGCAATGGCAGACGGCGCGGTTTTGCAGGGGCTTTTGCTGGTGGTAATGGCAATTGCCGGCTTTTTCAGCGGCTGGTACCTGCAGGGCATTGGTCCGGGGCTGCTGCTGCAAAACTCCCGGAAGCTGAAAATCAGCGCAAGCTGCGCAGCCTTCTGGCTTGCCTTCGGCGCGCTGGCAGGAGATATCAACACCGCCCTTTCTATGGTGCTCTCTCTGGCGGTGGCAGGACTGCTTCTTTGCTGGGGCGGACGCCGTACCCGGCAGGGACGGGAAATGCTTGCCCAGGCTTTGGGCTTCCGACGGTACCTATGCAAAAAAGAGCAGCAGAGCCTTTGCCGGCTGCAGCCGGAGCATTTCTTTGCGATGCTTCCCTGGGCTATGGCGCTGGGCTGCGGCAGGGGCTTTGTCCGGGCTGTGGGAAAATGGCGCCCCGAGGGCTGCGATTATGTGGCGGTTGCCACGGACCGTTGGTCTGCGGACCAGTGGCTGCGGCTGTTCCGCCGGCTGGAAAAGGATATGAACCGCCGGGCAGACAACCTGCCCCTGGAGCGTGTCTTTGGTACCCTGGACGCACTCACCAAACGATGAACGGAAATACTTGACAATGGACAAGCTTCCTTTGTCATTGCGAAACCAGTCCGCAGACTGGTTGTGGCAATCAGTAGGGAACGGCCTGCGTGCCGTTCCTTTTTTATGTGCAAAAAATAATTTCCCCTTATGAAAAAAAGTCTTGTTTTCGGCGAAAAAAACAGGGGAATGTGGGTTTTTGTGGGTTAAACCCGTGGAAAGGTTCCGAAATCCGGGAAAACGGAGAGTAACAATCGTTGACAAATTTTCGGCAAATGGTATAAAAGTAGTAGAAAAAAGGGGGGTGAGGGAATGCTGTTTGGAAAGCATATAAACCGATATTATCTGCGCTACGGCTGGCTGCTGCTGGTGGGTGTTTTGTTGCTTCTTTTAGAAGATTCCATGATGCTGATGCTGCCGGAAAAGTACCAGCTGGTGGTCAACGGACTGACTGCCGGTGTGGTGGAGCATCAGGGCGAAACGATGACCTTTGATATGGCATTTTTGCTGGACCAGGTCTGTATGCCTATGCTGAAAATCATCCTGATTATGCTCTTTGGACGGTTTCTGTGGCGGTTCTTTTTCTTCGGCTTTTCCGTCCACGTTACCTCGCAGCTGCGGAACCGGATGTTCTCCAACGCCCGGTTTTTAAGCGCAGAGTTTTACAGCCGCAACAAGGTGGGCAACCTGATGAGTCTGTTCACCAATGACCTGACCACCATCAATGAATGTCTGGGACACGGCACGGTGATGACTGCCGATGCCGTCATTATCGGTGTGATGGCGCTGTGGAAAATGTTCCGGATGAACGTGCCCCTGACGCTGCTTTCCATGCTGCCCATGGGACTTTTGATAACCATTGCGGTTCTGATGGGACGGCATATGACCAAAAAGTGGAAGGTCCGCCAGGAGGCTTATTCCAGACTGGCAGACTTTGCCCAGGAACGGATTTCCGGTATCAGCGTGGTCAAGGCCTTTGTGAAAGAGGCTGTGGAGATGATGTCCTTCCAGAAGCTGAACCGGGAAAACGAGGAAGCCAACGTTGCCCACACCAAGGCGTCGGTGCTGATGCGTGTGCTGGTGACATTGTTTATTCAAAGTGTTGTGGCGGTTATTTTCGGCTTTGGCGGCTACCTGGTGTACAAGGGAGAATTCAATGCCGGACAGATTGTGGAATTTTATGCCTACTTTAATAATATCATCTACCCGGTGATGGCAGTCAGCGAGCTGATTGACCTGGTAAGCCGGGGCAAGGCATCCCAGACCCGGATTGAAGAGCTGCTGGATGCAAAGCCGGATGTGGTGGATGCGGTTGATGCCAAGCCGATGCCGGAAATCAAGGGTGAAATCCGGGTGGAGAACCTGAGCTTCCGCTATCCGGACGGAGAAAAGAACGTGCTGCAGGATATTTCCTTTACCATCAAGGCAGGGGAGAAGGTGGGCATTGTGGGCAAAACCGGCGCCGGCAAGACCACCCTGGTGGACCTGCTGCTGCGGACCTACAATGTGCCCGACGGCACCGTGTTTATAGACGGCGAGGACATCAATTCTGTGAAGCTCCACGACCTGCGGGAAGGCTTTGCCTACGTGCCCCAGGATAACTTCCTGTTTTCCGATACCATTGAAAATAACATTGCCTTCGGCGTGAATACCCCGGAAAATGCCCGGAATGCGGCGGTGCTGGCGGATGTGGACGAAAATATTCAGGGCTTCCCCCAGGGCTATGCAACGGTGCTGGGTGAGCGTGGTGTCACTGTTTCCGGCGGTCAGAAGCAGCGGATTTCCATTGCCCGGGCGCTGCTGAAGGATGCGCCGGTGCTGATTATGGACGATTCCGTTTCTGCGGTGGACACCGCCACAGAGAAAACAATTCTTTCCAATCTCCACCGGGAGCGCCAGGGGAAAACCACCATCGTCATTGCCCACCGGATTTCCACCGTGGAGGCAATGGACAAAATCCTCTTTCTGGAGGACGGTTGCCTGGTTGCCCAGGGCAGCCATCAGGCGCTGTTGGATACCTGCCCCGGTTACCGGAAGCTTTCGCTTTTACAGCGGCTGAGTGAGGAAGGGGGTAGCCTCAATGGGTGAGTATTCTCCGATTTTGATTTTAGGTGCCATTATTGGGCTTTTCAGCCTGTGCACCATCGTGGCGTACCTTGTTTTTAAAAAGCACAAGCCCAAGGATTTGGACCGGCAGATGTCGGACTGGGCGCTGCTGCTGCGGCTTTTGGGCTATGCCAAGGAATACTGGTATATGTTCCCCATTGCCCTGGTGGTAATGCTCATTTCCGTCGCCCACGACGTGATTTCGCCGCTGCTGATAGGTGATATTCAGGAGCTTTTGTCAGAGAGCTTTGAGCTGGCGGAGCTTTACAGCATTATTATCGTGTATGTAGCGGTGCTGGCAGTGAGTATGCTTTGCACCTATTTGCAGGCGCTGATTTTGCAAAGTGTGGGTCAGAAAATTCTCTCCAAGCTCCGTCAGGCTGTATATGACCACATCCAGTGTCTGTCCCACAATCAGCTCAACCACATTCCCGTGGGTGTGCTGGTGACCCGGGCTGTCCACGACCCCAGCGGTGTGTCCAATCTGTTTACCAATGTGCTGGTTACCCTGGTGAAAAACGTGATGGTGGTCATTGCGGTGGTGGTGGCAATGCTGATGCTCAACTATGGGCTGACCCTGGTAATGCTGTGCTTTATGCCCTATACCATTTTGCTGGCTTACGTGTTCCGGAAGTTCTTCCGCAACGCCCACAGAAATGTGACAGATGCCAACACCGCCCTGAATGCCTTCTTGTCGGAGAACCTGTCCGGAATGAAAATCACCCAGATTTTCAACCGGGAGGACCGGAAAATGGAGGAGTTTTTGCAGCGCAGTGATGGGCTGAAAAAGGCACGGCAGGGAAGAATTGTCATTGCCAGCTTTTTCCGCCCCCTGATTCAGATGATAAACTATTGCTCCCTGCTGGCGCTGTTTTACTTTGCGGGCAAGGGCTACATTCAGGAAACGGATTTTCTGGGGCAGACCATCACAGCCAGCGTTCTGGTGTCCTTCTATATGTATAACTCCAAGTTCTACCGCCCGCTGTTTGCCATTGTGGACCAGTTTGATGCCCTGCAGCAGGCATATGCCTCGGCGGAAAAGATTTTCCGGGTGCTGGACACCCAGCCGGAGCTTGTGGACGAAGCCGATGCCATTGAGGTCCCGGAAATCCGGGGCGAAATCGAGTTCCGTGACGTTTGGTTTGCCTATGAGCCGGATGTGTGGGTGCTGAGGGGTGTATCCTTTAAGGTCCAGCCGGGTCAGACGGTTGCCTTTGTAGGCGCCACCGGCTCGGGAAAAACCACCATTTTAAGCCTGCTTTGCCGGAATTACGATATCCAGAAGGGACAAATTCTTTTGGACGGAATCGACATCCGGAAAATTAAAATTTCCAGCCTGCGCAGTCACTTTGGACAGATGCTTCAGGACGTATTCCTGTTCTCCGGTACGGTCCGGGATAACATTGCTCTGGGTCTGGAGGTCTCTGACCGGGAGGTCTGGGAGGCAATGCGCCTGGTCAATGCCGACGGCTTTGTGAAAAATCTGCCTGACGGTCTTTCCCACGAGGTCCGGGAGCGTGGCAACAACTTCTCCGCCGGTCAGCGGCAGCTCATAAGCTTTGCCCGGACGGTGCTGCATAAGCCTGCTGTGATGATTATGGATGAGGCAACTGCCAACATCGACACGGAAACGGAAGTGCTCATTCAGGATTCTCTGGAAAAAATGCGCAATATCGGCACGGTTCTGGTGGTAGCCCACCGGCTTTCCACCATCCAGAATGCGGATAATATTATTGTGCTTTCTCAGGGCGAAATTCTGGAGCAGGGCAACCACCAACAGCTGCTTTCCCTTCACGGACGCTACCATAAGCTCTATACCCTGCAGCAACAAAAAGAGCTGCTGCAAAAATCATAAAGGAGTAAATATATGAAACGATTTTGGGCAGTAATTCTTGCCCTTGTGTTGGTGCTTCCCGGCTGCGCAGCTAAGGAGGACAACGCAATCTATGAAGCCGCAGAGGGTGAATTTAAAACCCAGGTGACCGAAAAACAGCTTTTGCTCACCCGGACACCGGCGAACAACGAAACAGTAACCCTCATCAATCAGGAGCTGGTAGACTTTCTGGACGGACACGTGCTGGGCAAGGGGCTGACGGTAGCCGAAGCCAGAACCGAGGACGTGGCAGCCGCTGTGCCGGTGACCCTGACCTGGACCACCGAAGCGGAAAACACCGGTTATACGGTCATCTACACCACAAAGCAGGACTTTTCCGATGCGGTGGAGGTGAAAACCGCCGAGCCTACAGCCCTGTTGGAAGATTTGTTTGTGGCGACTACCTATTATTGGCAGGTAGTGACCCACACCGCTTCCGGGGATAACTACTCCACCGTATTCTGCTTCAACACCGCCGAAACCCCTCGCTGGCTGACCATCGACGGCGTGACCAATGCCCGGGACCTGGGCGGCTACGTAACCGCTGACGGCAAGTACCGGGTCAAGCAGGGTATGATCTACCGTGGCACCAAGTTTGATGCGATTACGGAAGCGGGAATTGAAAAGGTTGTGGGTGTGTATGGTCTCAAGTCCGACCTGGACCTGCGGACAGATACAGATGCGGGCTGGGACGGCATCCATTCTCCTCTGGGGGACCGGGTAAAATATATCAGCACCCGGGGAATTGACTATGCCAATTCGCTTTCCGACAAGTATGCCCAGGAGGTCCGGAACGAATTTTTGGTGTTTACAGATCCGGACAGCTATCCCCTGTATGCGCACTGCTCCTCCGGCAGAGACCGGGCCGGTACATTGATGTTCTACGTGGGCGCGCTGCTGGGAATGTCCAGAGAGCAGCTGCTTGCGGATTACGAAATGAGCTATATGTCCGCCAGGTCCTATGCCAAGGGCGATACCAAGGGGCACGACTGGATGGTTGGCTTCCTGTCTGCCTTTGAAGCCTTGGAGGGCGACACCTATCAGGAAAAAGCAGAGAATTTCTGGCTGTCTCTGGGTATCACCCAGGAGCAGATTGACACCGTCCGCAGCATTATGCTCGAACCTATTACCGAGTAAAAACCTTAAAACGGCCCCCTCTGACGAGGGGGCTGTCTTTTTGTATCGCAAAAAGACTGGGGGAGAGAAACAAATTGCCGGTTTGCAGGGAATGACTTTTTCTTGCATATTTGTTTTTCCTTTTGTATAATAAAAGAAAAGGAGTTGATGTTATGGAGCTTTCCGAAATTTTAAAACGCTGTGACCATACGCTGCTGAGCCAGACCGCCACCTGGGCGGAAATCAAGGCAATTTGCGACGACGGTATCAAATACAACACCGCCTCGGTGTGCATCCCGGCAAGCTATGTCAAACAGGCGAAGGAATACGTGGGGGAACGGCTTGCCGTTTGTACGGTGATTGGCTTTCCCAACGGCTATGCCACCACAGCCGCCAAGTGCTTTATGGCAAATGACGCTGTGGAAAACGGCGCAGACGAGGTGGATATGGTCATCAATATCGGCTGGGTCAAGGATAGCAGGTGGGAAGACCTGACGGAAGAAATCCGCCAAATCAAAGCCCATTGCCGGGGCAAAATCTTAAAGGTCATCATTGAAACCTGCCTGCTGACAGAGGAAGAAAAAATCCAAATGTGCCACGTGGTGACGGAAGCCGGGGCAGACTATATCAAGACCTCCACTGGCTTTTCTGCTGCCGGTGCCACCTTTGAAGACGTGGCGCTGTTTGCAAAACACGTGGGCAAGCATGTAAAAATCAAAGCCGCCGGTGGCATTTCCTCGCTGGAGGATGCGGAGAAGTTCATTGCCCTGGGCGCAGACCGCCTGGGCACCTCCCGAATCGTCAAAATCGCCAAGGGAATGAACGGCACCGGCTATTAAGGAGGAGATGTTATGTTAACTACCCCAACACCCCATATCAGCGCAAAGCCCGGTGACTTCGGCAAGACGGTGCTGATGCCCGGGGACCCCTTACGGTCAAAATTTATTGCGGAAAACTTTCTGGAGAACCCGGTTCTGGTGAACAATGTCCGGGGCGTGCAGGGCTACACCGGCACCTACAAGGGTGTCCGGGTGTCCGTGATGGCAACCGGAATGGGGATGCCCGCCATGGGCATTTATTCCCACGAGCTGTTCAACGGCTACGGTGTGGAAAACATTATCCGGGTGGGCTCTGCCGGCGCCATTCAGGAGCAGGTAAAGCTGTATGATTTGGTGCTGGGGCAGGGCGCCTGCACCGATTCCAATTTCGCCCATCAGTTCCACCTCCCCGGCACCTTTGCCCCCATCTGCTCTTATGAACTGCTGGAAAAAGCGGTGGCAGCGGCGAAAAATCTGGGCGTGCGTTACCACGTAGGCAATATCAATTCCTCTGATACCTTTTACGGCGACCACGAGGGGGTACCGGAGGGGCTTGACAGCGTGTACGCGTTGAAGAAAATGGGTGTGCTGGCGCTGGAAATGGAGGCGGCAGCCCTGTATATGAATGCCGCCCGGTACGGCAAGCGTGCCCTGTGTATCTGCACCATCTCTGACCATATCCTCACCGGCGAGGAAACCACCTCTCAGGAACGCCAGACTGCCTTTACCGCAATGATGCAGGTCGCCCTGGACGTCGCCGTAGCTATGGAAAGCTAAAATGCCCTCCCCTGGGGGAGGGTGTCAGCGAAGCTGACGGGAGAGGGAACAAGGAGGGATACTATGAAGCGTGTGTTTTTGATTGTGCTGGATTCCTTTGGCATTGGGGCGCTGCCCGATGCCAGGGCCTTTGGAGACGAGGGGGCAAATACCCTGCGCTCCTGCGCAAAGTCAAAGTATTTGCATATTCCCAATCTGCTCGCTGCCGGTTTGGGTAACATTGACGGTGTGACCTGCCTGCCCAAGGCAGAAAAGCCTGCGGCGGTGTATGGAAGGCTGGCGGAAAAATCTGCCGGGAAGGACACCACCATCGGGCACTGGGAGCTGGCAGGCATCGTTTCACAAAATCCGCTGCCCACCTATCCGGAGGGCTTTCCGGAGGAGGTGCTGCAGCCCTTCCGGGAGCAGACCGGGCGGGGGGTGCTGGCAAATGCTCCCTGGTCCGGTACGGCGGTCATTGAAGAATACGGAAAAGCCCATATGGAAACCGGGGATTTGATTGTGTATACCTCTGCCGATTCCGTATTCCAGATTGCCGCCCATGAGGACATTGTCCCCCCGGAGCAGTTGTATGCATACTGCCGCATTGCCCGGAAAATCTTACAGGGCAAGCACGGCGTGGGCAGAGTGATTGCTCGCCCCTTTGTGGGCACTCCGGGAAGCTTCACCAGAACCGCAAACCGCCACGATTTTTCTCTGGAGCCTCCGGAGGAAACCCTTTTGGACACGGTGAAAAATGCAGGACTGTCCTCCATCGGTGTGGGGAAAATCCACGATATTTTTGCCGGGCAGGGTCTGACGGAATATGTGTATAACAAGTCCAATGCCGACGGCTTGAACCATACCTTAAATTACGCAAAAAAGGACTTTTCCGGTCTGTGCTTTGTAAATCTGGTGGATTTTGATATGATTTACGGGCACCGGCGGGATATAGACGGCTATGCCAAGGCCCTGTCCGAATTTGATGCCTGGCTGCCCGGCTTTTTGGATTGCCTGGGGGAAGAAGATGCGCTCATCATCACCGCCGACCACGGCTGTGACCCGGGCTTTGCCAAGACCACCGACCATACCAGGGAGTACGTGCCCTTTTTGCTGCTGGGCAAGAACATTGCGCCCCAAAATATCGGCACAAAGGACAGCTTTGCCTTTGTGGCCGACACTGTCAAACAATATCTGGAGGTGTAGCATATGCAGGAGAAGCTGATACAGCAGGCGAGGCTTGCTATGGAAAAAGCCTATGCGCCCTATTCCGAATTTCAGGTAGGCGCCGCCCTTTTAGGCGCAGACGGCAATATCTACACCGGCTGCAACGTGGAAAATGCCGCCTACAGCCCCACCCTTTGCGCCGAGCGTGTGGCGGTGGGGAAAGCTGTCAGCAGCGGCTGCCGGGAATTTGTGGCTTTGGCGGTATGCGGCGGCAAAAACGGAGAAATCCGGAATTTCTGCACCCCCTGCGGTGTGTGCCGTCAGGTGCTTAGTGAGTTTTGCAGCGGGGATTTTCCGGTGTATTTGACAAACGGCAGGGAAATGAAAACCCGCACCTTAGCGCAGCTGTTACCGGAACATTTTTCCCTGTAAAAGTACTTGCTTTTTGTCGAAAACTGGTGTATAATTCCAAATGGAATTGAAATTCGAGAGATAGGAGGAAAAACCGCGTATTTGCTACCCGGTCTTTCCTTCTTTTTTTGCAATTTCATTATAAAAAGAAGATGGAGGAACCCCCAAATGAATTTGATCTATGGCATTAAAGACAAACCCAAATTCGGCCAGATGCTGATCTTCGCATTCCAGCAGGTTCTGGCAATCCTGGCAGCTACCATCGCAGTTCCCGCAATCATCGGCAACGGTATGAGCCAAGCTGCTGCTCTGTTCGGCGCCGGTGTCGGCACCATCGTATACCAGCTCTTCACCCGCTTCCGCAGCCCCGTGTTCCTGGGCTCTTCCTTCGCATTCCTGGGCTCTATGGGTGCCGCCTTTGCCGGCGCGGCTTCCGGCTCTGCCGGTTTTGCCGGTATCCTGTTGGGCGCTGTGTTCGCAGGTCTGGTGTATGTAGTCATCGCTTTGGTGGTTAAGCTTGCCGGCGTTAAGTGGATTGACAAGCTGATGCCCGCTGCTGTAATTGGACCCACTGTGGCCATCATTGGCTTGAGCCTTGCAGGCAATGCTGTGGGCGACCTGACCACCGGTCGTGTCGCCGGCTGCAGCCCCTATGTGGCTTTGATTTGCGGTCTGGTGACCCTGATTGCCATCGTTCTGTTCTCTGTTTACGGCAAGAAGATGATGAAGCTGATCCCCTTCGTGCTGGGTATCCTGGTGGGCTATGTGGTCGCTACCATCTTCACCGTTATCGGCACTGTTTCCGGCAACGATGCTCTGAAGGTTATCGACTTCTCCGCTTTTGCAAATCTGAAGATTTTTGCAATTCCCGAGTTCACCTTCATTGAGGCGTTCAAGGGCTTCAAGGAGATTGATGCTACCTATATCGCAACGGTTGCGGTTGCCTACATTCCTGTGGCATTCGTGGTCTTCGCTGAGCACCTGGCTGACCACAAGAACCTGTCTTCTATCATTGATGAAAACCTGCTGGAGAACCCCGGTCTGCACAACACCCTGCTGGGTGACGGCGTTGGCTCCATCGCCGGCGCGATCTTCGGCGGCTGCCCCAACACCACCTACGGCGAGTCCGTTGGCTGCGTGGCAATCACCAAGAACGCTTCCGTGGTAACCATCACCACCGCAGCGATCCTGTGTATGATCATTTCCTTCTTCGGTCCTTTCATCACCTTCCTGGCCTCCATCCCCAACTGCGTGATGGGCGGCGTATGTATGACCCTGTACGGCTTCATCGCCTGCTCCGGTCTGAAGATGATTCAGAAGGTAGACCTGAACAACAACAAGAACCTGTTCGTGGTTGCTGTAATCCTCATCGCCGGCATCGGCGGTCTGTCCCTGACCTTCGGCAAGGTGACTTTGACCTCCATCGCCTGCGCCCTGATTTTGGGCATCATCGTCAACCTGCTGGTCTCCAAGGCTAAGGACGAATAATCCTCAGAGAGTCATAGAAACACCAAACCGTCAAAACAGAAACATATTGAGATAAAAAAGCCTCCATTATCGGTTGTAGGGGACGGGTCTTCCGTCCCCTCTAACGGAGAAGGGGCCAAAAAACTTGCTGGCGCAAGATGTTTTGACTTACTTCACAACTCGAACCTTACCGTACCTATGTACGCCTACAGGTTCGAGTTGTTTGTCTTTGGCGTTTCTCTGACCTCTGCAAAAAATACTGCCGGTTAATCCGGCAGTATTTTTTTGTCTAAAAATGCATAGAGTATGATTGCCCCAAGGCTGATGGGCGCCCACAAAAGGCAAAAGGGCAGGCAAATCTGTCCTTTCACATTCAGGGGCATGTGCCGGTAATCCCAAACCGTATACCGCCGGTTCACCAAAAGCCCCGCCAAAAATTCCACCCCGGTAATAATTCCTGCCCCCACAAAAGCCCGGGTAAAGAAATTTCTGGACACCTGACCCAGCTTTCCCAGCAGCAAAAAGCAGGTTCCCCCTGCCAGAAACATACTGTAGTGGCTCCAGCCCCGCCACAAAAACTCCAATCCCATATAGGCACTGCCGCCGAAACCAAACAGCCAGCATTTCTTCCAAATTTCCAAAGGAAATCACCTCGGGTTCAGCTTTCCCGAAAAAAACTTGAAAAATACCAACTTTTCTCTTGACAAACCACCGCTTGGTGGATATAATAACAAAGCTGAATTTCAGCAAAAGCCAATATGGCGGCGTAACTCAGTTGGTAGAGTACCCGGTTCATACCCGGTATGTCACCTGTTCAAGTCAGGTCGCCGCTACCAGGCCCGTTGGTCAAGCGGTTAAGACACCGCCCTTTCACGGCGGTAACATGGGTTCGATTCCCGTACGGGTCACCAAAAAAGACACACACCATTTGGTGTGTGTCTTTTTTGTCCGTACGGGAATCGAAAGACCGTTAAAAAACAGTCCGGTGGACTGTTTTTAGGTCGTGGGAGATTCCCTTTCCTTGCGACGGTGGCCCGGTAGGCATTCTTTTTACCCCTTAAAGGGTTGCCAGGTACTCTTCAACGTAGTGGACAGCAGTGGCGCCGTCGGCAGCGGCAGTGACTACCTGACGCAGCGCTTTTGTGCGGACGTCGCCTATGGCAAAGACACCGGCAAGATTGGTTTTCGTGTCCTCGCCCGCAATGATATAGCCGTTTTTGTCCAATGCGACTTGCCCTTCAAACAGCTTTGTCACCGGGTTTCGCCCAATGCTGACAAACACGCCGTCCACATTGAGCCGGGCTTCCTGACCGGTAGCGACATTTTGAATTTTTAGACCGGAAATGCGGTCACCGCCTAAAAATTCCGTGACCACCGAATTCCAGCGGAAGGTGACGTTTTCTGCGTTTTTCAGCTGGTCGTGGTAGATTTTGGTTGCCCGGAGGGTATCTCTGCGGTGGATGAGGATGACCTCCTTGCAAATCCGGGAAAGCAAAATGGCGTCTGCAACTGCAGAGTTGCCGCCGCCGATGACGGCAACGGTTTTATTCCGGTAGAACATTCCGTCGCAAGCGGCGCAGTAGGCAACGCCCCGACCTGCAAACTGCGCTTCGGTGGGGATCCCCAAATGTCTGTGCCCGGCGCCGGTGGCGATAATGACAGCCTTTGCCAGAAACCTTCCGTCGCTGGTTTCAATTTCTTTGACTTGTCCCTCCAGCCGGACAGACAAAACCTCTGCAAGCTTGGTCTTTGCGCCGAAACGTTCTGCACCGGCTTTCATTTTTACTCCCAGTTCAAAGCCGTCAATTCCCTGGTCGAAGCCGGGATAGTTGTCAATTTGCGTGGTTTGGGTCATCTGACCGCCGGCAGATAATTTTTCGATAACCAAGGTATCCAGACCAGCCCGGGTTGCGTATAGCGCTGCACTGTAGCCGCCGGGGCCACCGCCAATGATAATCACATCATACATATTCTCCATAGGATTACCTCCTTTTTTCTTTAATATACCCGAAAATGAATATTCCTTCCGTGACAAAATCACAGAGGATTGACGGGAAAAGAAAAATATTTTATACTGTATTAAGAGGTGAGGCAAGTGAACTTTTCTGATTTTTTTCCTATTTGGAGCAAGCTGACAAGTGCGCAGCAACAGTTGTTGGAACACAGCGCAGTTTTCCGCAAAGCGGAAAAGGGCGATGTGGTGCACAACGGCAGCATCCAGTGCACAGGGCTTTTGCTGGTGGGCAGAGGTCAGTTCCGTGCTTATTTCCTCTCGGAGGATGGACGGGAAATTACCCTTTACCGCCTGTTTGAACGGGATATTTGCCTGTTTTCTGCCGCTTGTATGATCAGCAGCATCCAGTTTGATATCATTGTGGAGGCAGAGAAGGAGGCGGAATACTGGGTGATTCCCCCGGAGGTGTACAAGGACCTGATGGCAGAATCTGCCCCCATTTCCAATTATACCAATGAGCTGATGGCCAGCCGTTTTTCTGACGTGATGTGGCTGATGGAGCAGGTGCTTTGGAAAAGCTTCGATAAGCGGCTTGCCCGGTTTTTGCTGGACGAGGCGGTGCTGGAAGCAAGTCTAACCTTAAAAATCACCCACGAGGAAATTGGCAATCATCTGGGAAATCCCCGAGAAGTGGTGACAAGAATGCTTCGGTACTTCCAAACGGAAGAAATGGTAAAGCTGAACCGGGGCACTATTGAAATCACCAACCCGGAAAAACTCGAAGCGATACTGGATTAAAAACCGGGCACCGCAGGGTGCCCGGTTTTTGTTAGCCCTCCAGCAGGTCTAAAATCTGATTTTTGGGAAGTGCGCCCAGCGCCTGAGCGGTGATTTCACCGTTTTTGAATACCATCAGGGTGGGGATGCTCATAATCTGGTACTGCATTGCCAGTTCCTGTTCCTCGTCTACATTGATTTTGACCACCTTGATGTCCTCGCGCTCTTCGGCAATCTCCTCAATCAGCGGAATGACCATCCGGCAGGGACCGCACCAGGAAGCCCAAAAGTCAACCAGAACGGGTCTGTCAGACTGTAAGACCTCTTCTTGAAAATTATGTTTATTCACATTGATATAAGCCATATTGTTTTCCTCCTTGTTTTCTTTTCTGACTTTATGATAACCGGGAAAAGGTTTCTTTTCCGTGACAATGTCACAAAACGAGCACATCAGAGAGAAAAATAATAATGACAAAACGGCAGTTTTGTGTTATGCTTAGCTTTGGAAAGCGCCTCCGGACTGATAGCGGAGAAGGGGTACCGGTTCCCGGTGTTTTACGACACCCAAATGGAAGCGTCCAATCTTTACGGCATTACCAGCCTGCCTACCACATTTTTTATAGATGCTGACGGCAATGTGGCACGCTGGGGCGCGGGGATGCTCACTGCCGAAAACTTGCAGTACGGCCTGAACCAAATCTATAAAAAGCAGGGTTAATCCCTGCTTTTTTCGTTGCATTTTCTTTCGTTATATTTTATAATATCCAAGACGGAGGAACCGCAATGAAGAAGATTTTGAAAATAACCGCTTTTGCAGCAAGCTGCGTGCTGATATTCGGCTTGCTGGCGGTGTTGAGCATAAACGGCATTGTGCTGTATTCCGGCGGCAAATACATTTGCACCCCGGAGCAGGCGCAGGCGCTGGAGGATGTGGATTGCATTCTGGTTCTGGGCTGCGGTGTGCTGCCCGACGGCAGACCCAGCGCTATGCTGCGGGACAGGCTGCAGCGGAGCGTGGAGCTGTATGACGCCGGTGTGTCCGGGAAGCTGTTGATGAGTGGCGACCACGGAGCTGCCTATTACGACGAAGTGAACACAATGAAAAATTTCGCCACCGAGCAGGGGGTGCCCTCCGGTGACGTATTTATGGACCACGCAGGCTTTTCTACCTACGAGAGTATGTTTCGGGCGAGGGACGTGTTCTGCGCAAAAAAGGTGGTAATCGTGACCCAAAAATATCATCTCTACCGGGCAATTTACGTCGCCCGGGCGCTGGGGCTGGAGGCTTACGGCGTGGCGGCAGCCGGGGATGCTTACGGCGGTCAGCTTTTCCGGGATATCCGGGAGGTGCTCGCCCGGAATAAGGACTTTTTTACCTCGATTTTCCAGCCAAAGCCCACCTATACAGGGGCGGCGGTGCCGGTGTGGGGTAACGGAGATATTACAAACGACAAATAGAAAGCAGGAGAAATTATGGGATATCAGTATTGGAAGTATGACACACTGAATGCGCTTTGCAACGATGCCTTCCAGAAGTTTGGCTTTAACCCTGAGGAGGCTAAGATTATTTCGGACGTTCTGTTGATGTCCGACCGGTATGGTATTGAAAGCCACGGTATGCAGAGAATGTACCGCTACTACAAGAGCATCCAATCGGGTATGATTAAAATCGAATCCAAGGGTGATGTGGTGTTTGAAACCCCTGTGTCTGCGGTGATTGATGCCAAGGACGGTATGGGTCAGGTTGTGAGCCATAAGGCAATGTCCATGGCAATCGACAAGGCAAAAAAAGTGGGTATGGCAATGGTCACTGTCCGCAATTCCAATCACTACGGCATTGCCGGCTACTATGCAAAGATGGCCTGTAACGAGGGGCTGATTGGCATGTCCTTTACCAATACCAACTCCATTATGGTGCCCACCTACGGACGCACCGCTATGCTGGGCACTAACCCCATTGCCCTGGCAGTGCCGGCTGAGCCCTACGATTTCTTCTTTGACGCTTCCACCACCGTGGTGACCCGGGGCAAGCTGGAGGTCTATAACAAGAAGGGCGAGCCGCTGCACGATGGCTGGGCGCTGGACAAAAACGGTCACCCCTCCAACGATGCCGCAGACGTACTGGATAACATAGCAGCCAAGAACGGCGGCGGCATTATGCCTCTGGGCGGCAGCGCAGAGGATACCGGCAGCCACAAGGGCTACGGCTATGCCATGATGTGCGAGATTTTCTCCTCCATTATCTCTATGGGTACCACCTCTGACAAAACCGGTAACGGCGGCAAGGGTGGCATTTGCCACGGCTTCTTGGTCATTGACCCCAAGATTTTTGGAGATGCCGAGGGCATTAAGGCGCACCTGTCCTCCTACCTGCAGGATTTGCGGAATGCTCCCAAGGCAGACGGACAGACCCGGATTTACACCCACGGCGAAAAGGAAATAGAGGCAGAAAAGCGCCTGCTGGAAAACGGCATTCCCGTCAACGACAACACTATGGTGGAGGTCTACGAGATGTGCCAGTACCTGAATATGGACTTTTCCAAGTACTTTGGGGACTATATCCCCCAGCGCTCCGCCGGTTTCCAATCCCCCGAAACCTTCAAATAATATTGTAAAAAACAAGAATTAATATTCGAAACAACCGGCGGGAGCAAGCCCCCGCCCTACAAAAGCTACCATAATCGGTATCGTAGGGCGGGGGGTTACTCCCGCCGAAACCTTATGTTTAAATACACTTGACGTGGCTATCTCAGACCCTGACGCAGGTGTTATCCCTTTTTGGCAGGCTTGACGTTTTGCTCCGGCGCAATGACGCTGTCAATCCTGCCGTTGGCTTTTTCAAATTCTTCAATGCTTTTCCGTATCAAAACCAAAATCTGGCTATTGATGCTGCGACCTTCAAAGTCGGCAACATAGCCGATTTTTTGCAGCATTTCCTCTTCAATGCGAATAGAAACACTTTTGACTGCCATATAACCACCTCGTTAAACATATTATATGTTTATTTTATGGCTATGATGTGCTATGATGTGAGATATAGATATACTGTATATCTATAATTTTGAGGAGGAATGGATATGGGGCATTCGGTGTGGGAGTATTTGGAAAGGTTGCCTACGGAAAAGCTGGAGGAGATTTTATCACAGAAGGACACGCTTTTGCCGGAAATTGCGGAATATATCCGGTATATTCTGGTAAAACGCAGGTGTCACAAAGAGGAATAAACTGTTTGGATATTGCAATTTTGAACCCGGTATTTTATAATGTTGTGGATTGCAATGTGCGTTAGGAGGGTGGTGAGCCAATGACCCTGAAACATAAAAAATGGAACTGGGCGCTGCTGCCGGTGATTTGGTCCCTTGCCTGGCCCACCATGCTGGAGCAGCTGCTGCAGACCTCGGTGCAGTATATTGACACCGCAATGGTGGGGGCTTTGGGTACCTCTGCCACAGCTGCGGTGGGTGCCACCGGCACCTTGAACTGGCTGATTAACGGCACCGTTGCGGCTTTGGGTGTGGGCTTTCTGGCATTTATTGCCCGGGCAGGCGGCGCAGGAGACACCAAAGCCGTTTCCAAAGCCGCATCCCAGACGGTGCTGGCAGTGCTGGTGTGCGGTGTGTTTTTTACGGCGCTGACCCTGAGCCTCAGCGGTGTGATTCCCAAGTGGATGCAGGTGGACAAGGATATTCAGGCTTTGGCATCGAGGTACTTTTTTATTTTGTATCTGCCTATGCTGCCCCGGACCGCAAGTATCCTGTTCGGCACGGCGCTGCGGGCAGCAGGGGACACCAGAAAGCCCATGGCAATCAGCCTGGGAATGAATGCGGTAAATGTTGTGTGCAATTTCTTCCTGATATTTCCCACCCGCAGGGTATTCCTTTTCGGTCAGACAATGACTCTCTACGGCGCAGGCTGGGGTGTGGAGGGCGCAGCCATTGCCAGCGCCATAGCCTTTACGGTGGGTGGTGTCTGGATGACGGTTTCCTTCCTGCGCCACCCGGTGCTGCAGCCAAAGCGAAAATATATCCGCCCTGACTGGCAGGTGTTAAGACCTTGCCTGAAGGTTGCGTTTCCCAATATGCTCCAGCGGTTCGGTACCAGCCTGGGCTATGTGGTGTTTGCCACAATGATTAACGCTCTGGGAGAAACCGCAACCGCAGCCCACACCATCGCAAACACCGTGGAATCTGCCTTTTACATCCCCGGCTACGGTATGCAGACGGCTGCTGCCACCCTTGCCGGAAATGCCTACGGCGCCAAGGACAAAAAGCGAATGACCGACCTGCCGAAGCTGCTTTTGCTGCTGGAAATCGGGCTGATGCTTCTCTCCGGCGGTATGTTATTTATGTTTGCGCCAAAGCTGGTGGAGCTGTTCTCCAGGGAAGCTGCGGTGATTTCTCTGGGAACAACGGTTTTGCGGATGGTTGCGGTGACGGAGCCCTTTTACGGCGTGGGCATTATCATTCAGGGACTTTTGCAGGGTGTGGGCGACACCAGAACCCCCTTTGTCTATGACCTTTGCAGTATGTGGGGGGTGCGGATTGTGGGCACCCTGATTTGCACCGTGTTTTTGCATCTGGGACTTGTTTCCGCCTGGGGCTGTATGATTGGGCATAATCTGGTCTTGTTTGCCCTGCTCCTGCGCCACTACTTAAAAGGCAAATGGAACCCATTAAACGCATAAAAAGGCCCCCTCTGACGAGGGGGCTGGCAAAAATCTTTGATTTTTGACTGGGGGAGAGAAAAGGTCTCTCCCTCCGTCACTTTGTGACACCTCCCTCATCAGAGGGAGGCTTTTTTACATATACATGGGGAACTTCTTGCAAAGCTCGGCAACGGTTGCCTGAACTTCTGCCTTGGTGCCCTCGAAGTCCTTGGCGGTCAGGGCAATGCAGTGGGCAATCTGCTTCATCTCAGCCTCGCCCAAGCCACGGGTGGTCACAGCGGCAGTGCCGACACGGACACCGCTGGTGATAGAGGGCTTCTGGGGGTCGCCGGGGATGGCATTCTTGTTCAGGGTGATGTGGTTTTCGTCGCAGCGCAGCTGCAGCTCCATACCGGTGATGTTCATAGGACGCAGGTCCGCCAGCATCAGGTGGTTGTCGGTACCGCCGGTGACCAGGTCAAAGCCTTCCTCCAGAAGACCCGCAGCCATTGCCTGGGCGTTCTTGACAATGTTCTGGGCATAGGTCTTGAAGCTGTCCTCCATAGCCTCCTTGAAGCAGACAGCCTTGGCGGCGATGATGTGCTCCAGAGGACCGCCCTGGGTGCCGGGGAACACGGCGGAGTTCAGCTTCTTGGCAAACTCCTCCTTTGCCAAAATCAGACCGCCACGGGGACCCCGGAGGGTCTTGTGGGTGGTGGTGGTCACGATGTCCGCATAGGGAACCGGGCTCATATGGGCGCCGCCGGCAACCAGACCGGCAATGTGGGCCATATCCACCATCAGCAGGGCGCCTGCTTCGTGGGCGATGTCGGCAAACAGCTTGAAGTCAATGGCTCTGGGGTAGGCGGAGGCGCCTGCAATCATCAGCTTGGGGCGGTTCTTCAGCGCCAGGTCCCGGATTTCGTCGTAGTCGATAAGACCGGTTTCGTGGTTGACATCGTAGGACACCACGTTGTAGTACTTACCGGACAGGTTGGCAGGGCTGCCGTGGGTCAGGTGACCGCCGTTGGCAAGGCTCATACCCATCAGGGTGTCGCCGGGCTGCAAAAATGCCAGCTCCACCGCCATATTTGCCTGGGCGCCGGAGTGGGGCTGTACGTTGGCAAACTCTGCGCCGAACAGCTTCTTGGCACGCTCGATGCAAAGGGTCTCCACCTCGTCAACGCAGTGACAGCCGCCGTAGTAACGCTTGCCGGGCAGACCCTCAGCGTACTTGTTGGTCAGCACAGAGCCCATGGCAGCGATAACTGCCGGGGAGGCAAAGTTCTCGGAGGCAATCAGCTCCAAGCCGTCCTTCTGCCGGGTGAATTCCCGGTCCATCATAGCGGCAAGCTCCGGGTCATACTGGGCAACGAAGCCAATGGAATCAATGGGTTTTGTGAGCATAAAATGTGTCCTTCTTTCTTTGGTTTTCAAATAAAAATAGCAGTCCTCATAAGGACTGCTCCGGCGCGGAAATCCGCCACACTTCTCCGTCCGTTTGCCTGAGAGATTCGGTCTGGTCTAAGCACCTGACCTTGCACCTTCGGCACACAACTTAATGTGTTCTCCAGAGAGTCCTCATTTTCCGGTCGTAACCTCCCGGAAACCTCGTAGGTCTATTCCATTTGTGACTATTATACACCAGTTTCTACAAATGTCAACCCGGACTTGCAAAAAACAAGCCCGGGTTGGGCGACGTTCCGTAGCGCAACATCGCCTGGAAAAGGCATAAATTTGCGCCATACTGCGTCAAAAATGCTCACAATCCACCAAGGATTCCTGCGCTTTTTTCCTTGTCTGGCACAAATTCCCTGCCTTTCCAGGTGCAAGGCAGTTTTGAAGTGGTAATTTTCTGCATAAACAAACAACAAAATTCCCGGAATGCTGACGCATTTCGGGAATTTTTTGTGCAGTTTAGGCGAAAAAGGACCGTTCAAAACCGATGCTGCGTTACGGAACGTCGCCCTTGCAGTATTATACTTCTTCAGCGGGTTTTTGGATAAATGCCATCAGTTCGTCGCCGGTGATGGTCTCCTTGTTCAGAAGATGCAGGGCAATTTCGTCCAGCAGCTCCCGGTTTTCCGTCAGCAGCGTTTTTGCCTCGGAGAAGCACTTACCCAGCAGCTTTTGTACCTCCCGGTCCACGGTGGCAGCGGTTTCCTGGGAGCAGTCCAGATAGGCATTGCCCTCCAGATACTGATGCTGTACAGAGACAGGTGCCATCAGCCCCAGCGCCTCGCTCATACCGTACTGGGTAATCATATTCCGTGCCAAAGCGGTAGCCCGCTGAATGTCGTTGGCAGCGCCGGTGGTTTGGGTGCCAAAGACGATTTCCTCTGCGGCTCTGCCGCCTACCAGGGTTTTCAGCTCTGTGATCAGCTCCTGGGAGGTCTGCAGGTATTTTTCCTCCTCGGGCATATGCATGGTGTAGCCCAAAGCCCCGGAGGTGTGGGGCACAATGGTGATTTTGGTAACCGGCTGGGAATGCTTTTCCAGCGCCGCAACCAGTGCGTGCCCCACCTCGTGATAGGCAACCATCCGCTTTTCTGTGTCGGTGAGCACCGTGTTTTTCTTTTCGGTACCGGCAATGACGGTTTCAAAGGAAACCAGCAAATCCTCCTGGTTCACCGCCTGTCTGCCCTGCCGGACAGCCCGCAGGGCGGCTTCGTTCACAAGATTTGCCAAATCTGCGCCTACGGCGCCTGCGGTTGCCTGGGCGAGCTTCTGCAAATCCACGTCCTCGGAAAGCTTAATCTTCCGGGTGTGCACCTTCAAAGTATCCAGTCTGCCTTGGAGATTGGGCTTATCCACCACAATTTGCCGGTCAAACCGACCGGGGCGCAGCAGCGCCTTGTCCAGAATTTCCGGACGGTTGGTGGCGGCAAGGCACACAATGCCCTTGGAGCTGTCAAAGCCGTCAATTTCCCCCAGCAGCTGGTTCAGGGTCTGCTCCTGCTCCGTGTTGCCGCCATAGCGGGCATCCCGGGAGCGACCCACCGCATCAATCTCGTCAATGAAAATGATGCAGGGGGCAACCTTCGCCGCCTGCTGGAACAAATCCCGGACACGGCTGGCGCCCACACCCACAAACATCTCCACGAAATCCGAACCGGAAATGGAGAAAAAGGGCACGTTGGCTTCTCCGGCAACCGCCTTGGCGAGGAGGGTCTTGCCGGTACCGGGAGAGCCTACCAGCAAAGCGCCCTTGGGCAGCTTTGCGCCGATGGCAGCGTATTTTTGGGGATTGTGGAGAAAATCGATAATCTCCTGCAAGGATTCTTTGGCTTCATCCTGACCGGCAACATCCTGGAAGGTGACACCGGTCTGCTTTTCCATATACATCTTGGCACGGCTGGCGCCCACGGAGCCCATAATGCCGCCGCCACCCATTTTCCGGGTGAGCATACTCATACCGCCGAAAAGCACGCCGAACATAATCACGTAGGTGAGAATCATGGTGACGGTGGAGTTATCCTCCACAATCTGCTTGTTGACGGTGACACCTGCAGAACGCAGGGTTTCTGCCAGAGCATAGGTATCTGTCCCGGAGGGAAGACCGGTGTAAAATGCCTTTTGCTGCGATGCAGGCTTGGCAGCCTCCTCCTTGGTCAGGTACACAATCCGGTCATATCGGAATTCCACCTCGGCAAGGGTCCCGTTTTCCTGATGCTCCAAAAATTGGGAAAGGGTGGTCTGCGTAAATTGACTGTTTTTTGCAAAGTTAAAAACGGAATTGATAATCAAAATCAGCGCAACGGTGATTACCAGCAAAAACCAAAAGCTAATTCTTGGCTTGTTGCCGTCACCGGGTTTTTTGTTGTCGTTGCGATTTTGTTCCAAAACCATCGCCTCCCATAAGAAGTATTTTGCCCATAATATCATATTTTTTCCCCGGGCGCAACGAAGGAACCGGGTGTTTTCCGTAAATTTTCTGTTAATTTGCCGGGGGTCTTATAAAAAGCAGTTGTAGTTGGAGAAAAAATCTGTTACAATAATGTAAATATTATGGAGGAGTGTCGCTTGCTATGAAAGAGAACTACCGTCGCCGGGAGGAAAAGCCGGTTATGGAAGAAACAGAGGGGCAGCTGGAGGGCAGAAATGCCCTGACAGAGGCGCTGCGCAGCGGAAGAACCATCGATAAGGTGTTTATTGCCTCCGGGGAAACGGACAAGGGTCTGCAGCGGTTGGCTGCCCAGGCGAAGGATGCCGGGGCGGTGGTGGTGCCTGTGGACAGAAGAAAGCTGGATATGATGTCCACCACCAAAGCCCACCAGGGTGTCATTGCGCTGGCGGCTGCCCGGGCATATTTTACCATTGACGATATTTTGCAGGAAGCGGCGGACCGGGGAGAGAATGCCCTGCTGGTTATTTGCGACGAGCTGACAGACCCCCACAATCTGGGCGCAATTATCCGGTCTGCCGAGTGCGCCGGTGCCCACGGGGTGATTATCCCCAAGCGCCGCAGCGTGGGCTTGACTGCTACGGTGGCAAAGGCTTCTGCCGGCGCAGTGGAATATATGAAGGTGGCAAGAGTGACCAACATCAATTCCGCAATGGAGGAGCTGAAGGAAAAGGGTGTCTGGATTTTCGGCACCGCTGCCGAGGGCTCTATCCCCATGTATGATGCGGATTTAACCGGACCCACCGCCATTGTCATTGGCTCGGAGGGTGACGGTATGAGCCGTCTGGTACAAAAGAACTGCGATGTGACGGTACACATTCCTATGAAGGGAAGGATTTCTTCCCTGAATGCCTCTGCAGCGGCATCCATTTTGCTGTATGAGGCAGTCCGGCAAAGGAGGTAATGTATGGACGAGCAAAATTTGCAGGAGCAGGAACAGGAATTTAATCTGGAGGACATCATCCGGGAATTCAGCGACGAGACTCAGGTCCCGCCTCAGGAGGAGCCGGAAGAGGATGTGAAGCAGTACGATAAAGAAGCCATTAAGCAGGAGCAGGCTGCGCCTGCTGCGGTGACCGGAGATACCATCCGTCTGGAGAAAATTCCAGAGGCACAGGGTGTTGTGCGCAATGCCCAGCCCATTACCGAGGAGGAACCGGAGGAAAGGGCAGAGCCCTACTCCGAGCAATGGGAGCCGGAATACGAGCAGCCCATTGCCGAGTATGTACCGCCCCAGCCCATTGCCTTCCGCCCTCGTTCCCGGCTGCGGGAATTGAAGCGGAAGCTGGTGGCAGGTCCGGAAAAGCAGTATTATGCCCTCAGCGAAAAGGGCTTGGGCAAGCTGCAGCTGGCAATTCTTCTGAGCCTTGTGATGGTGCTGCTTTCTGCCGGCGGCGCAATGATGAATGCTCTGGGCGCTGTGCCGGAGGACAGATTGCGCCTGATGGTATTCGGGCAGTTTTGGGTGATGCTGGTGTCGGCGCTGCTGGGCAGCTTCCAGCTGCTTGCCGGCGCTACGGATTTGCTTAAGAAGAAGTTTTCCCTGAATACCCTGCTGCTGTTTACCTTCCTTTTGTGCTGCGCAGACGGCATTGTGTGCCTGGGGCAGCTGCGGGTGCCCTGCTGCGCCGCCTTCAGTTTGCAGGTGACTATGTCTCTGTGGAGCGCCTATCAGCAGAGAAATACCAAGCTGGGGCAGTTGGATACCATGCGCAAGGCGGTCCGGCTGGACAGCATTTCTGCCGCAGAGGATTATTTTGAGGAGAAAAAGGGCTTCCTCCGGGGCGAAGGTCAGGTGGAGCATTTTATGGACAGCTATGAAAGCCGGCCGAAGCTGGAGAAGGTGCTGTCGGTGTACACCTTGGTTGCCCTGTGCGTCAGTGTGGCAATCGGCGTGGCGGGCGGCGTGCTCCACGGCGTCAGCGCCGGTCTGCAGGTGGCATCGGTTGCCTGTCTGGCAGCAATGCCCGCTTCTATGTTTGTGACCCTTTCCCGTCCCATGGCAGTGCTGGAAAAGCAGCTGCACAGCCTGGGGGCAGTGCTTTGCGGCTGGAAGGGTGTGGAAGGTCTGGGGGGCAAGGCGGTGTTCCCTGTGGAGCACAGCGACTTGTTCCCGGCAGGTACTGTCCAGCTTAACGGCGTGAAATTCTTTGGCGCCCGGCAGCCGGATATGATTATTGCCTACGCTGCCGCCCTGATGGAGGCAGACGGCAACAGCCTGGAGCCGATTTTTACCCAGCTGCTGGACAGCCGGAACGGCAGGCATTACCCGGTGGAAAACTTCCGGGGCTATGAAGGCGGCATCGGCGCAGAGGTCAACGGCGAGCCTGTGCTGGTGGGCACCTTGTCCTTCCTGAAGGATATGGGTACGGATTTGCCCGAGGGCATCCGGGTATCCCAGGCAGTCTGTCTGGCGGTGGACGGAGAGCTTTGCGGTTTGTTTGCTCTGAGCTACGAAAAGGACAGAGGCGCCGCTGTCGGTCTTGCCACTTTGCTTGGCAGCCGGAGGCTGAATACGGTGCTTGTGGCAGAGGACTTTATGCTGACCCCGGATTTTGTGCGAGCCACCTTTGGCAGCAACACAAGGCGGATGTCCTATCTGGACAGAGCGCTGCGGGAGCAGCTGCGGGCGCAGAAGGCTGACCCGGAGGTGCAAGCTCTGGCAATGGTGACAAAGGAGGGACTTGCCCCGATAGCCTATGCGGTCAGTGGCGCCCGGTGCGTAAAATCCGCAGCCACTGCCGGTGTTGTTGTGCATATGACCGGGGGTATTATGGGTCTTTTGATGATGCTGGCGCTGGCGGTTTTGGGCGCCACGTGGCTGCTGACCCCGGCAAACCTCTTTTTGTATGAACTGGTGTGGCTGATACCCGGTCTGCTGATTACCCATTGGCCCCGTACCATATAAGATACAAAACAAAATGCGATGCAGATTTTTCTGCATCGCATTTTTGCATTTATTCATATTTCAGGTATTTTTTGAAGCACCAGCCGGTGTAATCTTCAAAGGTGACCTTTGCCCAGCTTTTGGTTTCGTCTAAAATTTTCACCGTTGTGCCCGGGGCCATGGAGGTGATAATATCAGACTTGCTGGAAGCCTTTTTCCGGAGATTGACATTGCCGGTGTGGTCAATGGTTGCGGTTTTGTAGCTGGGGGTGCTTTGGCTGGTGGTTTCCTTTTTGCTGACAGCCAGACTAGCCGGCTGGAACCTGAAAAAGAAGACAGCGGCGCCAATGAGCAGCGCAATCACAATCAAGGCAATGACACAGCCCATTCCGCCACCGGAGGAGGAACTACCGGAAGAAGAGGAACTACCGGAGGAAGAGGAACTGCCGGAGGAAGAGGAGCTGCTATAGGAAGAGGAACTGCCGGAGTAAGAGGAGCTTCCGGAGCTGTGATACGAGCCGCTGGGGACGGACCTGTAGGTGTAATTGAACTCAGAATCCTTCCCATCCCAAACGTAGCTGACGCAAGACTTGCTGCAGTACTCCAGATATTCTTTACCGGGATAATTACACTTGCGCTTGTACACAGAATCCAGATTTTCGTCGTAGTATCCCACATCCTCGCAGTACTTACAGGACCAGCATTTTCCACCCTTATAAGGATCAATTGCCATAACGACACCTCCGTATATGTATGATTTAGAAGATAAATTGGACTAACAGCATATAAAATACAGTGCCGACACCGATGGACAGCAGGGTATTTCGCTTCCAAATGTGCAGCGCAGCCACCGCGGCGCAGCCCAGAAGCTCCGGGATGCCGTAGGGGGCGGATAAAAAGCGCACGTCCTTCAGGCAGTAGACAACCAGCATACCCATAATGGCATAGGGCAGCACCTTGCCTAAGTATACAATGATATCCGGGGTTTTTTTGCCTTGTCCGAAAATCAGAAAGGGGAGAAACCGGGTAGCGGCGGTGACCACAGCGGCAACCGCAATAATCCAGATGCTATGCACACACATCCCTCCTTGCGGTTTTTCTGGAAATCACCAGCAGTATGGCAATCAGCGCCATAGAGGGAATGAGAAAAAGCTCCTTGGCAAAAATCAGCAGGCACAGGGCGGTTGACATAACACCAATGATTGCCGGGCGGTGGTTGGTGTTGCTGAGCCACTGCTCCACAAACATGGTCACGAACAGCGCCGTCAGCACAAACTCCACACCCTCAAAGCTGATGGGCAGGGTGGCACCTAGAATATTTCCCAGCACGCAGCCGCAAATCCAGTAGATGTGGTCGCACAGGGTCACCCAGAAGCAGTAGGCATGGCGGGACATCCCCTCCGGGGGCTGGTTTTGGGTCACCAGGGTGTAGGTTTCGTCGGTGAGCCCGAAAATCATATAGTTTTTTCTGGGACCTGCGTCCTTATAATCGTCCACAAGGGAGATGCCGTAAAACAGGTGCCGGGCATTGACGAGGAGCGTGGCAATGGCGGTGCTGATTAAGGAAGCCCCACTTGCCAGCAGGCTTACCGCCAGATACTGTCCGGAGCCTGCAAACATAAAAAGCCCCATAAAAAATGCCCAGGAAATGCCGTAGCCGGTTTCCTCCCGGAGCAAAATGCCAAAGCCTGCTCCCAAAAACAGGTACCCGGTGAGAACCGGCAGAGTGTCCCGGAATACCTGATGTAATGCTTTTTTCTTCATTTTTCTCCTCCGTTTGTTTCATTATATGACTTGTGGCGAAGGTTGTCAACGGATAACCCTTGCTTTTTTGCTTGCATTCAGCTATAATGAGACCTTGGAGGGATGTGTTATGGTTAAAGAAGTCAACGTATGGGATTACGCAGGACATATTATGGAAACTATCGGCAGCGGTATACTGCTCACCACCGCTTATCAGGACAAGGTCAATACGATGACCATCGGCTGGGGACAGCTGGGTGTGGTGTGGTCAAAGCCGGTGTTTTCCGTGCTGGTCCGGGAAAGCCGGTATACCAAGGAATTTTTGGATAAGACCGGAGAGTTTACCGTCAACATCCCCCTGGCGAAGGTGGACAAAAACATCATTGCCCTTTGCGGCACCAAGTCCGGGCGGGAGCTGGATAAATTTCAGGCGCTTAATTTAACCGCAGTTCCGGGGCAGAGCGTTTCTGTACCGGGCATCCGGGAGCTGCCACTGACCCTGGAGTGCAAGGTGATTTACCGGCAGGACCAGGACCCCAAAGCAATCGAAAAGACCTGCTTTGACCGCTTTTACGCAGCGGGCACCCACAACGAGGGCGATTATCATACCGTATATTACGGCGAAATTACAAAGGCTTATATTATAGAGGAATGAGAATATGAAGAAAATCGGTGTTTTAGGCGCAGGTACCTGGGGTATGGCGCTGGCCCGGATGCTGAGCAATTCCGGACACAGCGTTACTGTGTGGTCTGCCATCGAAAAAGAAATTGACGAGCTTTCCGCAACCCGTCGTCACCCCAATCTGCCCGGAATGGAAATCCCGGAGGCAATTGCCTTTACCAAGGATATGGAAACGGTCTGCCGGGGAATGGATATTTTGCTCTTTGCGGTGCCCTCGGTGTTTGTCCGCAGCACAGCCCATAAGGCAGCGCCTTATGTGTCCGACGCGCAGGTGATTGTGGATGTTGCCAAGGGTATCGAGGCGGATACGCTTTTTACCATGACCCAGATAATCGCAGACGAAATCAAAAATCCCAAGGTAGCGCTGGTTGCACTGTCCGGACCCACCCACGCAGAGGAAGTGGCAAAGGATATGCCCACCACCATTGTGTCTGCCAGCCACAATGCGGTTGCGGCGGAGCTGGTGCAGGAGGTTTTTTCCAACACCTGTATGCGTGTGTATACCAATGAAGACGTGCTGGGCGTGGAGCTGTGCGGCGCTATGAAAAACGTCATTGCCCTGACAGCCGGTGTTGCCACCGGCTACGGCTGCGGCGACAATGCCAAGGCGGCGCTGATTACCCGGGGGATGGCGGAAATTGCCCGGCTGGGTATGGCAATGGGCTGCCGGGAGCAGACCTTCGGTGGACTTGCCGGTATCGGTGATTTGATTGTCACCGCCACCAGCCCCCACAGCCGGAATAACCGCTGCGGTATGCTTATCGGTCAGGGCATTCCCACAGAAGAAGCGGTTGCAAAGGTCGGTATGGTGGTAGAAGGCTTGTACGCCTTGCCGGCAGCAATGCGGCTGAAGGAAAAATACGGCGTGGATATGCCCATTGTGGAAACGTTGGATGCTGTGGTAAGCGGCAAGTCAAGCGTTGCCGAAGCGGTGCGCAGCCTGATGACCCGGGGACAAAAACCCGAACTTCCTCCCGCGGCATTGGACAACCAGTACCGATAATTCTGGGGTTTTGTGAACTTTTTGTGATATGTATTGACAAGTGCCTGGGTTATTGCTATAATGCCCCAGGCACTTTAAGCAGAGGAGAACATAACGATGGGTTTTGTTGAGCTGCTTTTATTGGCAGTAGGCTTGAGCATGGATGCCTTTGCGGTTTCCATTTGCAAGGGTTTGTCTATGAAAAGAGCCACCCTGGAAGCCAGTGCAATTTGCGGCGTCTGGTTTGGTGGGTTTCAGGCGATTATGCCTGTGATTGGTTTTTTCCTGGCGATGACCTTCGCCGGTGCCATCCGTGCCTTTGACCATTGGGTCGCCTTTGGTCTGCTGGTGATTATCGGCATCAATATGCTCAAGGAAGCTTTTGAAAAAGAATGTGACTGCTGCGAGGATAAAAATGCAGACCTGTCCTTTAAGACGATGCTTGTGATGGCGGTGGCTACCAGCATTGACGCTATGGCGGTAGGCATCTCTCTGGCAATGGCAGGAAATGTCAACATTTGGACCGCTGCGCTGCTCATTGGCGTGATTACCTTTTGCTTCAGCGCCGCAGGTGTGAAAATCGGCAACGTGTTCGGCAGCCGCTTTGAAAAGAAGGCGCAGGTCGCCGGCGGTATTATCCTGATTGTTCTGGGAATAAAGATTCTCATAGAGCATCTTATGTAAGTTCCGATTTTGGGAAACCCCCAAAAACGTTCTTAAATAACTTAAAAAACACTTTTGGAGGAAACAAATTATGAAGAAAATGATTGCACTGCTGCTGGTGCTGGTGATGGCTCTGGGCTTGGTTGCCTGTGGCAACAACGGCAATACCGCAGCAACTACCACCGAGGCTGTGCAGGGTCCTGCCAGCGCTCTGGAAATTCTGGAAACCGTTTGGGCTTCCTACGCAGAGGACGAGAAGTTCCCCACCATGGGCGGCGACTTCGAGAACATTGTGGACAATGCGCCCGGTGCGTACAACCTGGCTGACGAAGGTCTGAGCACCACTTTGCTGGTACCTGCTGACCAGGTTGCCAACATTGACGAGGCAGCCTCTCTGGTGCACGGTATGATGCTCAACAACTTCACCTGCGGCGCATTCCACGTCACCGGCGATGTGAAGGCCTTTGCCGACGCTATGAACACTGCAATTTCCACCAACCGCTGGATGTGCGGTATGCCCGAGAAGATGTTCGTTGCTGTTATCGGTGAGTATGTGGTTGCTGCCTTCGGTCTGAACGATGTGCTGACCAACTTTGAAAGCAAGCTGACTGCTGCATACCCCACTGTGGAGTACGCCTATAACGCAGCCATCGTTGGATAATTTGCAAAGCTTAGGGCAGTGAATTTCACTGCCCTTTTCTTTTGCCTGTTTTGTGGTATAATATAAAAAATGCGGTTGGAGGTGAGCTGCTTGCTGTTTTCCAGCATTCCTTTTTTGTTTTACTTTTTGCCGGCAGTGCTGGCGTTGTATTTTCTGGTTCCCAAAAACCTGAAAAACGCAGTGCTGCTGCTGTTTAGTCTGGTGTTTTATGCCTGGGGCGAGCCGGTCTATGTGTTTTTGATGATTGGCACCATTGCTTTGTTCTTTTTCTGCGGCGTTGCCATTGGAAAAAGTAAAACACAGCGGGGTAAAAAGCTATGGCTGACGGTGTCTGTGGTGGTGTCTTTGACGCTTCTGGCAATTTTTAAGTATGCGGATTTTCTGGTGGGAAACGTTAACAGCCTGCTGGGTACCAATATCCCGCTGCTGGAGCTGGCGCTGCCCATCGGTATCAGCTTTTACACCTTCCAGTGCCTGAGCTACACCATTGATGTGTACCGGGGGAATGCCCAGGTGCAGAAGAATATTGTCAGCTTTGGCGCATACGTTTCCTTGTTCCCACAGCTGATTGCAGGTCCCATTGTCCGCTATGTGGACGTGGCAAGGGAGCTGGACAACCGCACCCACAGCTGGGAGAATATCCGGCTGGGTCTGCGGCGGTTTTTGATTGGCTTGGGCAAGAAAATCCTCATTGCCAACCAGTTTGGCGAGCTGACAAATCTGTTCCGGGACAGCGGAGAAAAATCTGTGGTGTTCTACTGGATATATGCCGTTGCCTTTGCTCTGCACATTTACTTCGATTTTTCCGGATATTCCGATATGGCAATCGGTCTGGGTCGGGTATTTGGTTTCCACTTCATTGAAAACTTCAATTACCCCTATCTGTCCAGGTCTGTTGCGGAATTCTGGCGCCGCTGGCATATGAGCCTGGGCAGCTGGTTCCGGGATTATGTGTATATCCCCTTAGGCGGTAACCGGGTAAGTAGGGGACGCTGGGTATTCAATACCCTGGTTGTCTGGATGCTCACGGGTCTGTGGCACGGTGCAGCCTGGAACTTTGTTTTGTGGGGGCTTTTGTATGCGGTATGCTTGCTGATTGAAAAGTTTGTACCCGCCCTGCAAAAGCTGCCGGATATCCTGCGCAGAGGCTACACCCTGCTTGTGGTGGTATTGGGCTTTGTGCTGTTCAATGCGGCGGATTTGGCGCAGGCAGTCTCCGATATCGGCGGAATGTTCGGCTTTGGAAATGTACCCTTTGTCAGCCCGGAAACCCTCTATTTCCTGAGAAGCTATGCCCTTTTGTTTGCCGTTGCATTGGTGGGCGCTACCCCGGCGGTGAAGCAGCTTGCAGGCAGGCTGGAGGGGAAGGGGATCGGGCTTGTGCTGGAAACGGTGCTGATACTCGCACTTCTTCTGGTTTGCACCGCATATCTGGTGGACGGCTCCTTCAACCCCTTCCTGTATTTCCGTTTCTGAGGAGGGCGCAGTGATGAAGAAAAACATTGGTATTTTTGTTCTGCTTGTTCTGTGGGGCGCATTGGCAGTGTTTGCCTGGGTCAAGCCTGCCGGGGAAGCCTCTGAGGCAGAACGGCGACCCCTGGCGCAGTTTCCGGCTGTTTCCGGAGAAAGCTTGCTGTCCGGTCAGTTCGTCACGGACTTTGAGGACTATACCCTGGACCAGTTTCCTGGCAGAGATTTGTTCCGGAAGCTGAAGGCGCTGACCCATTATAACCTGTTCGGTCAAAGGGATAATAACGGCATTTATATTGCAGACGGCTATGCCGCCAAGCTGGATTACCCGGTGCGCACCGAGGACGTGGATCACGCATTGACCCGGCTGAGCTATGTTTACGAAACCTTCCTGAAGCCTGCCGGCAGTAAGGTCTACACCACGGTAATTCCCGATAAGGGCTACTATCTGGCAGAGGAAAACGGCTACCCGGCAATGGACTATGAGGAGCTGCTCCGGACCTTCCGGGAGAAGCTGCCCTTTGGGGAATTTGTGGACATCACCGATTGTCTGGATTACACCGATTATTATTTCACCGACACCCACTGGCGGCAGGAGAATTTGCTCCCGGTTGCTCAAAAGCTGTCGGCGGCTATGGGGGTAACCCCGCCCCAAAAGGCGGACTTCACCCAGACCAAGCTGGACCGACCCTTCTACGGGGTGTATTACGGGCAGGCGGCGCTGGCAATGGACCCGGAGGATTTGTATATTCTGGAAAGCGACCTGCTGGATGCCTGTCAGGTCTATGACTTTGAAACCGACAAGTACACCCCGGTGTACAATCTGGAGAAGCTCTCCGGTAAGGACCCCTACGATGTGTTCCTCTCCGGGGCAAAATCCCTGCTGCGGTTGGAAAACCTCAAGGCAAAAACCGACCGGGAGCTGCTGATTTTCCGGGATTCCTTCGGAAGCTCCTTAGCGCCGCTGCTGGCGCAGGACTATAAGACCGTTACCCTGGTGGATATCCGGTATCTGGACAGCCGCCTGCTGGGAAATTTCCTGGAATTCAACGGTCAGGACGTGCTTTTTGCCTACAGCACCTCGGTGCTCAACAGCGGCACAACCTTAAAATAAATACAAATTGCGAGGCTTGCGCTGCAGGCCTCGCAATGATTATTCTTCCCGGAGACGGTTTTGCTTGATGTATTGCAGGGGGGAGCAGCCGGTGAATTTCTTGAAGGTGTTGCTGAAATGGTAGATATCGGAAAAATGCAGCGCCTCGGCGATTTCGCCTACAGAGTACATATCCAAAAGCAGCAGCTGCTTGGCTTTTTCGATCCGGTGCCTTTGCCGGAAGGAAACCGGACTTTCTCCGCTGTATTTCCGGAACAGCTTCCGGAAGTACCCCTCGCTGACACCGCAGACTCGGGCAATTTCCCCAATGGGCATATCCGCGTTGTCCTCCATCAGGGTAATGCCCTGGCTGATGTATTTATACTGGTGCCGGGCAACGCTTTTCCGCTGCCGGATGCAAGCCAGAGCAAGGGTCTGGTAAATGGCTGCGGTGATAACAGGCACGCAGACAATGTTTTTGGCAAACTCCTCGGCAGCGTTTTGGAGGGAAAGGGCCAGCGGCGCCTCCACACGTTTTATACAAATCTGGGGCGCAGCTGCCGGAGAGATTTCCGTCTGGTAGACATCCCTGAGCTGGAAATGCAGCACGATGCTGTCCACCTGATTGGGGGCGGTGTCGAAAAATTCCACGGTATATTCGCTACCCTTGGGCATATAGGCGATGTGGTTTTTCTCCACGTGCAAGGCTGTGCCGAAGCTGTCGGTGACGATTCCTGTGCAGCTTTTGAACCAAAGGAAGGTGTGGGAAGGCTTGGGCTTTCCCAGACAGGAGTAGAAATTGCCACGCTCAAACCAGTTTTGCGCTTCGGCAAAGGGCTCGCTGACAAAAAACTCCCGGTTGTACAGCTCCTGAAACGGTATCAGCTTCATAAAACATCCCTCCTGCAGTTAGTATAGCACAGAAATATAAAAAGGAAATGTTTTTTACAAATTTCCGGGAAATTATCCAATAAGTATTTGCTTTTTCGGGAAAAACCCGGTATTATATCACCAAGAGGAGGCGGATGCCTGTGAAAAAAGCAATCGGAATTCTTGGGGGAATGGGTCCGCTGGCGACCTGTGACCTTATGGAAAAAATCATCCGTTACACGTATGCGAAAAAAGATCAGGATCACGTCCATATTTTGGTGGACTGTAATACCAATATTCCGGACCGGACAGCTGCCATTCTGGGAGATGGGGAGAGCCCTTTGCCGGAAATGGTCAAAAGCGCCCAGCGTCTGCAGCAAATGGGCGCAGAGGCGCTGATTATGCCCTGCAACACGGCGCATTATTTTCTGCCCCGGCTGCGACAATGTGTGGATATTCCGTTTCTGAGCATTCTGGAGGAAACGGCTTCCTACCTGAAAGCCCAGGGGGTACAGACAGCGGCTGTGCTGGCCACCGACGGAACCGTGAAAATGGGACTTTATGAAACGGCTTTGCAGGAAGCGGGGATTACGACCCTTTATCCACAGCCCCAGGAGCAGGCGCTGCTGATGGCGCTGATATATGACTATGTCAAGGCAGGCAAGCCCTGTCCCCACCCGGAGGAAATCGTAAGCCTGTGTGACCGCTTGGTGAAGCAAGGCGCCCAAAGCCTGATACTGGGCTGCACAGAGCTTCCGGTAGCCTTCGCTGAATTTGGAAGAGAGCTTCCCACTGTGGACCCCACAGAGCTTTTGGCAAAAGCGGCAATCCGCTTCGCCGGCTGCAAAATTCTATAAAAGAAGGGCGTGTTGCACAATAATCGCAACACGCCCTTGCTGTTACAGGGTGACAATACCGTAGCCACGGCTGTCTACCGTGATGGTAGTGCCGTAGGGGGCAGAGATTTCTGCCAGATGCGGAATAATGCCGTGCTCTGTTGAGAACCGGGGGTCACCCCGGCGCCAGACAGGCTCATGAAAATGCAGCTCAATGGGCATCAGCTCCAGCCCGGTCAATTCGCCGTTCTCCATTTCAAAGCAGGGGATGACCGCCTCAAACATCCGCCGGTCACGCATAAGACCTCGGGTGTAGTTGGCGCTGCGGTTGCAGAAAAGCTCCCGCAACGTGTGGTCGCTGGTAAGTCCTTGCTTTGCGTACATATCCTCCGGCGCCATAGGGATATTTTCCAAATGCATGGAAAAATCCCCCAGAGAATAAAAAATGGGGCGGTTTTTGTAAATTTCAATGGGACGCAGCAGGTGAGGTCCGTGACCGATAATTGCGTGGGCGCCGGCATCAATACAGCGGTGGGCAAATTCCTTCAGGAAGTCCGCAGGCTGCTCCTTGCTGTCGCCGGAAATTTCGTGGGAATGGATAGAAACTAAAATGTAATCCGCCTGCATTTGCGCCTCATAAATCGCCTTTTCCACCCGTGCCATATCCTCGGCATTGGGTTTTGTAATATAGCGGGTAGTATCGCCCTGCCGGAACTGCAGGTCCTTTAAAACGGCAGTCCCTTCAGGCAGAGGCGGAAAATAGCCCTCGGCACGCTCAATGTCCTTCTGGGCATTGACCTTGCTCAGCTGGCTGATTTGCCGGATAACCTCCAGCTGCTCCGCTGTGACCTGAATATGCTCGTCAATGCGCAAGCCATTGACACCGGGTCGACCGGGGAAACGGCGGGACTGCTTTCCTGCCATGGCAGAGATGCTTGCGGACAAAGGGGTACCCATGGTGGAGACAGCGGCAATCAGCGCCACCCTGCCCTTGGGGGTTTCCAGATATGCGGGGCTTGCAGCCTCGTCCAGATTTGCGCCGGCGCCGGCATTGACAAAGCCGGCAGCATCCACATAGCCCTTTGTTGCCATCAAGCCGCCCCGGTCAAAGTCCATAGCGTGGTTGTTGGCAAAGCTGAGCATATTAAAGCCGTATGCCTTCACATCCTCCAGAACCTCCGGGTCGGCGCGCAAATAGCTGCCGCCGCTGAACTGATTGGCATAGTACTCGCCCCGGTGCAGGGTGGTTTCCAGATTGGCGTACCGGGCATCCGCCTGGCACAGATAGCTCCGGACCTCTGAAAAGCCGTCACTGTCCGGGTGGATTCTTCTTTGGACGGCAATATCTCCGGCTACGGCAAATTTCATACGCACTCCTCCGTTAAGGCAATGGCGGTTTTTATGGCTACCAGCAAGCCGGGCTTGAGAGAGGCTTTCTCCAGCCACTCCTGCCGGGTGTGGGTTTTGTCGTGGATGTCCGTGCCGATGCAAAGGGCAGGAACACCCAACGACAGGGGAATGTTGCAGTCGGTGGAGCCGCTGACGCAGACAGTCTCTTTTCCAACCACCTCTTCCATAATGGGCAGAATTTTTGCCTTCAAAGCGGCGATTTTTGCCGGGTCAATGTCGCTGCAGGGTCTGTCGCCCACCATTTGCACGTTTATCTCTGCAGTCTCGGCAGCTTTTTTGAAAATCTCTGCAAAGCGCTGCTTCATAAATTCCAGACAGGCTTTGTCGTTGGAACGGTACTCGCAGAGCATTTTTGCGGACTGGGCGATGGTGTTGACGGAGGTTCCGCCCTCTATGGTGCCCACGTTGTAGGTGGTTTTGGTACCTTCCTTTTGGGGCACTTGGATTTTGTAAATCTCGCTGACGATACGGCTTAATTCTGCAATGGCATTGCGGTTGCCGAATTTGTTGAAGGAATGCCCGCCCTCGGTGGCAACGTGGACCTCATATCGGTGGGAGCCCACAGCGCAGTCCACCACCTTGCCCAGGGAGCTGTCCAGGGTGATAAAGGCTTTTATCCGGTTTGCAAAGCTTTCGAAAAGCTGCCGGGTGCCCTTCAGGTTGCCCAGACCCTCCTCGCAGGAATTGAGCACGAACATAATTCCCTTTTTGGGAACAATGTTGTTTTCAACGAAATACTTTGCTGTCAGCAGCAAAATCGCAACGCTGGCGGTATCGTCTGCCACTCCGGGACAGAAGATTTTCTCCCCGTCATCGTGATAGGGCATAGGCTCTGTGTCGGGGAAAACCGTGTCCGTATGGGCGGCAAATACCGTGATTTCGTTGCTGCCCTGGCAGTTGATGGGAAAAATCACGTTCAGCGCCTCGTCAATGTAAACGCCGGTGGCGCCGTGGTTTTCCAGCCACGTCTTGCAATACTGGGCTCGCTTGTGCTCCAGATGGGAGGGCGCCGGAATGGCGCAAAGCTCCTTAAGGGTCTGATACAAAAGCGCACTGTTTTGCTCTATGTAGGTCTTCATAAATCAGTCACCTGCTTAAAAGTATTTTGCTTATTATAGCACAACGATTCCAAAAGGTAAATACAAGGTTATTGCTTTCGGTAAAACAGGGGAGTGTGCCCGGTAAAGCGCTTGAATATCCGGCAAAAATAGGAGCAGTCCTCGTAGCCTACCAGTTCGGCGATTTCCTCCACACGCAGGGAGGTGTATTCCAGCATTTCCACCGCTCGTTCCACCCGGATTTTCAGCTGAAAGCGGTAGGGGGAAAAACCGGTGTAATCCTTAAATAAGTGCATAAACCGGCTGGGGCTGACGTAGCACATATGGGCATATTTTTTTAAGTCTATGCTCTGGGCAAAATTCACGTTCATATAGTGAATGACCTTCAGCAAATGTTCACGCCCTTGCCCAAGGGCTTTTTCCTGTTGCTCATCTACACTTCTTAAAATAAGACCCAGCAAAACGGTGATATAGCCGCCGCAAATGGTTTCGTAATTTGACTGACGGATGTTGTTTGCTTTTAGCATCTGGTCAAAAACCAGCTTAAAGGTCTTGACGTCACTGAGCTTGATATGCACCGTTTCCCCGGTATTCAGCCTTTCCAGCATTTGACAGGAGGTACCGGAAAAGTGCGCCCACATCAGGTGGGTGTTGTCCTCCTTTTGAAAGCTGTAGTGCTGCCGGACCCCCGGAAACTGCAGTAAAAGCGAGCCTGCCCCGGCAACCCGGACCCTTCCGTTGTCCTCAAAGGTGCACCTGCCTGCCTCAATGAACTGAATGCCGTAATCCACTCTGCCCTGTTCCCGGAGGGTGTCATAGTCGGCATTGCCCAAAAACTGCTCGCCGCAGTTGTTCAGCGTAATGTACTCGTTGGACACCCGCTGGGTGGAATAAACCTTTTGCGTCATATGCCTCTCCTCCCGGATGTATTATATCGGCTCTTGCTTGCGCCGTCAAGCCGGATTGCAGCAATATTGTCCTATTTTTCAGCAATCGGGTATCTTTACCCCGTTGCCGTGGTGCACTATAATGTGGGTAGAAAAAGCTGCGAAAGGAGCGTTTTATGCCGAAATTTCCTATCAAAACGGTTGTGCTCAGCTCCCTGAGCCGGGTTTTTCCGGAGCAAGACCCCAGTGGGGAGGAAAGAACCGTTTTCTCCTGTATGAAAAATGAGCCCCTGTCCTTTCAGGTGGCGTATAAGCTAAAAGCTGGCTTTGCGATGCCCGTTAACCTGAAAATCGTTTCCGATTTACCCCTTTCCCTTTACAGTCAGGGGGCTGTGCCGGTGCAGCAGGTAACGGAAGAAAAGCTGGAGGACGATTACCGTCCGGGACTTGTGTATGATATGCTGCTGAAAAAGTCAGTCAATCCACCCCTTACCCGGATGCGTTTCCCCAAGCGAACCTTCTGGTTTGACGGCGACAGCATTCAGCTTCACGCAGTTTCCGGCAGCTGGAAGGCGCTGTGGCTGACGGTGAATGAGAACGAAAAGAGGATAGCCCCCGGCACCCACAGGATATGTTTGCAGCTGCTTGCCCGCAGTGACAACAGCCTGGTAGGGGAGTGCGAGCTGACGGTGCAGGTGGTGGATGCCTGCCTGCCCAAACAAAAGCTTATTTACACCAACTGGTTCCACTGCGATTGTTTGTGCGATACCTACGGTGTGGAAATGTTTTCCCGGGACTTCTGGCGGATTTTCCGGAATTTTGTCAAGGCTGCTGCCAAAAACGGAATGAATATGCTCCTGACCCCTTGCTTCACACCGCCTCTGGATACCTCCATTGGGGGACAGCGGAAAACGGCGCAGCTGGTGGGCGTGACCGTAACCGACGGCAAATACTGCTTTGACTTCAGGCTTTTGGAACGCTTCATCCGGGAAGCCCAAAGCTGTGGCATTCAATATTTTGAGCATTCCCATCTGTTTACTCAGTGGGGCGCAGAGCACGCACCGAAGATTATGGCAACGGTGAACGGAAGATACACCCAACTATTCGGCTGGAAGACCAAAGCCACCGGCAAGAAGTATCAGGACTTTTTGAAAGCCTATATTCCCCAGCTCCGGGCATTTCTGCAAAAAATGGGGCTGGAGAAAAAAGTCTTGTTCCACATATCCGATGAGCCTAACGAGGAAGTCAAGGAAAACTACCTGCAAGCCAAAGCATTGCTGCAGGAGCTGCTGGAGGGCTGTATGGTTGGGGATGCTATGTCCCATTACAGCATCTACAAGGATGTGAAAATCACAACCCCCATTGTGGCAACGGACTTCGTGCAGGATTTTCGGGGGAAGTGCAAAAATCTCTGGGCATACTACACCGGCAATCAGTGCACCGACGGTATGAGCAACCGCAAGCTCAATTGCACCCCGGAGCGCAACCGGATTCTGGGCTTGAGCCTGTATGCCTTTAATATCAAGGGCTTTTTGCACTGGGGCTATAATTTCTACTACGATATGCTCAGCTGCGGCATCTTCGACCCCAAGGTGGAAACCTGCTTTTACGGTGGCACCAATGCCGGTACGTCCTTTTTCGTATATCCCGGCACCGACGGCAGCTGTATTCCCTCTGCCCGGCAAAAGGTATTCTACGAGGCAATTCACGATATGCGTGCCCTGCAGCTGCTGGAAAACCGCATCGGCAGAAAAGCAACCCTGGAATTTTTGCAGGCGCATTACGGCGAGGTGGATTTTCACACGTCGGCAGGCTCAGCGGAAAAGCTTTTGGGCTTCCGTGAGGCTTTGAACGAAAAAATCAGAAAGGTGATTGAAAATGGAAACGAAGCACTATAACCTGATTGACCCCAAAGATTTGGGCAAAAACACCACCATCGATTTGCAGGTGTGCGAAAACGAGGTGGATATGTACTGGCGGGGCGCTATCGATGTGCTGGAGGTGATTTCTGCCAACAATGCCAAGGGGGAGCCCACGGTAATGGTGGTGCCTTACGGACCCCTCGGTCCTTATGCCCGGCTTGTGCATCTGGTAAACAAGTACCGCATTTCCTTGAAAAACTGCGTTTTCATCAATATGGATGAATATATGGAAAACGAAACCCAGTACATAAGCCAAGACCATCCCCTTTCCTTCCGGGG
>JAFXAQ010000035.1 GCA_017516925.1 Oscillospiraceae bacterium | reverse complement strand
GGCCGTGCCGGTGGTATGCACAGCCCCCCCTTAGGGCCTTTCACCAGCCAAGCCTATAGGCTCATCTAATTTTCTTTCGCTTGCGTGTTCCGCCCTACTACCGCAGACGCAGTTATGTGCACACAAAAGGGGGCTGTAAAAAAACGAGCATACCTATTCAAAATATACGGCGGCAGCAAGCCACCGCCCTACAAAATCTACCGTAATTGGTCCCGTAGGGCGGGGGTTTACTCCCGCCGAAAACGCATTTTATGAATTCTTGCGTATAATTATGCGTTTTTTTACAGCCCCAGTCTTTTGCGTAGCAAAAGACTGGGGGAGAGAATTATCTCTACTCGCTTCTCTCCCTCCGTCTTCGCCTGCGGCGAATTCACCTCCGGGCCCCTTTTGTCCGCTTTGCGGACATTTTCCCCGCTGACGGGGAAATCAACCCTCGTCAGAGGGAGGCTTGACCCTGCGGCGGGTCTGGGCAAAGCGAAAGCTTTTTGGAACCACCAGCCGTGGTCGTTTTCATCTTACAACAAATCCGCCCGGAAGTCCGGGCGGATTTTGGTGTTAGAAACTATTAGCCGTTGACGTTGTAGTGTCCGTTCATCAGGTTGACGGCCTTGAACATCTTGTGCAGATACACCAACGGTCCAATCACGATTAAGCTGCCGAGAACATTCCACAGCCAGAAATCAGAAGCGCTGAAGCTGTAGGCAATGCCACGTCTTTTCAGCTCTGCGCCGATACGGTTGGAAATCTTGTGATACCAGACAATACCGGCAATGCCGAAGGTAATCGGAGCAACAATGAAGGTAAGCAAGCAGAAATGCATTGTCTTCTTGCCGTCATACCGGGATGCAACGATGTTGATGTCGTTGGAAACTGCGGACATAACAACCAAGGGGTAAATGCCAAGAGTAATCAGGGAAAGCAAAATGGTTTTGAGCAAGCCTTTGTTTGTTTTCAGCTGACCAACGGGGGCGGTGTTAACAGTGTTTTCCATAGTATGTACTCCTTTCATATTAACAGCCAACAAATAAGAACTTTTTGTTAACTATCTATGAACAGTATAGCAGGATTTTGCCTTGCTGTCAATAAAAGTTTGCTTGTGCTCCATATTTTGCAAACCGCCCTGCCGGAATTGGCAGGGCGGTTTCTTAGGTAGGTTTACTTATTTTGTTTCTTTCTTCCGGGGCTTGGCAGGGGCAAGAAATGTCATACCCGCAAAGCCTGCGGCGCAGACGAACAACAGCGCAAACCACAAAGCGATGTTGGAATTGTCGCTGGTGTCGGGTGCCGGAGCCTTCACATAGAGGTTTTCGAAGGTAAAGGCAGACACTTTCGTTGCAGAGCCCTTTCGGTTGATGGTTGCTTCTGCGACCAGAGCGCCTTCACCGTTATCTGTAACCACCACTGTGACACACCAGGTGGTATTGTCATAGGTGTAGTTTTCCTGCCCGTCATCCTTTTCTGTGATGACGTAGTTGTATGTGCCAACACGCTGGAAGGAAATGCTGTTAAAGAGGATTGTGCCGTCAGCGGCATTTTTTACCGTCTGCAGAGCATCGCCCTTGGCAGCAAAGCTGCTGTCAGCCTCATACAGCTGGAAGGTAAACTGCTGGTCCTTCAGCTCGGCGCCAGTAACCTTCTTGACACCCTGCAGGGAAAGCTTTGCTTCCTCGGCTGCATAGGTGTTGGTAAAGACAAGGTCTGCCTTTGCCATATCCGCTACAGCGGAGATGGTACCGTCGCCGTTATCGGTAACGGTTACGGTGACGGTGTATTTCTTTGTGTCATAGGTGACGCCATCTTTTACATTGCCTTCCGGGGTAACCTCTTCCACTGTGTAGGTGTGCTCGCCCACATCGTCCTTGGTATAGGAAATCCCTTCAAAAACAATGTCTGCAGCTATTCCGGCAGAGGCTGCCTTGTTGGTGCCGTTTGCCACAACGACGCCGTCTTCCTTAATCACGAAGGAGAATTCGCCTGCTGTCATATCCCGACCGGTGAGGGTCTTTGTGCCCTCCAGAACCAGCTGTGTGCCGTCGGTGTCATATTGGTTCCGGAATACAATCTGGGACAGCTCGCCATCATCGTTTGTGATAATCACCTCGGCGGAAAGAACACCACGGTGGTTATCGGTGACTGTTACAGTAATATGATACTGGGTATCGTCATATGCAACACCGCCCAACACACCGCCAATTTCCTTGGCGATATAGTGGGAAACGCCCGCCTGGGTAAAGGTCAATTCCGGGAATGTGATATCACCGTTTTCCTCATTGGTCACATCCTGACCAACCTGACTGCCGACAGTCCACACATCGTTGGCGCCGACGGTTGCGTTAAACAGGGCAAAGTCAAATTCACCGGGCTGCAGGTCTCTGCCTGTGAGCACCTTATCACCGGTAAGGCTGAGCTTAACGGGGGTCGGTGTATAGACATTGGTAAATACCAGCTGTGCGGCAGTCTTGTCGGCAGAGGCGGTAATGGTGCCGTCGCCGTTGTCGGTAACCGTTACGGTCACGTTGTACACAGCATCGTCGCAGTCAACACCCCATTCGCCACTCTGGTCCACCTCAGAAATCTGGTAGTAGTACTTACCGGGCTGGGTGTACTCGATGGCAGAGAACTTAAAGGTTGCCTCGCTAACACCTTGTGCGTCAGGCTCGTCGCCAACGTTGGAGCCGGTTGCCACAGGGGTATTGGATTTCTTGGTGGCAAAGGTATTGTCGGTCATTTCATATACGTTGAAATGGAACTCACTGGAAAGCATCGGACGACCGCCGGTGAGCTTCTTGGTAGCCTCCAGCTGGATGCTGGTGGGGGCTTTCACCGCATAGGTGTTGACGAAGTTGACGGTCTGGTAAGTGCTGTCCTCGAAGTAACGGTTCACGCTTAAGGTGCCGTCGCCGTTGTCACTTACTTCCACCACCATATCAAAGATGCGGTCTGTGTAATCCACGCCGCCAAGATTGCCGGCTTTCTCGCTGATTTTGTAGTGGTAGGTTCCCACCTTGGTGTAGGTCAGGGTGAATTCTTCCGTGGTGCCGGGCTTGTAGAAGGTAATGGGCGCGGCAACGCCGTCAGCGGCGGCTGCGTTTTTGCCTTCTGCCAGGAGTGTGCCTGCGTCATTTCTCAGTTCGAAGGTGAACTCATTGGCTGCCATATCCCGACCGTTCAGGGTCTTGGTAGCAAGGGTATCCAGAGAAACCGCTGCCGGGGGGGAGACCTTGTAGGTATTGGTAAATCCGTAGGTCTTTGTGCTTTCACCGTCGATCGTGACGGAAACAACACCGCCACTGGCGCTTACGACCACTTCAATATGGCGCTGTGCTGTGTCATAGTGCCAGCCGGGGGCATCCGCATTGCTGGGCTTGACATAACCGGCAGGAACCTTTTCCTTCAGCACATAATGGTGGGTTCCGGCATCCTGGCTGTCTACCATCCAGGCAAAACGGGCATTGCCAAGCTCGTTGGTAACCTTTGTTCCCACAAGGTCCGCAGCATCATACTGCCACTGGGCATTTGCCTTGTAAAGCTCGAATTCGTAGCCTGCCGCGGATGCGCCGTCTGTTGCCATGTTATCCACTGTCTTTTGAATGTCGATAACCACAGGCTTGGTATCGTAGGCATTTGTAAAGTTTGCTGTTGCGGTGTAGGCATTTCCGGAACCTGTGATGGCATTACCGGTGACCGCTGCAGTCAACTGACCGTTTACATCTGTAACCGTCACAACGAAGTTATAAATTGTGGGGTCATAGGTAATGCTGTCCGGTGCGGTGGGTTGCTTTTCGTAGATTCGGTAGGAATATACACCGGGCTCGGTAAAGGTCAGGTCCAAATCGTCGAAAGCGATGGTCTCGGCTGCGTTGGCATCGCCTGCGGTAACGGTTACCGCCTTGGTCTGGTCATTTTCCCAATCGCCGTACTCATATTTTTCAACAACAAATGTAAAGTCTTTGTTTTCCGTCAAATTGGTGGCATCCATATATTTGGTACCGGTCAAGTCGACGGAAATATTGGTGGGTGTAGGCTTGTAAGCATTCTTCACCAGAACGGTTGCATAGGCATCCTTCTCAATGGTAACGGTGCTGTCGTTATCCATGGCTTCGCCTGCCTTGTTGTGGCTGGAATAAGACACGGTATAGTTACTGCCGGTGAGGGTTTCTGTCACAACCGCCGTTGTGTTCTCCGGAACATTCCGGATCACGATAGTTTCGCCGTGCTTGATGGTAAGACCGGTGATTTTGCCGCTTCCGTCGGTAGTCTTCTCGGTAAGAGAAGCGTCTGCGGAGTGGGCAACGTCAAATCTGGTGTTCTTCAGATTTTGACCCAGGTCTACCGTAATTTCAAATTCTGCGGCAGTTGCGTGCTCAGGCAAAGCATCGCCCACAACCTCCTTGGTGATGTACAGGCTGCCGAAGCCCTTCAGGGTGTTGACAAACAGCACATCGCTCAGCTGCTGGGCAGTTACGGTTACCGTTGCCTGATTTGCTTCATTGCCGTTTACAGTCAGCACCCGGTAATCGTCGTGTTCTGCCTCGGTTACGGTATAATCGCCTGCCGCAAGACCGGTGACATACACCGATGTGCCGGCGGTGACATTCACAGTAATTACGCCGCTGGCATTTGCCGTTACAGTGTAGCTTGCGCCGAAGCTGCCGTCGGCATCCACCGGTGTGACTGTGTAGGCTTCATTGGCATTTGCGCCGGAAATCTTAAATTCAAAGGTCTGCGCCGCTGTACTTGGCACATCCAGCGCCTTGGTCAGCTTGATGCCCGTTGCGGGGGTAACCGTCAGCTTGCCGTTGTTGCCGAAGGTAACCACGGAGTAGTGCTCCGTGTGTGCGCCGGAGGAGTTCTCTGCGTTGGTCTTAATCTTCGGGTAGGCGGTAAAGCGGTTGGTTTCGGTATTGTTGGCATTTTTCAGGGGAACCTGATAGCCCACGATTTCGTGCTTGCCGGTTCCGGCAGGAATGACCCAATTGCTTCCGTCCTTCTCAGCGTGGGAGAGGGCATCGGGAGAGGTCTTTATGTATTCGGTTTCCATGGATGCCACGCCGCCGGTAACGGAGAATACCACATTGGCGTGGTAATAGTTTCCGCCGGTAGGCTTGGTGCTGCCGGTGTAGGGCGTGCCCTGAGCATCCTGATATACGATAGAATCGGTCAGGTAGTAGTAACGCTCGTTTTCCTGAGCAGGCTCAAAGTGGGTAAAGGCGTTAATGGAGGTATCCGCAACAGCGCCGTTTTCATAATCCACAAAAGCCCAGTCATTGGTATAGAAGGTATACGTGCCGTCCTGGTTTTTATGAGCGGCAGACACCTTTTCGGCAAGGTTGATGGTATTGATATCCTCACGCAAGCCAACCTCGTAAAGAATACGGGCGGGGTGGGTAGCGGAGGTATCGGTAATGGTCACAGAGCTGACACCGGACTCGTAGGTTTTGCCGTTGAGGGCAACCTGATAAGTAATGGTGGGGATCAGGGATGCGGGGATAGCGCCTTCCACCACAATTTCGCCCACAGCGCTGCCGGTTACATCGTCTGCAATGGTGGTTCTGACACGGATCGTGGTGTGCATCATATCCGAAGCCTTAATGCCCAGATCCTGATTCACCTCGCCCAGATAGCCATAGGATTTGTAGATAAACTTTGCGCCCTTGGCCATAGCGGCATTTTCTTCTGTCTCGGTGTGACCCTCGTGCCAGAAGTCTACAAACTTGCCGTTTGCATCGCCGTACCAGCCGATGTAGTTGCTGAAATTATTCTCATCTACGTAAGACAGCTGTCCGTAGTAGTATGCATTCCGAATCAGGTCCCGGGCAACCAGAGTGTCTTCAATGCCCAGACGCTCCTTTACGGAAGCCACCAGTTCATCGCCCAGAGGCTTGGGGCTGGTGGTAGTGCCCAGGTCACCGCCGCCGGCAACAAAGTTCTTTGCCAATGCTGCACCGGTGTGCAAAATCTGATGGCCGTCTGCGTCCTCAAACAGGAAGCCCTTAATGCTCCGAACATCCATATATTCGCCCAGCTCATCCCGGAAGGTGACATAGCCACCCAGGTCTGCGCTGCCGCCGCCGATTTCCGTGGGGTAGTACACAGACTGCAGAACGATCATATCCACAATCTGCTGGAAGGCATTCAGAAGCGCCTGCTCCAGAGTTACGTTCTGGGTTGCCTCCGCTTCAAAATACTGGGTAACATAGTTCCGGTAATCCGCCGTGACGTACGCGTTCTTAACCACCGGATTGCGGTTGTTGTTCAAATACATCGTGCGGTTGTTGGCAAGCTGGAGATATGTGTTCCAATAGGAGTTGATATTGCCAGAACTGGCGGAGGGATTGAGAACTGCCTCGGCAACAGCTTCGTCGTTATCGCTGAGACTGTTCAGACCCAGACCCAGTGTGTAGAACAGGGGCGCTTTTTCGTAGGACTCGGCAATCCGCGCCTTTGCATAGGCGGCGGTCAGCTGGGTCAAAAAGCCCATCTGCTCATTGGTGGCGGTGCCGTCACCGATATCGGTCTTATGTGTAGTGTCGTTACCGTTAAAATCATAGTCCAGATTTGCTGCGGTAGGGGCACCGTCGGACATCAGCACCATAATGGGGGTATATGCCATACCCGCCTGAACGCCTTCTGCGACCACCTTGGGCGCATCGGCATCAATCAGCTCATTCATTGCCCGGTAAATACCGCCCTGAATGTAGGTGCCGCCGGAAACATTCTTACTGCCACTGGTGCGGGGACGCACAGCAGAATTTACGCTTACGGTGGAGTTATTGGCAGTCAGATATTCGGGATAGTCGTCGGCAGTATTGTAATTCGTGCCGTTGTTGTTGGTTGCGGTGGTAGTGTATCTGTCCAGAGGCAGCAGCAGGGCAGAGTGGCTAATCGTAGAATCCCCTGCGTTGGTGTTGCCGGAATACAGAACCACGCCAACCAGGTTGTTTTCGTTCAGGTTCAACAGGGTGTCAATTGCCTTGTTGGCAGCTTCCACCATTTCATCCCAGGACCGGTTGCCGCTCTGACCGTTGCCCATAGAGCCGCTGACGTCCAAAACCAGCATTGTGGAGGTGGGGATGTACTCATAGCCCCGGACTGTCTTGTTCGAAGCCATAACGGACATAGAAATCAGGAAGTTATCGCCGGTGTCTGTCACAGGCACCGTGACACCGTCGATGGTGATGGTACTGTCCGGAACAAACACGGATTTGTCCGTCCATACCGCGCCGGCATTTTGGGTGCTGACAGTATTGCTCCAAACATTACTGTCATAATCACCGTTGGAGAAGTATCCCTTCCAATAGTCGATAGACTCATGGTCCGCCACACGGTCAAAGGCAGATTGCACAGCCGCAGAAGCTGTAAAATCCAGCAAGCTGCCTGCCACCGGGGAGGCAATTAGGGCAAATGCCAGAAGCACTGCCAGGACCCGTTTGAACAGATTGTTTTTCATGTTAAAAACCCCTTTCTGTAAGGTGGTAATGAAACTCCCTTTTCATTCGTCTTGAAGTGTCCACTGCCACTTCCGAAAACAGTAAAAGCTTATTTACACGACCGATACTTACTCATAATTATGTTACAATAAAACCGTTTCATTTTCAATCATTTTTTCAATTTTTTTACAATTTCTTTTTTAACGCTTTGATGCGCTCTGCCCACGGTGTTGACAACAGGAAAAAATATGCCTACAATAACAGAAAAAATCGGGAGGTACCTATGATGAACGAAGTCATAGCCCAGCTGTTTCAGCGAAAATCCACACGGGTTTTTACGGAAAAAGAAATTTCCCCGGAGGAAAAGACCCTGATCCTGGACGCCGCTGCCCAGGCACCAACCGCAGGAAATCAGCAGCTTTACACCATTTTGGATATTACTGACCCCAAAATCAAGGAAACGCTGGTAACTACCTGCGATAACCAGCCCTTTATTGCAGAAGCGAGGCTGGTGCTTATTTTCTGCGCCGACTGTCTGAAATGGTATGATGCCTTTCTCTGCGGGGACTGCAATCCCAGAAAGCCCGGAGTGGGAGACCTGCTGCTGGCGGTAAGCGATGCCCTGATTGCCGCCCAAAATGCCGTGGTAGCAGCGGAAAGTCTGGGAATCGGCTCCTGCTACATTGGAGATATTATGGAAAATTACGAGCAGCAGAAGGCGCTTCTAGGCTTGCCGGAATATGTATTCCCGGCAGCCATGCTGGTATTTGGCTATCCCACCGAACAGCAGCTGCGCAGAGAAAAGCCGCCCCGTTCTCCCCGGGAGCTGATTGTCCACGAAAACGGCTACCGCCGGATGGACGAAGCCCAGCTGCGTGCGCTTTTGAAAGGAAAGACCGGTCAAACAGATTATGCCAAATGGATAAAGGCCTTTTGCCAGCGCAAATACAATTCCGATTTCTCCCGGGAAATGACCCGGTCCGTCCAAAAATACCTGGAGGAATTCCAAGCCCGATAAAAAAAGCGACCTTCGAGGCACCCTCCGTAAGGAAGGTGCCTCAGTTATATTCGCCTTACGGCGAGTTATATTGCTTCGCAGTGATATTAGCTGACGCTAGTGATATTGTCCTTCGGACAGTTTTAAGGGCGAATATAATATCACTGAAACCGTAAGGTTTCAATATCACTTTTGCCCTTTGGCAAAAATATCACTGCAAACGATAGTTTGTAATATCACTTAGACACGCCGAAAAAAGAATCTCGTTTTTTCGGCAAGTATTTACCTTTCTCAAAGCATGCAACCCACTATGACACTTTCACAATCTTTGTGTAAAGTGTCCTTTCTTTTATGAGGATAAAAAGCAAGAGAGACAGCTTCTTTACGAAGTGTCTCTCTCAGGTCACTTTTATTATACACGTATCTTTGTCCATTTGCCGCTGCGGAAGCGGAAGTAGGATGCCAGGAAGCGGCCTGCCTGGTCGGCAAAAATGCCCATCCAGACACCGACAATTCCCCAATGGAGGGCAAAGCCGAACACATAGGACACCACCGTCCGCAGTACCGTCACCGACAGGCTTGCCACAATTGCGGTAAACAGGGTATCTCCTGCCCCACGCAGACAGCCCATATAAATGACCTGACGGATTTGGAACAGGACAATCAAAATCACCATCCACATAATGTGTCTGCCGATTTCCACGATGTGCGCCTCCCCGGGGAAGAACAGCCCCATAATCCAGTCCGCTGCCAGGAAGTAAAATATCGACAACACCACAGATATGATAACACCGAATCTCTGGCAGGCTTTGCCGTACGCCTTCGCCTGCTCCGGCTTCTTCTGCCCAAGGCTTCTGCCAATCAGCGCCACCGCTGCAGACTGCAGTCCGTCACCGAAGCCAAAGGAAATCGCCATAACATTCATTGCCACCTGATGGGCAGCCATAGAGGCGTCACCGGTTTTCGCTGCCATAATTGCCGTTGCCATAAAGCCAATCCGCATAAGCAGCTGCTCCAGAAAAACGCTGTAGCTGAATTTACACAGCACCCGCAACGCCTCCCAGCTGGGACGAATTTTCTCCTTGATGATGTAGGGAATGCCCAAAAACTGTTTCCTGCGGAACAGAGACACCACGCTGATTGTGAAGCTGACCGCAGAACCAAGCACCGTAGCAATGGCTGCGCCCCGGACACCCAGCGCCGGAAAACCAAGCTTACCGCCAATGAGCAGATAGTTGAAGGTGATATTCAGCGTGTTGGAAATCAGGTTGGTGGTCATCGTAATCCGGGTATTTCCGGCGCCACGCTGGGCGCTGTTGATGACCATTTGCATACACTGGAAAAAAATGCCGCCCATAATGATTTTCAGGTACTTTACTGCCATGGCGTGGGTGTTGTCTGAGGAGCCGCAAAAGCGGATAATGCCGTCCGCCCCAAACACAAACAGCGCAGAAATCGTCAGGGATGCCACCACCGCAAATATCACAGCGGTGAACAGGGTGCTGTTGGCACTTTCCCGGCGACCCTCACCGTATCTGCGGGCAATTACCGCCGAGGAAGCCACACCCAAAGCCGTAAACAGCGCCAGACCCATCAATCTGGGCTGGGAGGTCAAACCCACCGCCGCCACCGCATCCGGACCGAGGGAGCTGACCATCAGGGTGTCTATAAAGCTTGTCATCGCCACAAAAAAGCTCTCGATAATGGCAGGCCACGCCATGTGAAAGGTTCTCTTTAGGGTTCCTTTTTCCAACGTCTGTGGTTTCACTTTACACGCCAGCTTTCCTTTTTTTGCTCATTATACCACCAGCCGTTTTGGGTTTCAAGATTTACTGTTTGCTTTTTTACGCAAATATTATATAATAGCCGTAGGTATTTTTCTGACAGACATAAAGGAGCTTATTATGAAAATTGTCATTATCGGACTGGGCTCCATCGGCAAGACAATTCTGAAAAGTCTTTCCGGTGAGGCACATACCGTCACTATTATTGACGAAGATAAGAACCGCATCGAAAGCTTAATTGAAAAGTATGACGTTATGGGCGTTGTGGGCAACGGCGCCAGTATGGACATCCAGCTTGAGGCGGGGGTGGCAGAGGCAGAGCTTGTGATTGCCCTGACCCGCAGTGATGAGCTGAATATTCTTGCCTGTCTGGTCGCCAAGAAGGTAGGTGCCAAAAACACCATCGCCCGGGTGCGAAACCCCGACTACCGGAAGCAAATTACGGAAATGAAGGACGATCTGGGCATTTCTATGGTGGTCAATCCGGAACGAGAGACCGCAGACGAAATCTTTAACATTGTAAACCTGCCCTCTGTTGCCCAGATTGAGCATTTTGCAGGGGGAAAAGTCTCCCTTGTGGAGGTGGTGGCGGAAAAGGGCTGCTCCCTGATTGGTGAAACCCTTATCTCCCTCGGTCAAAAACTTACCGCCAAGGTGCTGATTTGCGCTGTGCAGCGTGGTGACGAGGTGATCATCCCCTCCGGACGCTTTGCCATTGAGGAGGGGGACCGGATTCATTTTACCTCCAACGCGAAAATGCTGGGCGATTTCCTGGCGGAAGCGCATCTGGAGAAATCCCCCCTGAAGAACGTGATGATTGTTGGTGGTGGACGGATTGGCTATTATCTTGCCGACGCTCTGTCCAAGAAAAAATACGCTGTCAAGCTGATTGAAAATCATATGCAAAAGGCAGAGGCGCTGGCTGAGGACCTGCCCCGGGTTACGGTGATTTGCGGCAACGGCACCCAGCACGACCTGCTGCTGGAGGAGGGCATTGAAGCAATGGATGCTTTTGTTGCCCTGACGGATATTGACGAGGAAAATATGATTGTGTCTATGTTTGCCAACAAAAAGCACGTCAGGAAAACAATCACCCAGATTAAAAACGATGACCTGTACGGTATGCTGGACGAGCTGGGTATCGAAAATAACGTCTCTCCCAAGCAGGTTGTTGCCAATATGATTATCAGCTATATCCGCGCCCTTGCCAACACCGTAGGCAGTAACGTTTTAACGTTGTACCGGCTGGTCAACAACCAGGTGGAGGCGCTGGAATTCTCCGCAAAGAAGCAGGAGAAATTCTATAATAAGCCACTGAAGGACCTGAAAATCAAGAAAAACTGCCTGATTGCCTGTATCATTCGCCAAAATGAGGTCATCATCCCCGGCGGTGATTCCCGGATACAGCTGGGGGACAACGTGGTGGTGGTCACAACCTACAAGAACTTCGATGACCTTGCCGATGTATTCGAATAAGGTGAACGGCTATGAACTATAAAAAGCTTGGTAAGATTCTCGGAAAAATCCTGATTCTGGAGGGCATTTTAATGCTTGCCCCGCTGGCGGTCAGTATTATTTACCAAGAATCCCTGACCCATATCCTTGCGTTTTTAATCCCCATTGTTGCCGTTGCCGCCATTGGCTTTTTGCTGCAGCTGCCCAAGCCAAAGCGAAACACCCTCTACCAAAAAGAGGGTTTTGCCCTGACGGCTCTGGTGTGGCTTGTGATGACGTTATTTGGCGCAATTCCCTTTGTCATCAACGGGGATATCCCCAACTATATCGATGCCTGCTTTGAAATTATGTCCGGCTTTACCACCACCGGCGCCAGCATAATTTCCGATATTTCCACAATCTCCCACTCCTCGCTTTTCTGGAGAAGCTTGTCCCACTGGATTGGCGGTATGGGCATCCTGGTATTTGTGCTGATTTTTATCCCGGAGAGCAACGACGGCTCCTCTATGCACCTGCTTCGGGCGGAAAGCCCCGGTCCTCAGGTGGGCAAGCTGGTGTCCAAAATGAAGGTTACCACCCGGATTTTGTACCTGATTTATTTGGGCTTGACGGTGCTGGAGGTCATCATTCTGATGCTGGACAAGCCCATCCCCGGTTATGAGAACGAGCAGTTTTTCTTCAGTCTGCTTACTGCCTTCGGCTGTGCCGGTACCGGCGGCTTTGGCTTTATTCCCGGCAGCTTGGAGCTGTTCCACCCCTTCTCCCAGTACGTAATCGCCATTTTCCTGCTGCTGTTCGGCATCAATTTCAGCCTGTATTATCTGTTGCTCATCGGCAAAGTCCGGGATGTGCTGCGCAGCGAGGAATTCAAGAGCTATTTCCTGATTATCACGCTGGCAGTATTCTTTGTGTTCCTGAGTCTGGTGGGTCGGTTTGAAGCATTCCCCCAGGTCTATTCCACTGAGCAGGCCTTCCGGCACAGCCTGTTCCAAGTAGCGTCCCTGATAACCACAACCGGCTTTACCACCACAGACTACAACGTCTGGCCCATGCTGGGCAGGACAGTGCTGGTGATGGTTATGTTCATTGGCGCTATGGCGGGCTCTACCGCCGGCGGCATCAAGATATCGAGAATTATCATCGCCATAAAAGGTGCTTATATCAACGTCCGGAAGCTCATCAATCCCCGGTACGTGCCGAAAGCAAAGTTTGAGGGCAAAACCCTGGAGCAGCAAACCATCAACGATGTGTTTGCCTTTATTACCCTGTATTTCTTCCTTCTTCTTGCCGCCGTGTTTTTGCTGTCCTTTGACCCGGTAAACGGCACAGAAGTGCAAATCGCATCGGATGCCGGAAGCTATACGGTGGAGCACGGCTTTTTCAGCAACTTCTCGTCAGTACTTGCCTGTATCTCCAACATCGGTCCTGCCTTTGAGGCTGTGGGACCCTATGCCAGCTACGCAGGCTATAGCAGCTTCTCCAAAATAATCCTGACGCTTACAATGCTGCTGGGCAGACTGGAAATTCTGCCTGTGCTGATTTTGTTTAACAAGCGGACCTGGAAAAAATTTAGCTAGCAAAATAAACAAAAAAGCGGCATTACAATTTTCTAAAAATTGTAATGCCGCTTTTTATTATTTTCTTGCACCTTGACAGGTTGTGTGTTACAATGCGCTATGATGGGGAAGAATGATTTTGTATTCCCACCCTTATGCGAAAGGAGAAAATTTTTATATAAATGGAAAACTTTATGCAACTACTGCAAAGCCTGATCTGGCTGCTTGCCGGTGTCGGTGTTTTCATTGTGGGTATGAACTTTATGAGCGAGGCTCTGGAGAAAAGCGCCGGAGAGGGAATGAAGCGGCTTCTTGGTCGAATCAGCAATAACCGTTTTTCCGGTGTGGGTATCGGCGCTGGTGTAACCGCCATTATCCAAAGCTCCTCTGCCACCTCCGTTATGGTGATTGGCTTGGTCAATGCCGGGGTTATGACCCTGATGCAGGCCACTCCCATTATTATGGGCGCCAACATCGGTACCACCATCACCGGTGTTCTGGTGGCGCTGAAAAACGACTACTTCAATATGCTGATGTATTTTGCCGCCTTTGCCGGTGTGATGATGGGCTTTTTCAAGCAGGAAAAGGTCCGCATTGCCGGACTTTTGTGCAGCGGCTTAGGTCTGATTTTCGTAGGTCTGGAGGTTATGAGCAGCGAGGAGGCCTTTGGAAACCCCCTGGTGGAAACCATGTTCCAGAACATTTTCAGCGTAATTGATTTCCCCCTGCTGCTGATTTTGGTCGGCATTGTTTTTACCGCGCTGATTCAAAGCTCCTCTGCGGCAACAGGCGTTGTGATTACCATGGTAGGCACCGGCGTTCTGACCCTGGACCTGGCGCTGTTTATTGTGCTTGGCGCAAACATCGGCACCTGCGTAACCGCACTGCTGGCTTCTGTGGGCGCAAATGCCAACTCCAAGCGTGTGGCGCTGATTCACTTTACCTTTAATGTCCTTGGCACTGTGTTCTTTACGGCAATCGTCTGGATTTTCAAGGAACCGATGATCCATCTGCTGGTGTCCCTGTTCCCCGGAAGCGACCCTATGTCCCTGCAAATGCGGGTGTCCGTTTTCCACGTGATTTTCAATGTGTCTACCACCTGCCTGCTTCTACCCTTTGTCAAGCAGCTGGTGCAGTATTCCTGCCGGGTCATCAAGGATAAGGAGCAGGCGGAAGCTGTGCGCACCCTGAAATATATCGACGACCGTCTGCTCTCGATGCCCCCTGTGGCGTTGATGCAGGCAAAGAAAGAAATGGACTATATGTTCAGCCTGGTGGAGCAGAACATCACCAATTCCTTCTCGGCTATGCAGGCAAGCGCCCTGTCCCAGGGCGGTGAAATTGCAGAAACCGAAACAGTTATCAACTTTACCAACAGCGCCTTAACCAAATTCTTAATCAAGCTCTCTGCTAATGTGGAGCAAAGCGATGAGCTTGTAATCGGCTCCTATTTCCACGTGCTTAACGACCTGGAGCGTATCGGTGACCATGCGGAAAATTTCTACGAGATCGCCGAAGAAATGGCTGCCAAGAAAATCACCTTCTCCGAAAGAGCCCGGGATGATATTAAAAAGATGTGCGATAAAGTGCTGCAAATGCTGACCCTTTCCAGGGATGCCTTTGATACCCTGAATAAGGAAGGACTGCCCCAACTGGCCTCGCTGGAGGAGGAGACTGACAAAATGAAAAAAGCGCTTACCGCCAGTCACTTTGCCCGTCTGGCCGAGGGCGATTGCAGCATTGACGTCAGTCCCTACTATTGTTCTGTGGTTGCCGGTCTTGAGCGTGTGGCTGACCACCTTGTGAATGTGGGCTACAGTATTGTCAGCCCCGTCGGTGACGAGAAGTAAAGCAGTATTTGCCACCGGGCTGTGTTCCCGGTGTTATAGATTAAAAAAGGAGAATGATTTATGCTGATACTCACCTCTGTTCAGAACTCCCAGCCTGACTATGTGGCGCTGGCAATGGTGCTGGTTCTCGTCATCATTGTCGCAGTGATGGCAATCCGGAAGCGTGTCATTGCCAACAAGCCCCAGGCAAATTGTGTGGAGGCTTCGGTGCCCGCAGGAGAACCGGAGCAGATTTCCGCCCCCGGCGCTGCCGGACAGGTAAAGCTTCACGATGTGGAGCCCAAGAAAGCCGCCATGCTGATGGCTATCGTTGCAGACAAAATGGGAAAGCCGCTGAACGAATTGCGTTTTATTTCCATTAAGGAGGTTAAATAAGATGAAATACGAATTAACCCTGAACGGCCGCACCTATGAGGTGGAGGTAGAGCTGGCAGAGCCTATGCTGCTGCAGGAGTTCCAGACCTACGCCCCGGCCCCCGCTGTATCCGCTGCCCCGGCGGCTCCCGTTGCGGAAGCCGCCCCCAGTGCTGCCCCCGCAGCTGCCCCTGTTGCCGGTGATGGCGAGTGTGTCAGCGCCCCCATGCCCGGCACTATTTTGAAGGTGAATGTAACAAACGGACAAGCCGTTAAGGAAGGCGACGTGCTGTGCGTGCTGGAAGCTATGAAGATGGAAAACGAAATTATGGCTCCCAAAAGCGGCACCGTTTCCCAGGTCGCTGTGTCTAAGGGTTCCACCGTGGAAACCGGCGCACCCCTGGTCTTCATTCGCTAAGGAGGGTTCCTATGGAAATTTTGTATCAAAACTTACTCGCCTTTGACCGGTATGACCTGATTATGATTGCCATCGGCTGTCTGCTGGTGTACTTAGCCATCGCAAAGGAAATGGAACCTTCGCTGCTGCTGCCTATGGGCTTCGGCACCATTCTGGTAAACATTCCCTTCTCCGATGCCCTGGTTGGCCCCATTCAGGAGCTGTATCACGCAGGTATTGCCAACGAGCTGTTCCCCCTGCTGCTGTTCATCGGCATCGGCGCAATGATTGACTTTGGTCCTCTGCTGTCCAACCCCAAGCTGATGCTCTTCGGTGCTGCTGCCCAGTTCGGTATTTTCTTTACCCTGTGTATGGCAAGCATCTTCTTCCCCGACTTCCGGGACTTCTTCTCCATCGCCATCATCGGCGCTGCCGACGGTCCTACCTCCATTGCTGTTGCCAACAAGCTGGGCTCGCAATATGTGGGCGCCATTACTGTGGCAGCCTACTCCTATATGGCGCTGGTTCCGGTTATTCAGCCGCCGGTTATCAAGCTGCTGACCACCAAGAAGGAGCGGCTGATCCGGATGCCCTACGAGCAGAAGTCTGTCAGCAAGCTGACCCGCATCCTCTTCCCTATCATTATCACCATCGTGGCTTCCGCCATTATTCCCCAGGCAACCGCTTTGATCGGCTTCCTGATGTTCGGTAACCTGATCCGGGAGTGCGGTGTGCTGGAGAGTCTTTCCGGCACCGCCCAGAACGTGCTGGCAAACCTGATTACCATCTTCCTGGGCATTTCTGTTGCCTTCAATATGACTGCGGATAAGTTCCTGCAGCTGGACACCCTGCTGATTATGGGTCTGGGTCTGATTGCCTTTATCGTGGACACCGCCGGCGGCGTGCTGTTTGCAAAGCTTTTGAACCTGTTCTCCAAGAAGAAGGTCAATCCGATGATTGGCGCAGCCGGTATCTCCGCATTTCCCATGTCCGGTCGTATCGTTCACAAGATGGCACAGGAGGAGGACCCCCAGAACTTCCTGCTGATGCATTCTATCGGCGTCAACGTTTCCGGTCAGATCGCCTCGGTTATCGCCGGCGGTATCATCCTGAACATTGCTGCCAAGCTGATGGGAGGTTAATTGTATGAACTTTTTGACAAATACTGCCGTGAATCTGGAGTTTAATCCGATGGCTTTTATCGATAATTTGAAGTATATGGGCGTTGGTATGTTGGTGATTTTCGTGGTGATTGGCATCATCATTCTAGCAACCAAGCTGGTAAATTATCTGTTCTCTGAATAAGCTACTAATAAAAATAAAGCCCTCGCATATCTCTGGGATATGCGAGGGCTTTATTCGTGCCGTTTACTTGTTATTACTGGGGAACACATCCGCCACTTCGCTGATTGTGATGTAGGCAAGGGGGTCAATCTCGTGAACGGTTTCTTTCATACGAACAATCTGATAGCGGTTTAAGACAAAATAAATCATAGATTTTTCTTTGTTGGAATAACCGCCCTTCGCATCCAGATAGGTTGCGCCGCTGCCAAAAATCTCACACAGCTTGCTGCAAACCTCCTGAGGCTGCTCCGTAATGATAATCGCGCATTTTGCTCTGTCCAGACCGAAATCAAGAATGCGCCATTGGTGGTAAAGGAAGTGTCCCCCGGACTGTTTTCTTTGCGGCATTTCGTACCAAATCATCCACAACTGCGGATATAAAAAGAGAGGATACCAAACGGTATCCTCTGTTTTTATGGGGTGGGTAATGGGACTCGAACCCACAACACCTGGAACCACAATCCAGTGCTCTGCCAATTGAACTATACCCACCATATTCAATTTTGCTGAATGGCACGCCAGAAGGGACTCGAACCCCTGACCTACTGCTTAGAAGGCAGTTGCTCTATCCAACTGAGCTACTGGCGCATATGGTGTGGAGCGGGTGACGGGAATCGGACCCGCGTATCCAGCTTGGAAGGCTGGTGTTCTACCATTGAACTACACCCGCATAACTGTGCTTTCCCGGCTGTTCAGCTAGAAGATATTAGCACATTTATTCCACAATGTCAAGGTTAATTCCCAGAATTTCCGGGATTTTTTTATAAATCACGTCCGCAACGGCGCCGCTGGCGCAATCACACACATTTTCATATCGGTCCGCCAGCTCCGCGTCGCTGGGACAGTAGGCATAGTCTGCCCCGTCCAGCATGGAAATATCATTGCGTGCGTCCCCAACGCACACCAAAATTTTTCTGCCCAGCTTTTTTTGCAGCGCCCGGGCGGCGTTATCCTTGGAAACACCCTTTGCGTGGACATCAATAATCCGGGGCGCAGCCCGGAACACCTCCACCTTATCCCCATACAGGCGGCGGATGGTTTCCTCCGCCTCATCGAACCTGTGCAGCTCCTCCGGTGTTCCGGTAAACATATTGGCAACCGTCGGCTCTGTGGGGTTGCCAAACAGTGCGAATTTGATAAAGGGTTCGATTTGGCTTCCACGAACTGCATGCTCATAGCGCCACTGCATAGCCTCGTACAGCGCCACCATTTCCGGGGTGGTATCTACCAGATGATGCACCCGGGTGCCCTGAATTTCCAAATTCATTTCCGGAAACAGCCTGCGCATGGTGTCCATAGTCTGCCACACGTCCAGGTCAATGGGGCGCAAAAGCGACAATTCGCCCTTTTCGTAGGCGGCGCTGCCGTTGTATAGCAAAAAAGGCGCATTGACCGGCAGCGTGTCCAGATACTTCCAAAAAGTTGCCACGCTGCGGCCGGTGTTCATAGTAAAGGCGCCGCCGTTTTGGGTGAAAAATTGAATTGCGTCCAGATTTCTCTGGGGAATTGTGGAGTCCGGCGCTGTCAGCGTCCGGTCAAAATCCACTGTCAATAAAACATCAGAAAACATCACTGGGCTCTCCTTTAGGGTTGCAGCTCGGCAGACCAGTAGGCACGGGTCACTGCGTAGCTGCCATCCGGGGCTGTGACAATAAAGCGCAGATAGGCATCCCGGTATACTTTGGTCTTTGGCGGAACTTTAAAGATTGCCTCGGTCACTGTACCGCCATTGCCATGGACTAACACATGGGCGCCGGTGTTGGAAAACATCTGCACCCGGTCAGCCGGGGAGCAGGTAAGGCGCAGCGTGTCCCCATCCAGGGTCAGCGAAGTGATCTCCGGACCGCAGGATGCGTACAGGTCGCCACGCTCCAGCGCAGCGATAACGCTGTCATAGTCCAGCTTTTCTGTACCAACCATATTCCAGTTCATATCCAATGTGGGGTAGCCGTTTCTCTTAGAGATGATGCCGTGGGTATCGTCAGCGCAAACCGGCATCAGGTGATGCCCCAAGTCCAGCAGATCGTCATACACACGACCATTATTTTCGTCAGCGCCGTGCGCAATGGTATCACCGTTGCGATACTCCATACCCCACAACCCCTGAAGGTCACAATAATCCGGGTATCTGTCACCGGAACCAGTGGGATGGTTATAGATCACCAAAAAGCCTTGCCGATTACATTCCGCAATCACAAGATTGGTATTTTCTGTCGTGCCCAGCCGGGACATTCCAGCAATTTCGTTTGTCGCTTCATAGGGAACACTGCTGGGAATGGGGCGGGGATCTGTGTAGGGAATCCACTGCTTTTTCGGGTCTTTTCCAATCAGACACAAGTGCCGCTCTCTGCGACCACCCTCCCCAAAACGATCTGAGTAAATATCCAGATCAATTTCCACACCGGTCAGCATCAGAAAGTCCGGCTGACTTAGCGCCTGATGCTCCACCATAACACTATGGTCGGTGATGGCTAAAATGCTGTAGCCTCTTGCTTTGTATTCCTCCCGCAATTCTTCCGGGGACAACTTTCCATCAGAAATGTTGGAGTGGGCATGCAAACAAGCTTTATGAAAAGGCACATTTGGCAAAAGATATTTCATAGTTATCCCCTTTTTTCCAGTTTTGAAATGACTTCTGTGAAATAGTCCGGCAGCGGCGCAAAGACCATTACCGGGCGCTGGTCCCGGGGGTGCTTAAAGCACAATGCTCCTGCATGCAACACCTGAGAAGCTTGCCCCAGCTCCGGCTTTTTGTGACCGTAGACCACATCCCCCAAAATAGGATGCCCGATAGAGGACAGGTGCACCCGGATTTGGTGGGTACGTCCGGTTTCCAGACGGCACCGCAGGTGGGTGTAGCCCCGGTAGCGCTTTATCACTTCCCAATGGGTTACGGCGTTGCGTCCGTTACGGGTGTTGATACACATTTTCTTCCGGTCTGTAGGGTGTCTGCCGATGGGGGCATCCACAGTGCCTGCGTCCTCTTTCATATTGCCGCAGACAATGCACTCATAGGTTCTTGCCATAGTATGATCCTTTAGCTGCGAAGCAAGAACCGTGTGCGCCAAATCGTTTTTGGCAACCGCCAAAAGCCCGGAGGTGTCCTTATCAATCCGGTGGACAATGCCGGGGCGAAGCTCGCCGTTAATCCCGGAAAGGTTGTCCCCCATTGCGTGCAAAAGTCCGTTGACCAAGGTATCATCACTATGCCCTGCCGCCGGATGCACCACCAAGCCCTTGGGCTTATTCAGCACCAGCACATCATCATCCTCGTAAATAATGTCCAGCGGCATTTGGGTGGGCACGATATCCACAGGCTTGGGCTCCGGAACGGTCACGGAAATTTCATCGTCGATATTTAATTTGTCGTTTTTCTTGCCGGGCTTGCCGTTTCGTAACACGCAGCCCTCCTCCAGAAGCTTCTGGGCGCCACTGCGGCTTAAATTCTCCACACTCCGCGCCAAAAAAGCATCCAGCCGTTCCCCGGCAATATCGGCAAACAACATCATTTCTTTTCGTCCTTCCAAAATTCCCGGTTAAAGAAGATTAGGCTTGCCATCAACAAAATGCAGCCGCAGGTAATAAAGCAGTCCGCCACATTAAACACCGGAAAACTCATAAATTCCAGGTTGATCATATCCACCACATAGCCAAGGCGAACCCAGTCAAGCATATTGCCCAGCCCCCCTGCCCAAACAGCAGCGATACACCATTTTTCAAAGGTGGAAAAGGGCAGACTTTTCTTCACAAAGCACCAGATAACGCCTATGGTAAACACCGCAAAAATCAAGGCAAACAGCCACTGCATCCCCTGAAAAGAGGAAAATGCCGCCCCGGTGTTTTGCACATAGGTCAGGTTAAACAGCCCCTTCAGCCCGGGAATATACGTGTGCAGCGGGATGTTGTTTACCACCCAAAGCTTGCTCAGCTGGTCGGCAGCCACAATTCCGCCCACAGCCAAAATCATCAACAGATACTGCATCTAAGATACTCCTTATATCAAGCTGCGACAGGAATAAACCTGTCGCAGCATAAAAACAAATTATTCACCATACCCCTGGGGGTTGTTCTTTTGCCAATTCCAGCTGTCCCGGCACATTTCTGCCAGGCCCTTTTCTGCCTGCCAGCCCAGCACCTCCCGGCTCTTGTCCGGGTTTGCATAGCAGGTGGCAATATCGCCCGGGCGACGGGGGGCAATTACATAAGGAACCGGTACGTTATTGACCGCCTGGAAGGTTTTCACCATATCCAGCACGCTGTAGCCGGTGCCGGTGCCTAAGTTGAACACCTCACAACCGGTGTTGTTCAACACGTAGTCCACAGCCGCCACGTGACCCTTGGACAGGTCTACCACGTGGATATAATCCCGCACGCCGGTGCCGTCGGGTGTGTCGTAGTCATTGCCGAACACATTCAAATGGGGACGGCGACCCACCGCCACCTGGGTGATGTAAGGCATCAGGTTGTTGGGAATGCCCCGGGGGTCTTCGCCGATGCGTCCGCTTTCGTGGGCGCCGATGGGATTAAAGTACCGAAGCAAGCACACACTCCAGTCCTTATCCGCATTGGCCATACCGGAGAGAATTTGCTCAGTCATATACTTTGTCCAGCCGTAGGGGTTGGTGCAGCCGCCGGTGGGGCTTGTCTCCTTCAGAGGCATTTCGTTGCCGGCAGTGTAAACCGTGGCGGAGGAGGAGAAGATAATCCGCTTCATCCCCACTTTTTCCATCACCTTGGTTAAAACCAATGTTGAATTCAAGTTGTTGTTGTAGTATAGCCAGGGCTTTTCCACGCTTTCGCCCACAGCCTTGAGGCCTGCGAAGTGAATGACACACTCCGGCTTGTTTTCTTCAAAAATTTTTGTCAGTAGCGCTTCGTCCCGCACGTCCCCTTCATAGAACTTAAGGGTTTTGCCGGTAAGCTCCTGCACCCGGTTCAGGCTTTCCGGATTGGAGTTGGACAGATTGTCAATGACAATCACATCATACCCCTTATTCAACAGCTCCACACAGGTGTGCGAGCCGATATAGCCTGCGCCGCCGGTTACTAATACTTCCATAATCGTACCTCCTGATGTATTTCTTATATTTTAACGCTGTCATGCAAAAAAAGCAACAGTATTTTCTCTTGCTATTTTGCCGTTTGGAGGATATAATAAAGTAGCGTTGTTATAACAATGGGAATTATGATTTAAGGAGGCCGAATTATGGACCCTATTTATGTAACCGGACACAGAAACCCGGATACCGACTCCATTGTGGCGGCAATGGCTTATGCGGCTTTGCGCAATGCCCTTGGCGACCGGGAATATGAGGCGGCCTGCCTGGGTCACGTATCGGACGAAACCCAAATTGTGCTGGACCGCTTTGGTTTCCAGCCTCCCAAGCGCATCCACAATATGTTCACCCAGGTCCGGGACCTGGAATACGATACGCCCCCGGCGCTGGGCGCAGCGGTAACGGTTGGTCGCGGCTGGAAAATTCTGCAGCAGCAGAAAAATATCTCCGCAGTGCCGGTAACCAACGAGGACGGAACCCTCTACGGTATGCTGTCCCGGGAAAATGTAGCCAGCTACAATATGGAAATGGTCAGCGCTGCCCGGCTCCGGGAGGTGCCGCTGTTTAACCTGCTTTCCGTTCTGGACGGTCGGGTGCTGAACGAGGCAGGCGAAAATGTAGATATGGTCAGCGGTGAGGTGACAATTGCCCTGCCTCAGGAGCAGGAGAATTTGCTGTTCAACAGCCGCAACAGCATTGTGCTTTGCGGTCATCAGCCGGATATGATTAAGCGGGCGCTGGAAATGAACGTAAATTGCCTGGTGCTGTGTCAGGCGGAGCTGAGCGAGGAGCTGCGAACACTGCCTACCGAAACCTGCATCATTGCCACCCCCTACGATGCCTACCGGGCTGCCCGGCTGATTTTCCAGTCCGTTTCCATTGACAGCATTTGCCGCACCGAGGATTTGGTTTGCTTCCATCTGGATGACCGGGTGGATGAGGTACGTGAAAAGGTTCTGCAATTCCGGGATTCCTGCTATCCTATTTTGGATGAAGAAGAAAAGGTTGTGGGCGTGCTCACCCGGTACCACCTGCTCCGTCCCCGGAGAAAGCGGGTCGTGCTGGTGGACCACAACGAGATTTCCCAGTCCGTTCCCGGGCTGGAGGAAGCGGATATTCTGGAGATTATCGACCATCACCGCCTGGCGGACATCCAAACCCACAATCCCATTTACGTACGTAATGAGCCGGTGGGCTCTACGAACACCATCATTGCCAGTATGTTCCAGGACAGGGGTCTTATGCCCTCTGCCAAGATGGCGGGTATGATGGCGGCGGCAATTTTGTCCGATACGGTTATGTTCAAATCTCCCACCTGTACCGACCGGGATAAGCGCACCGCCGAGAGAATGGCAAGAATTGCCAACGTCTCTCTGGAGGAGCTGGGCAAGGAAATTTTCTCTGCATCTGTGGAGGGCAAGTCCGCCCGGGAGCTGCTGTTCTCTGACTATAAGGAATTCCACATTGCCGGCTATGATTTGGCTGTGGCGCAAATTACCTGCGTGGACAGCCCCAATATGCTCCAGCGAAAAGAGGAATTTTTGAAGCTGATGGAGGCGACCCGGCAGGAAAAGGGCTTCTCTATGGTGCTTCTGATGCTGACCGACGTGCTGCTGGAAGGCACCCAGCTGGTGTATGTGGGTCAGGACGAGACCATTCAGCAGGCATTTTCTGTGCAGCCCAAGGACAACACCGTGTTCCTGCCCCAGATTATGAGCCGAAAGAAGCAGGTTATTCCCATGCTGTCTGCTTTGTGGGGTTAATCCTATGGGGTTTGATAGCTTGCTGGGCAATACCCGGCTGAAAGAAAATCTCCGGGCAAGCATTGCCCGAAACCGGATGTCTCATTTTTACCTGATTTCCGGTCCGGAAGGCGCCGGGAAAAAGACGCTGGCAAAGCTTTTGTCCGCAGCGCTTTTGTGCAGAGGGCAGGAAAAGCCCTGCCTGCAATGCCCTGCCTGCCGAAAGGTGATGGCCGGCACCCATCCGGATGTGATTACCGTCACCGATGATGAACATAAGAACGTGGCGGTAAAGCTTGTCCGGCAGGTGCGGGACGATATGTTTGTAAAACCCAATGAGGGAGAGCGAAAAATCTATCTGTTCCCCCAGGAGCTGGGCACCGAAGGGCAAAATGCCCTATTGAAGGTTTTGGAAGAGCCGCCGGCATATGCTGTGGCAATTCTGCTCACGGACAACCCGGAAAAGGTTCTTACCACGGTCCGTTCCCGGTGCACGGAGCTGAGCCTGCAGGGACTTTCCCCGGAGGAAATGCTTCCTGTGCTGAAAAAGGAGTATCCCCAAGCGGAGGAAGGTTTGCTGCAGGGCGCCATGGCACGCAGCGGCGGTTTTCTGGGACAAGCCAAAGCCCTTTTGGATGCGGGCAGCATCCTGAGTCCCCAGACTGAGGGCTTCGTTTCCGCCCTTTGCAAAAAGAATATGCTGGAGCTTGTGAACCTGTTGACGCCTATGGGGCAATGGAACCGGGAAAAGCTGCTGCAGGAGCTTTTTCTGTGGCTGAGCCTTTTGCAGCAGGCGTTGTCCTGCCGCAGCGGTATGCAGGCAACCACCCAGCAGGTGAAAACCCTTGCCCAGGCACGCAGCTCCAAGGAGCTGCTGCAGACCATTCGCAGCTTGCAAAAAGCAATACAATATGTCCAGGAAAACGTGTCCGGGGCAGCGGTATGCAGCTACCTGATATGGAACCTGATTTAAGTTTATCAATGCGTTTTAAGATTAGGAGAAACAAATGGAAGACCAGATGAACAATGTGCCGGAAACGGTGGAAGTGGTGGATATCCAGTTCCGTCCCGGACAGAAAATTTATTATTTTGACCCGGCAGGCATCACCTGCAAAGCCGGTGACCATGTGATTATGGACACCGCCCGGGGCGCAGAGTACGGCTACTGCGTCTCCGGCAATCACCGGGTGACCAAGGCCGAGGTGGTAGCGCCCTTGCGGCAGGTTCTGCGTCTGGCAACAGCTGCTGACGAAAAAGCCGCCCAAGAAAACCGGGCAAAGGAAGAAAAGGCCTTTGCTGTATGTCAGGAAAAAATCCGGGAATTTAATCTGGATATGCAGCTGGTTTCTGCAGAATGCGCCTTTGACGGCAGCAAGATTTTGTTCTTCTTCACTGCCGATGAGCGTGTGGATTTCCGGGAGCTGGTCAAGGTTTTGGCAAGCGCTTTCCATACCCGGATTGAGCTGCGGCAAATCGGTGTCCGGGACAAAGCAAAAATGGTTGGTGGACTGGGCATCTGCGGCAGACCCTTCTGCTGCGCAAGCTTTTTGGACGATTTCCAGCCCGTATCCATTAAAATGGCTAAGACGCAGAATTTAAGCCTGAACCCCACGAAGATTTCCGGTACCTGCGGGCGGTTGATGTGCTGCCTGAAATACGAGCAGGATGCCTATGAGGACCTGCTTAAAAACAGCCCCAAGGTGGACTCTCTGGTGGACACCGTGGACGGACGGGGCACGGTGGTGGAGCTGGATTTGCTGCGCCAGCGGGTCAAGGTGCGTCTGGAGGACCAGCCGGAAACGGTAAGTAGCTACAACAACGCTGACATTGCCGTTTTGCGCAACGGCAAGGCCAAGAAGAACGACCCGCCCATCCCGGAGGACCTGGCGCCGATTTCCGGCAGCAGAAGAGCCCGGAAAAAGCAGGCAGAGGAAGCCGGCGGACGTATGTTCTTAGACCCCATTAAGTTCCGTTACTCCACCGAAACCATTGCCGAGGAGCAGGAAATTCCCCAGGAGGCGCCGGCAGAGCAAAAAAGCCGGAGTCACAACCGCCGCCGCAAGGCTGCCAAAATTCGCGCTGAGCAAAAGCCTGCCCAGCCGGAGCAACCGGAGCAGCCCAAGCCGGAGCAGGGAGCAGGCAGCTCCCAGAACCGGAACCGCCGCCGTCATTCCCGGCACCGTAAACCCAAGGCAGAAGCCCCAAAGGAATAAAAAACACCCGGTGCAAGCATGTCATGTCTTGCACCGGGTCTTCCGTTACAAAAAACCGCCTCGGAAAATTCCGGGGCAGTGAAAAAAGGGGGGTGGGATCAGGCCAGGAAGGAGGAAGGCCTATGCGAGCAATTCGTTAGCAGCTTTGCAGAAGTGGCCAAACTGTTCCTCTGAGCAGTTTACATGCACCTGAAGAGGACGGGTATAGTCCAGGGTAAACATGCCGATAAAGCTCTTTCCGTTGACCTGTTTCTGCTCATTGCCCACAAGCACCTCAAAAGGCTGTACCATCGCCAGGGCTACAAAATCCTGGATTTGCCGGAAGGACCGGACACAAATATCGAATTGATGCATCCGCGAACCTCCTACTGTACAAATTCTGCCTTTTGCGTTATAATGGTGCAAATCCCAAAGAAACACACAAGGCGTATTATAGCAGTTTTTGAGAAAATTGCAATTAGGAAAGTATACGATATATACAAAAACAGACTGTTAAATTTGGTGAAATTGACTATGAAATTTGGATTTTACACCTTGGGCTGCAAGGTAAACCAGTATGAAACCCAGGCTATGGAGCAGCTGCTGACAGCCCTGGGACATACGGTTGCGGACTTTTCTCAGCCCTGTGACGGCTATATTATCAACACCTGCTCTGTCACAGCAGTAGCGGACAAGAAAAACCGGGCTGTCATCCGCCGGTGCCGCCGGGAGAACCCCGGGGCTGTTATCGGTGTCTGCGGCTGCTACAGCCAGCACGACCCGGCAGCAGTGGAAAAGCTGGATGTGGACGTAATCGGCGGCAGTGCGGACCGGGAAGCTTTTGTGCAGCAAATGCTCTTTTGTATGGAAAATCGCACCCGGGGTAAAATTTTGGATGAGGCATTGAAGCGCCGCCATTTTGAGGTGTTGCCTGCCGGCGGGCTGGAGGGGCGCACCCGGGCAATGCTGAAGATACAGGATGGCTGCTGCAATTTTTGCACCTACTGCATTATCCCCTACACCAGAGGTCCTATCCGTTCCGCTGCTGCCTCTTGGGCTGTGGCACAGGCAAAGCATCTGGCAGACCAGGGCTACCGGGAGTTGGTGCTCACCGGCATTGAAATCGCCTCCTGGGGCAGGGATCTGCCGGAAAAGCCATCGCTGGCTGCGCTGGTGGAGGCAATTTGTCACGCTGTGCCCGATATGCGGGTCCGGCTGGGTTCGCTGGAGCCACGCATTGTCACGGAGGAATTTTGCAGTCAACTGAAGGCGCTGCCTAATTTGTGTCCCCAGTTCCATCTTTCTATGCAGTCCGGCTGCGACACGGTGCTTTTGCGGATGAAGCGGAAATACGATACCGCCCGGTATCTGGAAAGCGTGCGGCTATTGAAGAAGCATTTCCCCGGCTGCGCAATTACCACAGATATGATTGTGGCTTTCCCGGGAGAAACCGAGGAGGAATTCCGGCAAAGCCTGTCCTTTATCCGGGAATGCGGCTTTGCGGATATGCACATTTTCCCCTACTCCCGCCGCCCGGGGACCCCTGCAGACAAAATGCCCGGGCAGCATTCCAACGCAGTGAAGGAAGCCCGGAGCCGTCAGGCGGCGGCTGTGGCAGAGGAAATGTCCGTTGCTTTCCGGCAGAGCCTGGTAGGGAAGGAGCTGGAGGTTTTATTTGAGGAACCGGAGGGAGAACACTTTACCGGTCATGCCCCCAACTACGTAAAGGTCTACGTCACCGGCGAAGCGCTGCACAACCAGGTGCATAAAGTCCGGGTCACAGAGGTGTTCCGGGAGGGTGTAAAAGCAAGTTTTGAAAAAATTCAAAAATAGGGGCAGACAAGCGCTCCCATTTGTGCTATAATATAATGTGATATGTTAGAAACAGAAAAAGGAGGAATGTCCTTTGAAATATTGGCGTGGATATCTGGTTGCCGGAATTATGCTGGCAATTGCTTGGGCGCTGCACCAGTTTGCCCAGGCCCACAGCATTTTGGTGGATATGATTTATCCCTATGTCACCCGGCTGGTGATTAACGCTCTGGCGGACTGGTCCGGCGCAATGAGCTTCTGCCTGTGGCAGGTGGCGATTATTTTCATGGTACTGCTGGGTCTGGTAAGTATTATTTTGATGGTTGTCCTGCGGTGGAACCCTATCCAGTGGCTGGGCTGGGTGCTGGCCTCGGTATCGCTGGTGGTGATGCTTAACACCGGTCTGTACGAACTGAACATGTATGCCAGCCCTCTGGCAGACGATGTGCGCCTGACCATCACCGATTACACGGTAACGGAGCTGAGCGAGGCAACAATTTACTTCCGGGACAAAGCCAACGAGTTGGCAAAGCAGATTTCCCGGGACGAGAAGGGCAACCCGGATTTCGGCACCTTTGAGGAGCTGGCAGCCCAGGCCGGCAAGGGCTTCGAGTACCTGACCTACGAGAAGGCAATTTCCGTGTTTTCCGGTTCCACTGCTCCGGTGAAAAAGCTGAGCTTTCAGCTTGGCTACACCCTGCGGCGGGATAGCGGTGTGACCGTTCCTCTGACCGGTGAGGTCTGTGTGAACCCGGATGTGCCCACGGCGCTGCTGCCCTTTGCGATGTGCAAGGAAATTTGCCACCGGATGAGTATCTACACAGAACCGGATGCCCAGTTCGGCGCTTTTCTGGCAGGCATTTATAACGAATCCACTGCATTCCAGTATTCTGCTTATTTGACTGCTTACCGCCAGTGCTATGACGCTTTGCTCTCTGCCCCCACCAGTACCGCCCAGGCCTGCGCCAAGGAGGCGGACAGCGGTGTTAATGCACAATTGCGGGCAGATTTGGACGATTATACCGATTTTTACGGAAAAACCAACACAGCCCGCACCTCCAATGCCCGCATCAGCGAGCCCCAGGAAACCGACGGTGAGGAAACCCAGGCGCCGCTGATTACCTACAGTGAGTATGAGACCGTGGCAGACCTTTTGGTGAGCTGGCATATTCAGGAGTTTGTCACACCCCTCCACACAGAGGAGGAAGCGCCCTTTAATCCCCTGGATCCCTCTCAGGTTGACCTGCACGTTGGGACACAGCAATGAGCAAAATGCTGGAGACCCTGAACCAGGGGCTGCCCCAATTGGGGCTGGATTTAGACGAACAAACCTGCCGGAAGCTGTGCGCTTTCGGTGAGGCTGTGGTGGAGCAAAACAAGGTGATGAACCTGACGGCCATTACCGAGCCGGAAAAGGTGGCAAGACTTCACCTTTTGGACAGTATTTCCCTTTTAAAAGTAATGAACCTGAAGGGCAAGCAGATAATCGACGTAGGCTGTGGCGCCGGTTTTCCCGGTGTGCCGGTGAAAATCGCCTGTCCGGAGGTGAAGCTGACGCTGCTGGACTCTTTGGGAAAGCGGATGAAATGGCTGGAGCAAATCCTGCCGGAGCTGGGGGTGGATGCCCGCTGCATTACCGCCAGAGCCGAGGAAGCTGTGGCTGACCGCCGGGAAAAATACGATGTGGCAACCTCCCGGGCAGTGGCTCGGCTGAATGTGCTTCTGGAGCTGACTGCTCCTTATGTCCGGGTGGGCGGCTATGTACTGGCAATGAAAGGCACCGCTGCTCAGGACGAGATAGACGAGGCAAAAAACGCCATCCGTCGGCTGGGCCTAAAGCTGGAGCAGATTATGGAATTTCCCATTGAGGACACTGCCCACAAGGTGATTATCCTGAAAAAAGTGGCGCCGACACCCAGGGAATTTCCCCGACGGTATGCAAAAATCAAACAAGCACCATTATGATAAGTGGGACAGCCTTGGGCTGTCCCATTATTTTGCAATATCTTGGGAATTTTTCGAAAAAGCGCAACAACATCTTGTGTTTCGACAAGTTTTGCAAGGATTTTGTGGTATCTTGTCTAAGACGGGTGCAACCCCTTGTGCCCCAGACGTACAGTGACCACAGTGGCATCATCCTCTCCCCCCAGCTGGGCGCGGGTCAGCAAGCCCAGCGCCAGCTCCCCCGGTGACAATCCCACCCGTTCCAGGCAGCAGCGCAGTGCGTCTGTTTCCGCCACACCGTCACTGACCAGCACCAGGATCTCTCCCCGGTGCAGGGACAGCCGATAAGTCGTTTCCCGGCAGTCTGCCACGCACAGACCCGGAGGCGGTCCGGCTGTCCCAATTTTTTCGGCGCCTGCAGAGCTGACCAGATAGCTGGGGGCAGCGCCCCATTTGTGCAGGGTGGCTTTTCCGGTTTCCAGCTGCAGCTCCAGCAAATCCACCGTCACCGCCCCTGCCCGGCTGCGCAAGGCACAGAGGCTGTTGAGGCTTTCCAGCGCGTGCGCAGCAGGATATCCGGCGGTGAGCAGCCGCCGGAGCAACCCCCCGGCAGTTTTTGCCTCCTCCACCGCCCCCAGACCTGTGCCCATACCGTCACAAAGCAGCACATAGTACCGGCAGCCTGTCCCGGCAAAGGTCAGACATCTGTCCCCATTTTCCCGGGCAGGACGGTTGCCGTACACCTGCACCTGGGGTTCAAAGCAAACAGCCAGTCCTGTGGCACGCTTGGCAAGCCCATCGGATAAGGACTGTAAATATTCTGACAAAAAGCGATATTGCTGGGTGATGGCAGTCCGGTATTCCCGCTGACGGTGTCGGTCTGCCTGTATGGAGCGAAGCTGCTCCTGACTGCGGTGCAGCGCTGCCAGAAACCGACCGCTTTTCCGGCAGACTATGGGCAGCTCCTCCGGCGTGAGCAGCGGCTTATGCAGCAGCGCAGCAGGCAATCCGGGCAGCCGTACCATATCCTTGCAATGCTTTCGGCAGGGGCAGCCGCTGCAGGCCTGTTCCGCCGCCCGGACAATCAGCGCATCCTCGTCCAGCGGCGGCTCCGGAGCTTCCAATAGCAGCTGCTCCGTCTGGGCAAGCACCCCGGCAACCATTTCCAGCCGCACCTGCGCCACACCGGTCTCCCCCCGGCGGTTGGGCATTTTCCGGGGCAAGGGGAAGAACACCCCCACAAATCCGCCCAGCAAAAGACCTGCCACAGGCGCAAAATCCCGCTGTCCGGTCAGGTGCATCACCAGAAGATACGTCCCTGTGGGCGCCATTGCCCCCAGCCACTTGGGATACTCCGGTAAAAACCGGATAAGAAAGCAGCCGCAGAGCACCGCTGTCATAGAAACCTGGGTAACACCCGCCAGGTCCAGCGCCAGTCCGGAAAGGGCAGCGGCAGGAAATGCCCCGGTGACAGCGGCAAGGGCGGCAACCGGCACACCCAGACTAAAACCGGGAAACAGGGAGATTTGCGCCAGCGCCAGAATGGCGGTTCCCCAGGCAAGCCAATCCAAAATGGGATTCCTGCCCCGAAGCACCCGGATATACAACCAGGTGGCGCCCCCCGCCACCGCCACCCGGATTAAATAGATATCCACCGATGTAGTATCCCCCAGCCAGGCCTGAAATGCCACACCGGAGGCGGACACAATCAATCCGGCAACCGCCGGTAAAAGCAGCGGTGTCTCCCGGGTCAGCCGGTGCTCTCCCAGAAACAGCGACACCAAAAAGGCTGCGCCCACCCACAAAAGCCCTTGATAACCGGCTGTATTCCAAAAAAGCCAATAGCCCAGCGCGCTTCCCAGGGACACCAGTGCGCCTGACCACCCCCGGCTGGCGCAAACCAACGCCGCAGCAAGGGGCATACAGGCATTGTTCAGGCTGGCAGCGCTAAGCCCAAAACCGGCAAGAAAGTGCCCGGCAGCCCGGGCGAACAGATGTATTTTGGGGTTTGTTGCCAAATCCCGCAGGCGGTACTTGCTCCGGTGCACATAGCTTTGCAGGGAGACCATCATATGTAAACACAACCTTTCATAAAGTTGTATTTATGGTAGCACGGCGGCGGTGATAAATTTGTCGAAGCACATATGCCCGATAAATTTCTGTAAGGCTTTACACCGGCAAAATTTTTTAGTAGAATAGCCCTGAAAGGACGGTGCAGACAATGGCGGAAAACGTGGTTGGTCGATTTGCCCCCACCCCTTCGGGACGTATGCACCTGGGCAATGTGTTTGCCGGGCTGCTTGCCTGGCTGTCGGTCCGCAGTCAAGGGGGTAGCATGGTGCTGCGGATGGAGGATTTAGACCGGGAGCGCACCAGTGAGGAATTTGCCGAAACCCTCCGCAAGGATTTGCTCTGGTTGGGTCTGGACTGGGACACGGAAACAGCCCCCCAAAGTCAGCGGAGCCGGGTTTATGAAGGATATTTTGAAAAGCTGCGGGATTTGGGACTGCTTTACCCCTGCTATTGCACCCGCAGTCAGCTGCATAACGTCAACGCACCCCACCAGTCCGACGGAACCTATGTGTATTCCGGTACCTGCCGGAATTTGACCCCAGCCCAGCGGGAGGCTTTTTCCAGAGCGCCGGCGTGGCGTGTCAGGGTACCTCAGGAAACCTACAAATTAGAGGATTTGGCGCAGGGACCCTTTTCCCAAGACCTCAGCACACAATGCGGCGATTTTGTGGTGCGCAGGGCAGACGGTGTGTTTGTGTATCAGCTGGCGGTGACCGTGGATGACGGAGAAGCCGGTGTTACCGAGGTGGTGCGGGGTATGGATTTGTTAGGCTCTGCCCCCCGGCAGATGTATTTGCAAAAGCTTTTCGGCTTCCCCCACCCCCGGTACGGTCATGTGCCCATGCTGCTGGCCCCGGACGGACGGCGGCTGAGCAAGCGTGACCGGGACCTGGACCTGGGTCAGCTGCAAAAGAATTTTGCCCCGGAACAGGTCATTGGAGCGCTTGCCTATGCCTGCGGTTTTCTTGACCGCCCGGAGAGTGTCAGCCCGAAGGAGCTAATTCCCAGTTTTTCCTGGTCAAAAATCCGTGGAAACGCAATTTATTTGGATGAAACCTTGCTTTTTCCCGGACAGCTGTTATAATAAAGAGGAATAAACTATTAGGAGGACATTGCAATGTCTAAAAAACCGATTTTGGTGGTTATGGCCGCCGGTATGGGCAGCCGCTACGGCGGTTTGAAGCAGATTGACCCGGTGGGCACTCAGGGTGAGGCCATTCTGGACTTCTCTTTGTTTGATGCCTACGAAGCAGGCTTCCGTACCGCAGTCATTATTATTAAAGAAGCCATCCGCAAGGACTTTATGGAGATGGTAGGCAAGCGCCTGGAGAAGTGTCCCATGGAAATCCGCTATGCCTATCAGGAAATCGATAAAATTCCGGAAGGCTTTGCCGTTCCGGAGGGTCGTGTCAAGCCCTGGGGTACCAGCCATGCTGTGCTGTGCGCCAAGGAGGAAATTGACGGTGCTCCCTTTGCGGTTATCAACTCCGATGACTACTACGGCAAGAGCGCTTTCAAGGTGATTTACGATTACTTATGCACTGCCCAGGACAAGGAAAAAGCAGATTACTGCATGGTGGGCTATATGCTGGGCAATACCGTCACCGAACACGGCAGCGTTGCCCGGGGCGTATGCGTCGCCAATGAGGCGGGTTACCTCACCGGCATTGCCGAGCGCCTGCGGATTGAAAAGTACGAAAACGGCATCCACTTTACCGAGGATGACGGCGCAACCTGGGAGGATTTGACCTTCGATACCATCGTTTCCATGAATATGTGGGGCTTCACCCCCGGCTTCCTGGAAAAAATCGAAGCAGGCTTCCCCGCATTTTTGGAAACTGCCGTTCCCGGCAATCCCGCCAAGGCAGAGTACCTGCTGCCCCGGAGCGTGGACGCTATGCTGCAGGAGGGCACCGCAACTGTGAAGGTGCTCACCTCCGCTGACAAGTGGTACGGTGTGACCTATGCTCAGGATAAGCCCGTGGTGGTCGCCGCTTTGGCAAATATGACCAAAGAGGGCAAATACCCCGACGGCCTCTGGAAGTAAAAAATACTGGCGCAGTGCATCACGCACTGCGCCAATTCTTTTTACAGCAGCCGGGCGGCCATTGGCCGCCCGTTTGTTGTGGTTATTTCAGCGTGGTTTCGGGAACACCGGAAAATTTCTGCAACAGCAGCATAGCGTCCAGTCCGTCAATCTTGCCGTCGCCGGTGACATCGGCAGGGTCTTTTTTAATGGAAACATTCCAACCGGCGACATATTTCAGCAAAAGCGCTGCATCATCCTTGTTCGGCCTGCGGTCTCCGTTGACGTCTCCCGGCTGGAAAATTTCAATGGTGATATCTGTGTCTTCTTCCGTCACGCCGGTTGCCATCGCCGCAAAACAGCAGCAAGCCAGAGTGATGACGCACAGCAAAATGCAAATCAGTTTTTTCATAACTTAAATTCCTTTCATTGGGGGAAATAGAGGTTAATATCCACGTTACCTTGAATACCGGGAACCTTCCCATGGTTGGTATATTGCCACATAGTCAGCGTTTCCGGGTTTTCCGGACGCTCTGCGTAATCACCCAGCCACAAACCGTATTGGGAAACCTCCTCCCAAAGCATTTCCTTGGGGGATTGGGCAGGATTTGCGTACAAAATTACGTTTCCACCCATAGCTTCGCAGAATGCCTTGGTACAGGCGGTGAGCGTTTGGGCATCCACATTGGCTGTCCGGTATTCCTCGGTATGGCACTCCCAGTCAAAGCCAAAGGGCATATCCATTTCCCAGCCTTGGGTCAATTGTTTTACGTAGTCCGCTTCTTCAACAGCCTCGGCTTCTGTGGTAGCCTGAGAAAAGAAGTAGCCGCCGATTTTCAAGCCTGCCGCTTTTGCGCCCTGATAGTTGGCTTGGGCATATTTGTCTTCCACCAAGCCGCCCTTTTCTCCGTAGCCCCGGAAGCCGACCCGGATCATCACAAATTCAATACCGGCAGCTTTGACCTGCTCCCAGTCAATTTCCTTCTGAAAGCTGGACACGTCGATGCCTAGAAGGGTTTCTTCTGTCAGACAGGTGAGATAATCTCCCTCATAACCAAATTCCCGGGGAACGGTGGGTGTCTGGGTGGTTTCGGCTGTAGTTTCTACGGTAGTTTCTGCGGTGGTCGTGGGCTGGGTTGTGGGGGCAGTGGTAATTTCCGGGGCTGCCTGACAGCCGGACAGCAACAGGCACAGGCAGCACAAAAGGACAAATTTTTTCATTCTTCCGTCTCCTGAGGCGCTTCCTGCTGGGGTGCTTCATCCAACGTGGCTTCTTCCGCAGAAATTTCTTCCACCGCTTGATCGGCAAGCGCTTCTTCTGCTGCTTTCAGCGCCACTTGGTTTACATAAAGTTTTTCCGGATTGTGCTTCCGGAAGGCAAGCACCGTCAAAACAACCGCTGCGGCAAAGCAGCTGACTGCCGCCAGCAGCTGGCTGACCCGGAAGGAGCCCCAATAAAGGCTGTCCATACGCAGCCCCTCAATAAGGGTTCTGCCCAGACCGTACCAGGCAACATAGCCCAGGGCAATCTGTCCGTCATACTGACGCTTTTTCGACAGGAAGTGCAGGGCAACAAAGCCCGCCAAATTCCAGAGGGATTCGTAAAGGAAGGTGGGGTGGTAGTAGCGCCACACACCGGCAACACTGTCGTAAAGACCCATCCGGATAAAGCTCTCGGTTTCTGCGCCGAAGGCTTCCCGGTTGAAGAAGTTACCCCAGCGGCCAATGCTCTGCCCGATGAAAAAGCCCAGACAAACCAGGTCCAGCAGCGCAGGCAGCTTGATCTTCTTAATCAGGCACAGCACCACCACGCCGAGAAACGCACCGATAACCGCGCCGTAAATGGCAATGCCGCCCTGCCAGATGTACAGGACACTAATGGGGTCTGCGGCAAATTCCTCCCAGGCAAACGCGCAGTAGTACGCCCGGGCGCAGATGACGGAAAAAGGCACAATGCCCAAAATACCGTCAAGAATATCGTCCTGCTTAATGCCGAAGTCCTTACTGCGCTTCAAGCCGTAAAGCACCGCCAGCAGCAGACCCACAGCAATGATAATGCCGTAAATGCGAATATCAAAGTTGCCCAGAGAAAACCCCTTAGGCGGATCGATTTCCAGTCCAAACAGCGGAAAGGAAATTTTCGTAAAGGCAGATGTGTTCATAAACAGCCTCCTTCGTTGCCTGATTGAAATATTATACTACCATTTTGAAAAAATAGCAACTTGTCTTTTTTCCGGATTTGGAGTACAATAGGGGAAACACCCAAGGAGTTTATTATGAATTATCTGGAATTGACTGTGTTTACCCAACCTGGGTTTATTGAAGAGGTGGCTGCCGGACTGACTGCCGGTGGCTTTGACGATTTGCTCTTGGAGGACCAGGGAGAAATCGAAACCTTTTTGGAGGAAAACCGGGCATATTGGGATTATATTGACGAGGATTTGCAAAAAAGCCTTCAGGGACTTTCCCAGATTAAGCTGTATCTGGAGGATACGGACAAGGAAGGCTTGTCCCGTTTGGAGGGCTTATTGGCTGCGTGGCGGCAGGAAAAACCCCAGTGGGGAACGCTGCAGCTGACCGTAAAAGCCCTGCCCCAGACTAACTGGGAGGAGAGCTGGAAAGAAAATTATCCCCCGCAGCCGGTGGGGGAACGGCTTTTGGTGCTGCCTTACTGGCTGGCAGACAACGTGCCGCAGGACAAAGTTCCGGTGATTCTGGACCCGGGTCTGACCTTTGGCACCGGTGCCCATCCGTCCACCCAGATGGTGATGGCGGCGATGGAGAGGCATCTGTTTTCCGGGTGTCACTGTCTGGATTTGGGCAGCGGCAGCGGCATTTTGTCCATCACCGCCCTGCGTCTGGGGGCGGCAGCTGCTATCGGCGTAGATATTGATCCCAAGGCAGAGGACATCGCCCGGGAAAATGCCGCCTATAATGGGCTGACCGCTTTTACGGCTTACACCGGCAACGTACTGTCGGACAAGACGCTGATGGAAAAGCTCCGGGCGCGGCAGTATGATTTTGTGTTCGTGAATATTGTGGCAGACGTGATTGTGGGTCTGGCGCCGGTGCTGCCGGGATTTCTGGCAGCAGGCGGCAAGGTAATTTGCTCCGGCATTCTGGACACCCGGCTGACCGATGTGGTGGCAGCCCTGGAGGGCGCCGGGCTGACAATCTCCGAAACCTATGCAAAAGAGGATTGGCGCTGTGTTTGCGCCCAGAGGAACGTATGATGAAAATTCCCTACAGAACAAGACAGGCGCTGAAGCGGTTGGGCATTGTGCTGCTGGCAGTGCTTTTGGCGCTGGGTCTGGTGGCGGTGTGCTGGTTTGTGTGGCTGGGGCGCTATGTGGTCTACGTCAGGGACCAGGGCGCTGTGCTGGATATGAGCCTGAATGCCCAGATTGCCGAAGGCGTGGAAGCCAAGCCACCGGAAAATCAGGAGACGGTAAGTATTTATTATAATGAAGGCGAAAATGCAATAAACACCTCCAAGGAGCTTTCCCAGCTGACAGGCTATTATGCCAACACCGACGCTTTGCGAGGTGGAATTCCCGCAGTGTTTGACCAGATTTCCCAGCTGGACACGGACGTGCCCATTATGCTGGACGTCAAAAATTCCAAGGGCGGCTTTTATTATTCCTCCACCGTGACGGAAAACCGGGACAGCAAAATTGACCCTTTGGAAATGGACGATCTGATTAAAAAGCTCAATGACAGCGGGCGCTACCTCATTGCCCGGCTTCCCGCCCTGCGGGACAGAGAATACGGACTGCACAATGTTTCCGATGGTGTGTTTGACAGCCGGGGCGCTTACCTTTTCTCCGACGGGGGTATTTACTGGCTGAACCCCAGCCGTCAGGGCACCATCAGCTATCTGGTGCAAATCGTCAACGAGCTGAAGGGCTTGGGCTTTGACGAGGTAGTGTTTGAGGCCTTCCGGTTCCCGGATACCCAGTATATGCGCTTTGACGGCGACAAGGAGGAAGCCTTGGCAGAGGCTGCCAAAACCCTGGTGACCACCTGCGCCACAGACAATTTTGCAGTGTCCTTTGTGCAGGAGGCAGGCTTTGCGCTGCCGGAGGGCAGAAGCCGTCTGTATCTCGAATCGGCAGATGCCGGTCAGGCTGCAGCCCTGGCGCAGGAAACCGGACTTGCTAATACCGCCGTCAATCTGGTGTTCCTGACAGAGGTACACGATACCCGCTTTGACGCCTACAGCGTTCTGCGTCCTTTGGATGCGGCCCATTAAGAAAAAACCGCACCGATTGGTGCGGTTTTTCTATAAATCTTCTGTTTTGAAGGTGGTGTAGTCTTCGTAATAATAGCTGTGGTCAATGCCCTTCATAAACATTTCCCGGTCAAAAACCTTATCTGTCAATGCGTTTTTTAGGATGTGCTTGATTTCGATATCCCGTATGGGGCTACGTTCCATTGCCAGCAAATAGTCCTCTTTATCCACCCGGCTCCAGTCAACCACTCTGCCTATTTCCTTTTTTAATATACAGTCAAGCCAAATGCGTGTTGCCCTGCCGTTGCCTTCCCGGAATGGATGGGCAATATTCATTTCCACATATTTCTCAATGATTTCATCAAATGTGGATTGGGGCATTTTGTCGATGTTAGCCAGCGCTGCTTCCAGATACATAACCGGCGCAAAGCGGAAGGTTCCCTTTGCAATATTCACATCCCGAATTTCTCCGGCAAACTCATAGATTTCCTCAAAAAGGTGCTTATGGATAGCTTGAAGCGCCGCAAAACGTCCTGCTTCCAGTTTATCCAAAATCCCTTTTTCGAACAGCTCTACCGCTTTTTTCTTGCTGATTCGCTCTTCCGCCTTCGCCAATTCAAGGGAATTTGTGATTCCCAATTTATTTTCAAGCATATCCTCACCTCACTTCTTTTGTTTTATATGATAATTATACCATACAGGCAGGTGTTTTACAAGAGAAATCCGCCCGGAGCGCTCCGGGCGGATTTTACAGTCTGTCAAAAAAGTATTTTTTGACAGACTGACAGAGGTCAAAGAAGCGCCAAAGACAAGCAAACCGGACCCGTCGGCGTACAGATGGTACGTTAGGGTCCGGTTTGTGCAGTAAGTCAAAACACCTTGCGATAGCAAG
>JAFXAQ010000034.1 GCA_017516925.1 Oscillospiraceae bacterium | reverse complement strand
GGGATGTTCTGCGCCGTCAGGCGGTGGTGAACAAAGGGGTTACCTTCAAATTCCGCAACCAGGTGGGCGGCAAATTTGAAACGGAAGAATTTTGCTATGCCGACGGTATCCGCCAGTATATTGAAGAGCTGGTAGGGGACAATGCCTTTACAATGCCCACCTTCTGGGAAACAGAACGTCGTGGTCGGGATGCAGAAAACCGTCCGGAAATGAAGCTGAAGATTACGGCATCCTTCTGCTTCTCCAAGCAGGTGAGCCACACAGAGTATTATCATAACTCCTCCTGGCTGGAATACGGCGGCAGCCCGGACAGAGCGCTGCGCTCCGGCTTTACCGCAGCCTTTGATAAATACCTGAAGGACAACAATAAGTACACCAAAAACGAGAATAAAATTATTTTCCAGGATATTCAGGACAGTCTGGTGATGGTTACCAACTGTTTCTCCACCATCGGCTGCTTTGAAAACCAGACGAAAAAGTCCGTTAACTCCAAATTCACCCAGGAAGCAATGACGAATTTCTTCAAGGAACAGCTGAACGTCTGGTTCCAGGAGAATAAGCAGGAGGCTGACCGGGCAGCGGAGCAAATTCTTATCAACAAGCGTGCCCGGGAAAGTGCGGAAAAAACCAAAATCAACGTAAAAAAGAACCTTTCGGTAAAGGTGGATATTGCCAACCGGGTGCAGAAGTTCGTGGATTGCCGCACCAAGGACGCGAATCTTCGTGAGCTTTATATCGTGGAGGGTGATTCTGCATTGGGCAGCGTCAAGCTAAGCCGTGATGCAGAATTTCAGGGCATTATGCCTGTCCGCGGTAAAATCCTGAACTGCCTGAAGGCAGACTATAATAAGATTTTTGCTTCACCCATTATTACGGACCTGATGAAGGTTCTGGGCTGTGGTGTGGAAATTCAAGGTAAAAAGTCCAAGGAGCTTTCCTCCTTTGACATTGATAATCTCCGCTGGAATAAAGTGGTTATCTGTACCGATGCGGATGTGGACGGCTTCCAGATTCGCACTTTGATCCTGACGATGCTCTACCGCCTGTGCCCCACGCTCATCCGGGACGGCTATGTGTATATTGCGGAGTCTCCCTTGTTTGAAATCACTTACAAGGATAAGACCTGGTTTGCCTATAACGAGGCAGAAAAGGCAAGAATCCTTCGTGAGGATTTGGAAGGGAAGAAGCCTACCATCCAGCGCTCCAAGGGTCTTGGTGAAAACGATCCGGAAATGATGTGGATGACCACGATGAACCCGGAAACCCGGCGCCTGATCAAGGTTATGCCGGAGGATGCCGAGCGCACCAGCTATTATTTCGACGTGCTTTTAGGCGACAACCTGCCGGAGCGTAAGAATTTTATCGCAGACAACGGCTCTAAATATTTGGAGCTGGCGGATATTTCGTAAGAGAGGTTCACTATGGCAAGAAAAAAGAAGGAACCGGAACAGAATAAGAAGAAAGTCAATACCGACGGTGTGGTAGGGCTGGTAGGCTCTACCACCGAGCAGGCGATTTCCGAAACCCTGGAAATCAACTATATGCCCTACGCAATGTCTGTCATTGTGTCCCGGGCAATTCCGGAAATTGACGGCTTTAAGCCCTCCCACCGGAAGCTGCTTTATACGATGTATAAAATGGGTCTATTAAACGGCGGACGGACCAAGTCTGCCAACATCGTGGGACAAACTATGCGTTTAAACCCCCACGGCGACGCTGCAATTTATGAAACGATGGTACGTCTGGCAAAGGGCAACGAAACGCTTTTGCATCCCTTTGTGGATTCCAAGGGTAACTTCGGTAAGGTCTACTCCCGGGATATGGCATACGCTGCTGCCCGTTACACCGAAGCGAAGCTGGACGGCATTTGCACGGAGCTGTTCCGGGATATTGACAGTGACACTGTGGATATGGTGGATAACTATGATGCCACAATGAAGGAGCCTGCGCTTTTGCCTACCACATTCCCCAATGTGCTGGTATCTGCCAATCAGGGTATTGCTGTCGGTATGGCAAGCAACATCTGCTCCTTTAATCTGAAGGAGGTTTGTGATACCACTATTGCCCTGATGAATAATCCGGACCATGATATTCTGGAAACCTTGCCCGGACCGGACTTTTCCACCGGCGCAGAGCTTCTGTTTGATGCGAATGCTACCCGAGAGATTTACACCACCGGTCGTGGCAGCTTTAAGCTTCGTGCCAAGTGGCGCTATGTCAAAGAGGGCAACCTGATTGAAATCTACGAGATTCCCTATTCTGCCACCAGTGAAGCCATTATGGACAAGGTGGCGGACCTGATTAAGGCTGGAAAAATCAAGGAAATCAACGATATGCGTGACGAGACGGACCTGGGTGGCTTGAAGCTGACCATTGACCTGAAGCGTGGCGCAGACCCGGAAAAGCTGATGCAAAAGCTGTTCCGGCTGACTCCCTTGCAGGATAGCTTTGCCTGCAACTTCAACATTCTCATTGCCGGCATGCCCAGGGTTTTGGGTGTAGGGGAAATCCTGGAGGAGTGGACGGCTTGGCGGACAGACTGTGTCAAGCGTCGATTGTTCTTCCAAATCGGCAAAAAGCAGGACCGTTTGCATTTGCTCAAAGGCCTGGAGCGCATCCTGCTGGATATCGACAAGGCCATTGCCATCATCCGGGAGACGGAAATGGAAAATGAGGTTGTGCCCAACCTGATGATTGGCTTCGGTATCGACGAAATCCAGGCTAATTACGTGGCAGAAATTAAGCTGCGTAACATCAATAAGGAGTATATTCTTAAGCAGATTAAAGCGGTTGATGAGCTGGAAAAGGAAATTGCTGAGCTTAAGGATATCTTAGGCAGTTCCCGAAAGCTGAAAAACCTGATTATCAAGGAACTGGAAGAGGTTTCCAAGAAGTACGGACAGCCCCGGAAAACGGAGATTGTTTACGAAACAGCCCAAATTGAGCCGGATGAGGAAGAGGACGATACCCCGGATTACCCGGTGACACTGTTTGTGTCCAAGGCAGGATATCTCAAAAAGATTACTGCCCAGAGCCTGCGTATGTCCGGCGAACAAAAATTTAAAGAAGGGGATAGTCTGGCGTTTTCCAGAGAAACTACCAATAAAGCAGAAATTCTGGTGTTCACAGACAAGTTCCAGTGCTATAAATCCCGCCTGAGCGAGTTTGAGGACGGAAAAGCCTCGCTTCTTGGCGATTATCTGCCCCAAAAGCTGGGTATGGATGCCGGGGAAAATGTCCTGCACGTAATTTTGCCCGGGGATTACAAGGGCTTTGTCCTGTTCTTCTTTGAAAATGGCAAGGTTGCCAAGGTGCCCCTGAGCGCCTATGAGACCAAGACAAACCGCAAGCGCTTGTTAGCCGCATTCTCAGATAAGAGCCCGTTGAAGGACGCTGTGGCGCTGACAGCGGATGCTCAGGTGGCGCTGTATTCCACCGACGGCAGAGTGCTGGTTATCTCCACTGCGCTGCTTTTGCCCAAGACCACGAAAAATACCCAGGGCGTCAGCGTAATGGGCATTAAGAAAAAAGCGAAGCTTGACCACGTGCTGCTTCTGGAAGAAAGCGGAATTACCAACGTCAGCCGTTATCGCAGCCGCAGCATTCCGGCTGCCGGTGCGCTGTTAAAGGAAGAGGATTCTCTGGAAAAACAGGCAAGCTTTGATATTTAATGGAGGAATATGATGGGGGATAGGCGCTCTGCAGCAAAGGATATGATTAAGACGATGGTTGGCTGCTTGTTTTTCAGTCTGGGCTTTAATCTGTTTCTTGTGCCTAACGGTCTGAATGCCGGTGGCATATCCGGTCTTTCTATGGTTGTAATCCGCTTTACAAAGCTGGGCACCGTAGGTCTTTTGACTGCCCTTGTCAACATTCCCCTGTTTGTTATGGCTGGCAAGAGGATTGGAAAGAAATTCTTTTATTATTCTCTTGTGGGAATGCTTATCAGTTCGATTTCCATTGATGCCTTGTCTGTTTTCCCTGCACCTGATACCGAGCCGCTGATTGGCGCTTTGTACGGCGGTGCAATTTGCGGTCTGGGGTTAGGTATTGTGTTTTCTACCGGCGCTTCTACCGGCGGCTCGGATATTATTACCCGCCTGCTGAAGCTCCGCTATCAGAATGTTCCCATTGGGGTTATTACCATGGTGTTTGACCTGTCTGTAGCAGCCCTGACCGGACTTGCTTTCCGGGATGTAAGCTGTATGCTCTACAGCGGTGTGGCAATCTTTGTTTCCGGCAGAGTGATGGACACTGTGGTGTATAGCTTTGATTATTCCAAGGTTGCGCTGATTATCAGCGGGCGCCACGAAATAATCGCAGATAAAATTTCTGCGCAGCTGGATCGAGGTGTCACTTACCTCCATGGGGAGGGCTATTATTCCGGAAAGGATACGAAGGTTATCCTGACGGCAGTGAAACGCTATCAGCTTGCGGAGTTAAAGGCCCTTGTGTCGGAAATCGATCCGGATGCTTTTGTTATTTTGCAGGAAGCGCATCAGGTTTTGGGTGATGGCTTTGCCCGTTATTCCAGAGATGCCCTGTAAGGAAAGGAGGATGTTGTGAAACGTATATTAGCAAGCCTTGTGCTGGTATCCTCGCTACTTTTAACCGGCTGCGGTTTTTGGATGAATGGAGAACGGCTGTATATAACACCCCATCAGGGTTCCCTGCAACAGACCTCCGGAGAAATTACAGAGGTAGAAACTTATCAGCAGATGCGGGATGCGCTGGTGCAGAAGATTGAGGCAGGCTCCCGGGATTTGGTTGTTTCGGTTTCCTCTTTTGATGAGGCTACTGCGGATTTCTATGTGAACACGGCAATTACCCATATTCTGCAAAAAACACCCATTGGCGCCTATGCGGTAAATGATATCACCTATGAAATCGGTACAAACCGGGGAGAGCAAGTGATCGCCTTCCACGTGGACTACCGTCACGGCATTGGGGAAATTATGCAGATAAAATCCGCAGAGAACGAAGAAGAGGCGATAACCCATATTACAAATGCGCTGAAAGAATGCGACGACTCTGTGGTGTTCTATGCCAAGGCATACGTGGATACAGATTTCGCTTTGCTTGTGGAGGATTTTGCTAACCGGAATCCGGATTTGGTGATGGAACAGCCACAGGTTCGTGTGGTTGTGTATCCCAACAGCGGTGAGGAACGGATTGTGGAGGTGTCCTTTACATACCAGAACAGCCGTGCAGACCTTCGCAAAATGCAGGAACAGGTGGAAAATATATTTACCTCTGCAGAGCTTTATGTTCAGCAGACCAAGGTGAAGGAAACCTTCGCCCGGTTGTATTCTTTCCTGACGGAACGTAATGACTATACCCTGGAAACCTCTATCACACCTGCCTACAGCCTGCTGCACCACGGTGTGGGTGACAGCCGAGCCTTTGCCAATGTATACGCTGCTATGTGTCGCCGTGCGAACCTGGATTGCCAGGTGATTTCCGGGACCAAAAACGGAGAACCTTGGTTTTGGAATGCGGTTCGTTACCAAGGGAGATATTACCATGTGGACTTGCTCAGCGGTGGTAAATTCCAAATGCTCAAAGATGAGGATATGACCGGCTATGTCTGGGATTATTCTGCATTTTAAATTTTCAAGAGGTTATGTGAGATTTTTGTAAAAAGGTATTGACTTATCGAAAAAATCTGCTATAATACCTCTTGTTCCGCGGGTGTAGCTCATCCGGTAGAGCGCCACCTTGCCAAGGTGGAGGTAGCGAGTTCGAGCCTCGTCACCCGCTCCAAACGAAAATCCGTTCTCGTAAGAGGACGGATTTTCGTTTGCATTATTCGTCTTTCACTGTTTACTATTCATTATTCATTTTTTTGCTGTTTTTTGGCAAAATGATGCGTTATTATATAAAAAATCCAAACTGCATTTGCGCAGTTTGGATTTTTTCTCATTATAGAACCTTAGATAAGAAGTCCTTCAGCCGGGGGTTCTTCGGGTTGGAGAAAAATTCATCCGGTGTATTTTCCTCCACAATCTTACCCTCATCCATAAACAGGACACGGCTGGCAACCTCTTTGGCGAAGCCCATTTCGTGGGTAACCACTACCATAGTCATACCTTCGGAAGCCAATTCCTTCATAACCTCCAGTACCTCGCCTACCATCTCAGGGTCCAGCGCGGAGGTGGGCTCATCAAAGAGCATCACTTCCGGTTCCATAGCTAGCGCCCGCACAATGGCGATACGCTGCTTCTGACCGCCGGAAAGCTGGCTGGGATACGCATTGGCGCGGTCCTCAAGACCAACCCGCGCCAGCAAAGCCATTGCCTTATTCGTAGCCTCTTCCTTGGATTTTTTCAGCAGCTGGATAGGCGCCAGGGTCATATTCTTCAGGATAGTCATATGGGGGAACAGGTTAAAGTGCTGGAAGACCATACCCATTTTTTGCCGGTGAATATTAATGTTTGTATTTTTGGCGGTAATGTTATTACCGTTAAACAAAATCGTACCACTGGTAGGAACCTCCATCAGGTTCAGGCATCGCAGGAAGGTGGATTTGCCGGAACCGGAGGGACCGATGACCACCACAACCTCTCCCTTTTTAATGTCGGTGCTGACGCCGTCCAGTGCCTTGATATTGCTCTTGCCAAAATGCTTTTTCAGGTCCTGGGCAGAAATAATAATGTTATCGTTCACTGGTTCTCAGCCTCCTTTCCAATTTGCCTACAAGGAAGGTGAAGAATGTGACCATCACCAGATAAATCAGGGCGGTCATCAGAAGCGGGAACAGATAGTCGTAGGAGATGCCGCCGACGATGTTACCGGCATAAGTCAGCTCTGCAACAGACACATAAGCTGCAACAGAGGTCTCCTTTAAAAGAACAATAAATTCATTTGCCAGGGAGGGGAGAACGGCTTTCAGCGTCTGGGGAAGAATGATGTGCCGCATGGTTGCCACATAGCCAAAGCCAAGGGAACGTCCAGCCTCCATTTGACCGGGGTCAATGGACATAATGCCGCCACGGATAATCTCTGCCACATACGCACCGGAGTTGATGCCGAAGGCAAAGGCGGCCACGGAAATGCCGTCCCGGCTGGAGGCAAATGCCACAAACCACCAAATCAGCAGCTGCACAAGCACAGGTGTGCCACGAATCACGGTGACATAAATATTACATATCCAGTTGCAGATATGCAAAAAACCTTTGCTGATGCCCCGCAGCTCGTGACGGTTTTTGTCCCAGGTGGAACGCACCAGCGCAATCACAACACCGATGACCACACCCATAATCAGCGCCAGCAGCGTTAGCTTCAGCGTGTTGACCAGACCGTCTAAGTAAAGCTGATAGCGGTCATCATAGATAAAGCATTTATAAAAGTCGTAAAATATGTCCTCGATTTTCTCCGGCAGGTTTTGTATCCATTCCGGAGCAACATCCGGCCATAATTTGGAAGGACCTGGTTTCATAGTTGGGTCTCCTTTACAGTTTACGAAGGGGCTCAGGAAACCTGAGCCCCTTGATAAATGATTTCGTAATTATTCGGCGGGAATGTACTTGTCGATGATGCCCTGAACAGTGCCATCGTCAATCAGTGCCTTCAGCGCAGCGTTAACAGCTTCGTAAAGCTCGGCATTATCCTTGCTCATAGCAGCAGCGTACTGCTCCTGAATGTATTCGGTGTCCAAAATCTTCAGACCCTCAACAGCATTCACAAAAGCCTTGGCAGGCTCGTTGTCGATAACAACACAGTCCACCTTGTTGGTCTTCAGAGCCTGAACAGCGTCAGCGCCCTTGCTGTAACGGTCGATGGTAGCCTTGCCTTCGTCTTCCAGGTCCCAGGTAGTGTACAGGTCACCGGTGGTAGAACGCTGCACGCCGATGGTGAAGGAAGCGTCCTCAGCAAACAGGTCGTCAACAGAAGTAATCTTGGAATCCTCGGTAACGATGATTACCTGAACGCCGGTGGCATAGGACTCAGTGAAATCAACTTCTTCCTTACGCTCGTCAGTCACAGTCAAACCGGCCAGACCAATGTCTGCCTTACCGCCCTTGACGGACTCAATGATGGAGTCGAATTCCATGTCCTGAATTTCCAGCTCCAGACCCAGCTTGTCAGCGATGGCCTTTGCGATCTCAGCGTCAATGCCCACAATCTCGTTGCCCTCAATGTACTCGTAGGGAGGGAAGGCAGCGTTGGTAGCCATAATCAGCTTGCCTTCTTCAACGGTGGTAAGGTCTGCTGCAGCGGCGGTAGTGTCAGCGGTGTCGTTCTTGGCAGCGGTGGTGTCACCGGTGGAAGCGTTGTTTCCGGAGGAAGCGCAAGCTACCAGAGACAGGGCCATAACCAGGGCCAGAACCAATGCGATTAACTTTTTCATAATAAGTATCTCCTTTGAAAAAAATAATGTTTCATTTGGGATGAGTGCATTATAGCACGTATATTATGCATAGTCAACTGGTGAAAACAACCAAATTAGATGATTTTAGTACGGCAACTATAGGCGAAATACACGCAAATTTCCAAAATGGCAAATATTTGCGGAAAACTTATGAGTGTATATTCGATGAATATATACAAAAAGTATACATGTAGGGATGCGCTATTTGGGTACTATCTTTTTTTGCAGGATGCTGATATAATAGCTTTAAAATGGATAGGGGGTATTTTCGTCCTATGAAAAAGCTTGTATCAATTCTTATTTGCCTGCTGCTTCTGGTGTCTTTTGCTTCCTGCGGCATAGAGCCTGCTGTTTCCCGGGAGGATGTAATGCAGACCTATGCAGCGTTTCAGGCGGATTTGGTAACGCAGGAAATCGTTGCTGAGAATGCAAGACTTGTTGTTTCCGGTGATGGGAACAGAGCACTGGTAACTGACATTAAGAACAATGCTCCCGATGGAAAAACGATAAGTGAGGTTTCCATCGCCTTTGCCGTCTGGGACGTGGAGGGCAATCCGGTTGCTATCCGCACAGAGGAGAACCCTGATAATAAAAGCAACATAATGAAGGCCACGGTGGATGTGATAACCGTGGCTGGGGGCGAAAGCTGGACTGGGAATATGGGGTTGTTTCTCAATGACGAATGTAAGCACATTGCTTACGTAAGTGCTGTTGCCTTGCTTGGTAAAATAGAGGATGACCTGTGGGAAAATCCCCTTTACGATGTCTGGCTGAAGACCTATTGTAATCTGTCGTTAGAGACCTGGCAGCTGGAGGGTATGGTTAACTATCTGGATGGTGATACCGCAGAGGAAGCAGCCACCGCAGAGACGATGCCCTTTGATATGTTTTACGAAAGTCTGCGTTGCCAGGATATCGTGGCAGTGCAGGCCGATGCCAACCTGCAGAGCGATGGCAGAAATGCCCTGATGACCAATATTACGAATGCTTCTCAGGCACAAGCCACAGAGCTTGTGATTGCTTTTGTTATGTGGGATGTGCAGGGTGAGCCCCTTATGATTGCAAGTGCCTCCGGGCAATCGGAGGCTTCCTATGTCAAAGAGGTGGATATGGGTGCGCTAACCATAGCCGGTAAAACCACCTGGGATGCGGATATGGGACTGGTGATTGCCAACGAGCGTCAGAGTATTTCCCACGTGGAAGCGATTGTAGTGTCCTGTAAATTTGGTGACAGTCAGTGGAATAATCCCCTGTACGATACCTGGTGTACCTATTTTTCCGGCTGTCAGCTGGACGATGCGATGATGTCCGACCTGGCAAAATCGGTAGACCTGGCAGAATGACGCCTGCGACGGCCCGGAAAATATCTATTGTCAAGCCGCACCAAATGTTATATAATATATTAGTTACATACTTAAAAAACTTCTGAGGGGTAGTTTTTGTGATAAATCGAAGCGAAGAACTGAAAAAGTACTTAGTTCCCGGAAAGCGGGTTCACCTTGTGGGAATTGGCGGTGTTTCCATGCGCCCGTTAGGTCTGGTGCTGCAGGGAATGGGGCTGATTGTCAGCGGCTCGGATATGAATTCCTCCGTTTCCACAGACGAGCTGATATCCCACGGCATTTGTGTCGCCATTGGGCATTCCGAGGAAAATATCGTGGGGGTTGACTGCATTATCCGCACAGCTGCTGCGCAAAATGACAATCCGGAGGTCGCCGGCGCACGTCGCCTGGGTATTCCTATGTTTGAACGGGCCCAGGCCTGGGGTGTGCTTATGCAGAATTATCAAAATGCTATCTGCATTGCCGGAACCCACGGTAAGACTACCACCACCTCAATGGTTACGCATATTTTTATGCAGGCGCAGAAGGACCCCACTGTGATGATTGGCGGTTATCTGCCGTTGCTTCGTGCCGGTCACAGGGTGGGCAATGGTGACACCATCATTCTGGAAAGCTGTGAGTACTGCGATTCCTTTTTGAATTTCTTCCCCACCTTGGCGGTTATCCTCAATGTGGAGGCTGACCATCTGGATTATTTTAAGGATTTGGCGGATGTACAGAAATCCTTCCGTAAGTTTGCAGGGCTGTCTTCCGGATTTGTTTTGGCAAACGGTGATGATCCCCACGTGGTGCAGGCGCTGGAGGGAATGGCGTATATCAGCTTTGGGTTACAGCCGGAAAACCGTATTACTGCCCAGAACATTTGCCCTGATTGGCGTCATATGGATGTTGTTTGCGACGGCAAGTTCTACTGCCATCTGGATTTGCAGGTGTTGGGACGTCATAATGCGCTCAATGCGCTGGCTGCTGCCGGCGCAGCCTGGCTGTCCGGCTTACCCGGTGAGGCAGTGTCTGCAGGACTTGTTGCCTTTACCGGTGCGGAGCGCCGTATGCAGTTCAAGGGAAAATACAACGGTGCGGATGTGTATGATGATTATGCTCACCATCCGGATGAGCTGCGCGCAACCATCGAAGCGGTACGTACAATGGACTATAAGCGTCTGGTTTTAGCGTTCCAGCCCCATACCTACACCCGGACCAAGGCATTGTTTGCGGATTTTGTCCGGGAACTGAAAAAAGCGGATGTGGTGGTTCTGGCGGAGATTTATGCCGCCAGAGAGAGAAACACCATTGGAATTTCCTCTCGGGACTTGGCAGAACAGATTTCCGGCGCTATTTACTGCGAAACCTTACCGCAGGTTACAGATACCTTATCTGAAATTGCCCGGGAGGGAGATGTGATTCTGACGGTAGGTGCGGGAGATATTTTCCGGGCAGGAGAAGCGTTGCTTGATAAATAAAACTATGAAATAGGAGGGATACCTATGAAAAAATGGAATGTATGCGTTTTATTCGGCGGTATCAGCCCGGAGCATGAGGTTTCTCTGCGTTCAGCAGAGTCTGTGCTCAATAATATGGATAAAGAAAAATATAATGTTTTTCCTGTAGGTATTACCCGGGAAGGCACCTGGCTCTACTTTCCGGACACGGATTTCAGTAAGCTCCCCCAGCAGACCTGGCAGGATGCCGAGGGCGTCTGTCCTGCGGCGGTTTCTCCGGTCCGGGGACAGGGGCTGCTGCTGTTTACGCAGGAGCGTATGGCTATTCAGCCCTTGGATGTGGTATTTCCTGTGCTTCACGGTGAAAATGGCGAAGACGGTTCTGTTCAGGGGCTGCTGCAGCTGGCGGGCATTCCCTGTGTAGGACCGGATGTGGCTGCTTCTGCGGTGTCTATGGACAAGACCCTGACAAAGCTGGTTATTGACCATGCCCAAATTCCGCAGGCAGCTTGGGAACTGGTGCGGAGCAGTGAGCTTGCCAATCGTATGGACAGTGTCCTGGATAGAGTGGAGAGCCGGTTTTCCTATCCGGTGTTCGTCAAGCCTGCCGGTACCGGTTCTTCTGTGGGTGTCTCCAAAGCGGCTGACCGTCAGACCCTGCAGGCTGCTTTGCTTGCAGCGGCATTTTACGATGAAAAAATTCTGGTGGAGGAATTTATCCACGGACGGGAAATCGAGGTTGCGGTGCTGGGAAATGACAGTCCTGCGGCTTCTGTGTGCGGTGAAATTGACTCCGGTGCGGAATTCTATGACTATGATGCCAAATATATCAATGATACCTCTGTTGCCTATGTGCCGGCAAGAATTGATGAAGAGGTTTCCGAGAAGGTTCGGGAGTATGCCATCGGGGTCTATCAGGCATTGGACTGCCGTGGGCTGAGCCGTGTAGACTTCTTTGTTACCTATGAAGGTAACCGGATTGTGTTTAACGAAATCAATACGCTCCCCGGATTTACCTCTATTTCTATGTATCCCAAGCTGTTTGAGGCAAGCGGTATTGCTTATCCCCAGTTGATTGATAAGCTCTTGGCGTTTGCCGTGGAGGGAACAAAATGAAAAAGCAGGTAATGCTGTCCATCTGTGGTCGGCAGGCATATATGGACCAGGAGCCGGACACGATAGAGCTGGTAACGGAAGGGTCTATGGAGTTTGTGGACGGCGGCTGGAACATCCAATATCAGGAAACGGAGTTAACCGGACTTGCCGGTGTGACCACCACCTTTCGTGTGGAGCCGGAAAAGGTAATCCTTACCAGAACCGGCGGACTGATTTCGGAAATGGTTTTCCAGGAGGGGATGCGGCACGAATCGCTGTACCAGATGGACTTTGGCGCATTGCTGATTACGGTTTGCGCATCCCGGATTTTCGCCCAAATCGGCGATGACGGCGGTATGGTTGACCTTGTATATAATATTGATATTGAGAACAATACCGCAGGCACCGTAGATTATCACCTGGAAATCACACCTAAATAAATGAAATCCGTGTTGCATATGCAACACGGATTTTCAGTCTGTCAAAAAGTACTTTTTGACAGACTGACAGAGGTCAAAGGAGCGCCAAAGACAAGCAACTCGAACCTGTCGGCGTACGTGGGTACGGTAAGGTTCGAGTTGCGCAGTAAGTCAAAACACCTTGCGACAGCAAGCTTTTGTGGAACGGATTGCCTTAACCGGTGTTGTGATACTGGTTTGGCAATGATAACTTAATATCGGCAGATTGCTATTTCAATATCCTTGTGTTTTGACGGTTTGGAGGTTCTTTGACGCTTTGGAAATCCGTGTTGCATTGCAACACGGATTTTTAAGAGGGTAGTTCACCGGGCTCGTCGGTGATGCCGCTGTTGTTGATGTTATCGTTACTGCTACCGGTGATTCTACAAACGACACCGTCCCGAACCTGATAGTTTGACTGGTCGATGAATTCCCGGATAAGCTGTTCACCGGTGAGGTTATCATACCTGCAGCGATAGGATTTCACCTTATAACCCTTGCAGGGCTCTACAATATAGTCACCATTTTTATAGCCGTCCTTGTTGTTGGCAGACATATTCTCATAGGTGACATCATAATCGCTTTCCGAGAGAACTTCATATTCCAGTTCAACCCGATAGCTTCTGGTCTCGGTGCCCACCAGCGCGACAGTCACCGAGCCACCGGAGGCTGTTGCGTCAATGCGAATGGGGTAGCTTGTGGTGTTGCGGAAACGGAAGTCAATGGAGCCCCAGCTGACGGCAGCGTCCAGTCCAAGGGGGACAAAACCGGGATAATAGTCGTGGGCATCCCGGGTGATGGTCTCCAGCTCTGCAACCAAAGTGCAATGGTACAGGGCAGAGGATACCTGGCTGATACCGTCTGCTCTGGCTTTTTCACCCAAAACATCATTGAAGGAGAATACCTCGTCGGGAAGCAGGAGCATTCCGTTGATAGCCTCACAAGCAAGCTGCAGCTTCGCATCCCGGCTGCTGTCACTTTTGGCTTCTGCCGTATATGTGGCAAGGGTATCCCGATACAGCAAATTCTTTAATTCCTCGGCGGTGACCTCAGGTGCTATTTTTTCAAAAACGATTTCAACCGTACTGCCGTACTTTGCCGCTTCCAGCTGCTTTTTTGCTTTTTCTACATTGAGACCGTAGCCATCAACGCCTTCTACAACCTGATAATCCTCTGTGTTAAAGCTGGCATCCACAGGAGCTTTGTAATATTTCTGTGCAATCTCTTCCAGATTGATGGGTTCCGGCTGCAGCATACCGCAGCTGCCTTCCACCTGAAATTTGTTAGCGTTATAGGCTGCGAGGACGCTTTGGTAAAGCGCATTCAAATCCAAACCGTACTCCGGTGTCCCCAGCTTTACCACCAGCTTTTGATTGGGGTATTCACCAACAACCTGGTAGGTGGATTGGTTCAGGGTTGTGTTGTAGTTTTCACCCAGCTTGCTCAAAAGCTGCCGAATATTTGTTTCCTGCAGGTTCAGGTATGGGGCTAAATCCACAGCGTAGCCCTGGTTCATAGCAATTTGCTGTTCGTTTTTGCGCTTTTCTGCGCTGCCGCTGTTGCCGAATTTATAAGCGGCTCGGACAGCACCGGTGACATTGAGCTTGCCAACGCAGCTGGTAGGTATCTGGACCTTGCTGTCCAGGACAGTAACCTCCATAGGCCTTTGGGTATAGGTGTTGTCGGTTGCCTGACGGACGGCCTCAATGGCCTGTGTCTGTGTCATACCACCAACATCCACACCGGCGACAGAAACATTCGCAAGAATTGTGCCGTTCATTTCCATATTCCGGATATACAGGTATCCTGCCGCAAGAAAAAGGACGATTGCAGCCAGCGCAATGACAATGGCAATGATACCGCCGGAACGGTTTGTCTTTTTCTTTTTGGATTTTTTACCGGATTTGGAAATCCTGCGATATTCCTGCTCCAGTTCTTCCTCTTCCCGTTTTGCCCGGGAATTATTTTTGCGTGATTTTGCCATAAGCCTTCACCTCTTACAGCTATTTTACCACAAAGTAAAGAAAAATGCTACAGATACTTCCGGAAATGCTCGATGAACACCTTGCTTTGCCGCAGGCTGTCCACACCGGAGGACAGCTTCAGCCGCAAAGTGGGGTCTTTTGCTGTGGCAACAAATTGCACCCGGCTCTTGTAATCCGGGTCAGAGCACAGGGCGCTGATTGCCTCCAGATTTAATTCTGTCAGGGTAAATTGCACCTCGCCACCCTTTTGGCGAATGTCCTGAATATGGGCTTTCCGGGCATTGGCACGGAGCAGCGCCACATCGATAAGGTTCAACACGCCCTTGGGCGGGTCACCGTAGCGGTCGATAATTTCGTCCAGTAAATCGTCAGCATCCGCCTGCTCCCGGATGGCAGCCATACGGCGGTACAGGTCCATCCGTTCTTCTCCGCGGCTGACATAGTCCTTGTCTACGTTGGCAGTGATGTTCAAATCCGCAGTGCACTCCGGCTCTCTTGGGGTGTCACCACGCTCCTCCAGAACCGCCTCATCCAGTAGCTTCAAATACATATCATAGCCAACCGACATCATATGTCCGGATTGCTCAGCACCCAGCAGATTACCTGCGCCACGAATTTCCAGGTCACGCATGGCTATCTTAAAGCCGGAGCCAAACTCGGCAAAATCACGAACAGCCGCCAAACGCTTCTCGGCAATTTCTGTCAGGGATTTGTCTGGACGGAAAGTGAAATAGGCATAAGCGTGCCGGGTGGAACGACCTACCCGCCCACGAAGCTGATGCAGCTGAGATAGTCCGAACCTGTCGGCATTTTCGATAATCAGGGTATTGGCATTGGGGATATCCAGACCGGTTTCAATGATGGTGGTGCACACCAGAACCTGAATATCACCGTCAGCCATAGCGTGCATCACATCACCCAAAGCATCCTCACTCATCTTTCCGTGGGCAACTGCCACAGAAAGCCCCGGAATTCGGTTTTTCAGGCGGGCTGCGCATTGGTCAATGGTTTCTACCCGGTTGTGCAGATAGTACACCTGACCGCCCCGTTCGATTTCCCGACGGATGGCATCATCCAAAATGGCATTGTTGTGCTCCATCACAAAGGTCTGTACCGGATACCGGTCTGCCGGAGGCTCCTCAATGGTGGACATATCCCGAATGCCGGACAGCGCCATATTGAGCGTTCTGGGAATGGGGGTTGCGGACAGGGTCAAAACGTCCACACCCTTGGAAATTTCCTTAAGCCGTTCCTTGTGACTGACGCCGAACCGCTGTTCTTCGTCCACAATCAAAAGCCCCAAATCCTTGAACTTCACAGTCTTTTGCAGCAGCTTATGGGTGCCGATGACAATATCCACCAGTCCGGTTTCCAGCTTCTGCAGTGTCTTTTTCTGCTGGGTAGGGGAGTGGAACCGGCTGAGCACGCCGATATTCACCGGGAAGCCCCGAAACCGGGCAACTGCAGTGTTATAGTGCTGCTGGGCAAGCACCGTGGTGGGCACCAGAATGGCAACCTGCTTGCCGTCCATAACTGCCTTCATAACTGCCCGGAGGGCAACCTCGGTTTTGCCGAAGCCCACATCGCCGCAAAGAAGCCGGTCCATAGGAATGGGCGACTCCATATCCGATTTGATTTCCGCAATGCACCGCAGCTGGTCATCCGTTTCCGGGTAGGGGAAATTATCCTCGAATTCCTTTTGCCAGGGTGTGTCGGCGCCAAAGGCAAAGCCCTCCTGCCGTTTCCGGGCGGCATAAAGCTGAATCAGCTCACCGGCCATATCCTTGGCAGCTTTTCTGGCTTTTGTTTTGGTTTTCTGCCAGGCATCGGTGCCGATTTTGTTCAGGCGGACGTTACTGTCTTCGCCACCGCCACCAATATATTTGCTCACCAAATCCAACTGAGTGGCTGGCACAAACAATGTGTCCGACCCCTGATATGCGATTTTTACATAGTCCTTAACAGCACCGTCAACCTTGATTTGCTCCATAGCCACAAAGCGACCGATGCCGTAGTTTTCGTGTACCACCAAATCACCGGGACTTAAATCCGTAAAGGAATTCAGCTTCTGCCGGTTGGTGGCGGTTTTCTTTGTTTTCTTTTTGGGGGCAGATTTGGCAATGAGCTGCCCCTCGGTCAGCACCGCCAGCTTGCTGCCGGGATATTCCATACCAAAGGGCAGCGTGCCCTCAGCCAAAAGTATCTGTCCGGGCTTTGGCATGGTGGTCAGGGGAATGCACAAAAAGGCGGAAAGTCCACGTTCACGCAGCATTTCCTGCAGCAGCTCAGCCCTGCGGCGGGAGCCGCAGAGCACCAGGGAAGCGAATTCCATTTTTTGATAGTGCGCCAAATCCGAAGCAGCGGTATCCAGATTGCCGCCATAACCGGGCAGCTGCTTGGCAATCATAGGAAGTAGCTGCTTGGGCGGACATTCCTCCGGGTAGGCAGTACCGGCAAATGCATCCAGATACACCGTGGTACGACCGGACAGCTTGCTGCAAAAATCCTCCCACTGGCAAACGTAATCGCACAGCTCACCGGCAACAAGACCGCCCTGAAGTAAGCTGTCCAGCTGCAACCCTGTTTCTTCTGTCCGTGTACGGGCTGTCCGGCGAAGATTGCTTTGGTCGCACAGCACAAATACCGCATCCTCCGGCACATAGTCCAAAGCGGTGGCAAGCTCCGGATAAATCAGCGCCATATACCGGTCAGAAGCCGGATTGGACAGCTGGTTTTCGTACTTATTCAGGTCCTTTTCCAAGGTAGAAATCAGTGCTTCGTTAGGGGTTTTCCGACGCTTTTGCCGGACAATCAGCTTTTGGATATCCTCACAAAGTCCGGAAAGTCCTTGGGGGTGCAGACGGGGCTGCGTTTCGCCCACAGGCAAAACAATAAGCTCGTCAATATTCTGGGTGCGGCGCTGGGTATCCGGGTCAAAATAGCCCATGGTATCCAGCTCGTCTCCGAAAAATTCCGCCCGGACAGGGAAATCTGCAGCGGGGGAGTAAACATCCAGAATGCCGCCACGGACAGCGAACTGACCGGGTCCCTCCACCATGGCGCATCGGCTGTAGCCTGCGCCGGTCAGCTTCTGGAGCAGGCTGTCTATTTGATATTCCTGACCAACCTGCAAGCTGAAGGCTGCCTGCACCAGCACCTGCGGGGGGATGGTTCTCTGGCTCAGAGCTTCCCAGGACATAATTTGCATATTACAACTGCCGGTGGCTAATTCGTAAAATTGCCGCAGCCTTTTTTGTTCCCAGCCCCGGGAAACCACCGCAGTATCATATAAGGTCAACTCCCGGCTGGGCAGAATGGGCAGACTGTCTCCGCAAAAGGCTTTTAACTCCTCCTGAAGCCGCTTGGCTGCCATATCATCCTGGCAAATGAGCACAATAGGCTTATTACAGTCCCGGCGCAGGGCAGCAATCAGGTGTGTTCTGTTGATTTGCCCGATACCGGTGACAGCGGCAGCCTCTCCCTGCAAAACACTCTGCAGAAGCAATTTATATTCGGGAATTGTCTGTAAAAATCCTAGCAGCTTTTCCATAATTGACCTCAAGTAAACAGTTTTCGTTCCACGTGCAAACGCGGAAAGGGGAGTTTTCCCCTTTCCGTGTTTTATCTTTATGCAGTTTATTTTGCGTTATACCGGTTGGCTGCTTCCATTACACCCTTTTCAATCAGGCACAGGGCTGCGTCACCGGCATTATCCAAAGCGGTTTTCAGCGCCTTTTCTTCCAAGGCAGTAAAGCCGGACAATACCCAGTCAGCCAGGTCCTGCTCCGGATGAGGCTTTGCGCCTACACCAACCTTTACCCGGGGAAATTCCTGCGAGCCCAATTCGGAAATAATGGATTTAATTCCGTTGTGACCACCGGCAGAGCCGTTGGAGCGAACCCGCAAACGACCAACCTCCAGGGAAATATCATCAAAAATCACAATAATTCTCTGGGGCGGGATTTGAAAATAGGCAGACAGCTGCAGTACGGAGCGTCCGGATAGATTCATATAGGTCAGCGGCTTCAAAAGATACAGCTTCAGACCGTTTACCACGGTCTGACCGTAAAGCCCCTGAAACTTGGCTTTGTCGACCTTACAGCCCAGCTTGTCAGCCAGAATATCCAGCGCCCGGAAGCCGCAGTTATGCCGTGTGCGTTCATATTCCTTGCCGGGATTGCCAAGACCTACAATCAGCCAGCTTTCCTGCTTTTTACCAAACACAGCTCAGAACAGGTCGGCGATGGAGGTGCCGCCGTGGATGTGTGCAATTGCCCGGGCAAAAATGGGCGCCACGTCCAGCTGCCTGATTTTGGCGCTGGGGCAGTTTTCAGGCACGGGGATGGTGTTGTGAACAACAAGCTCCTTGATTGTGCTGGCATTGATGCGGTCAAAGGCAGGACCGGAGAGCACACCATGGGTGGCGCAAGCGAAAACCTCCTTGGCACCGCCGACTTCAACCAGAGCGTTTGCTGCGTTGCACAGGGAACCTGCGGTATCTACCATATCGTCATACAGGATACAGGTCTTGCCCTTTACATCGCCGATGACGTTCATAACCTCGCACTCATTGGCCTTCTGACGGCGCTTGTCCACAATTGCCAGGCCCATATGCACCTTAGCGGCAAAAGCACGGGCGCGGGCAACGGAACCCACGTCAGGGGAGACAACCACGAAGTCATCGTGATTGTACTTGTCCTCGGGGAACTTTTCCAGATAATATTTTACAAAAGTGGGGTTACCCAGCAGATGGTCAACAGGGATATCAAAGAAGCCCTGAATCTGGGAAGCGTGCAGGTCCATGGTTAGCACCCGGTCAGCGCCGGCGGCGGTAAGCATATTGGCAACCAGCTTGGCGGAGATGGGGTCACGGCTCTTGGCTTTACGGTCCTGACGGGCATAGCCGAAATAGGGAATAACGGCAGTAATACGACCGGCAGAAGCGCGGCGGCAGGCGTCGATCATAACCAACAGCTCCATCAAATGATTGTTGACAGGCTTGCAGGTGGAGTTGATCAAAAATACGTCAGCGCCACGAACAGTCTCGTTCAAAGACACAGACACCTCGCCGTCAGCAAAGGTCTTGACCTCGCCGTTGCCGATGCACAGACCCAACTCCTTACAGACGGTCTGGGCAAAGGCAGGATTGGAATTGCCGCAGAAAATCTTGATGTTATCACCGTATGCTATCATCTTTGGAAATACCTCACTTTTTCCTTCTTTTTGTTACCTGTGCACACACCACAGGCGATTCTAACCATATTATAGCACTACTTGCACCATAATTGCAACCCAAATCAGGGGGAAATACCAACGAATTTTGCATAAATTTTTATGGGAGTTTCTGGCAATCCGCCAACAATGGAATTACCGACAAAAAAATTATGCCTTGCGCAAACAGAAACAGCGGCAAAAGCAGCTGAAATTTGCGCTGTTTTGTTTTGTGGCGGGCAGAATGCATCCCCAAAAGCGAGCCGATGCTGCCACCGAAAAATGCTACAGTCAGCAGCACTCGCTCCGGAATGCGCCACAAATTATTTTTTGCTCTGAACTTATCCAGATGCATAAGCAAAAAGCCTGCTGCATTGATTAGTAACAGGTAAATGAGAAGCAGCTTCATAGAAAGTCCTTTCGGGAGGGGTCATTTTGAAAAAAGCATTGTGTGTACTCTTGTGTGGGTTGCTGCTTGCCGGCTGCGGCGCAGAGAAAACCCTGGAAACCGTCACAGATAATATGGAAGCTCCGGTGATGGCGCAAAGGAAGGAGATTTCAGTAACATTACCCCAAAATGCCGCAGTGGAAACTCTGGATAACGGCGCGGAGGGAAAAATCTACCTCTGCGACGGCTACACAGTCACTGTGCAGGTGTTAACCGGTGGCGATACGGAAAAAACCTTCCGGGAGCTCACCGGCTTTTCCAAGGACCAATTAACGGTTGTGGAAAGGGAAGCCGGTGACTATAAGCGCTATGATTGCGTCTGGTCCTCTGTTGGGGAGGCGGAGGACTGTGTTGCCCGTGGCACTGTATTGGATGACGGCTTCTATCACTACGCAGTTACCGTGTCAGCGCCGTTTTCTGCGGCGGGAGACTTGGCGCAAACCTGGCAGAGCATTCTGTCTTCTGTCAGTATTGGCTGAGGGCCTCCTGACATAAATCCTTACAGGCATCCACCACAGCTTGTGGGTAGAGAATTTTTGCTTTGCTGCCAAAGCCGATGACCCAGCTTAAAAACATAGGGGATACGGCAACTGGCACCGTGAAATTGAAATGCTCTTCTCCATCGGGAATCAGCATAATATCCTTGCCGAACCGGTCTACCACAACGTTGATCAGGCTCCTGTGGAACCGCATTTTTACATCCACCGTATCACCGGAATACATCTGGAACAGCCGGTTTGCATGCTGTGTCAGCGCTTTGCCGGTAAGCTCCGGACAAGGGGTCCTTGCTTCCTTGGTCAGGCGGATGTCTGTCATTCTGTCTACCCGGTAGGAGGTGATGCCGTGGCGGGGAGAAAACGCAAGTAAATAACAGTTTTCATTATCCTGGCAAAGTCCGTAGGGACTTGCCAGGTATTCTTTTTCCCGATAGCGACGCTGACCGCCTAAATCCCAGTCAAAATACCGGAAGGAAATCTGCCGGTTCTGGGTAATGGCCTCCTGAATGCTGTCCACATTGTAGTAAATGGTTTCGTTCATGCTTTTTACACGTCCGGACACCAGAATGCTTCTGCACATCAGCTTAGCGTCGTGCTCATTGCACTGCTGGCACAGCTTCTCGATGAGCTCTTTGGATTTTTTCTCTGTCAGGTACCGGCTGGATTGCACGGCATCGATTAGAAGCTTTAACTCCGGGAGCTCAAAATTCCGGCTACCGATGTAATAGCCGCCGTTTTTTCCGGGTAGAGAGATAATATCCACACCGTATTCCTGCAATGCCGCAATGTCGGAATACACGGTTTTTCGCTCACAGGCGATATTATGGTCCCGGTCCAGCATCGCAATCAGTTCTCCTGCGCGGATGGGGTTATCCTCCCGGGAGTTGCGCTCCAGATAGTCCAGAATATAGAAGATTTTCAGCTTTTGGTTGTCGGATTTCGGCACAAATATCCACCTCCTGCGTGTTATGAATAAATGATACCATATTTTGGACAGAAATGGAATTGGAAAATTTGCAATTTGTGCAAAAATGTGTTATGATATTCCAGCTAAGGAGGCGAGAACGATGCTTTATTTAGGATGTCATTTATCCGCCAGTGGCGGTAATTTGGAAATGGTAAAAACGGCGCAGTCTATCGGCGCCAATACCTTTGCGTTTTTTACCCGGAACCCTCGGGGCAGTCAGGCCCGCAAAGAAGACCCGGAAGACAGTCGGCAGGCTGTACAGGCGCTGAAGGATGGCGGCTTTGGACCCTTGGTTGCCCACGGAGCTTATACGATGAATTTATGTACGGCGCAGCCGGATGCCCGGGAATTTGCCTGCAGTGTGCTGTGTGATGATTTGCGCCGTATGGCAGCCCTGCCCGGGAACTTTTATAATTTTCATCCCGGCAGTCATGTAGGACAGGGAATGGAAACCGGTATCAGTCAAATTGCAGAGGCTTTGAAAAAAGCTTTGGCACCCGGCTATCCGGTAACGGTGCTTTTGGAAACGATGGCAGGTAAGGGTAGCGAGGTAGGCGGAAAATTTGAGGAGCTCAAAGCCATTATAGACGCTGTGGGCAGCGACGATGTCGGTGTCTGCTTGGATACCTGTCACGTCCACGACGCAGGATATGACATTGTAAATGATTTGGATGGTGTTCTGGCAGAATTTGACCGGGTTGTGGGTCTTTCCAGACTGAAGGCGCTGCATATCAACGATTCCAAAAATCCCTTTGGCAGTCACAAGGACCGCCACGAGCTTTTGGGACAGGGTAACCTTGGACTGTCCGCTTTTGCAAAGGTGATAAACCACCCCTATTTGAAAACATTACCAATGATTTTGGAAACCCCCAATGCGCTTCCCGGCTATGCTGAGGAAATTGCCCTGCTTCGCTCTTTGGAGGCGTAAAAAGAAACAATGATGTAGCTACAAAGGAGGTGACACCTTGGATTTTGTCTCCGGTTTGTTTTATGCAGAGCCTGCCTATATTCGTGTCTTTACCGCTTGCCTGCGGTATTTGGCGCCTGTGCTGGTGGCTGTGTTGCTGTTTCGGTGTATGAAGCCGCTGCTGACCTTCCGTAAGGAGCCGGAAATCTGGGCATGGCTATGCCTGGCAGACGGTCGCAAAATGTCTGTGACGCACTGGGAAAATGTAATCGGCAGAAGTAAGCGTAGTGATATTGTTGTGAATTTTCCAACGGTGTCACGCAGCCATGCCGTTCTGACCCGCTATGATGACGGAAGCTGGACCATTGCAGACGCGGATTCCAAGGACGGTGTGTTTGTGAATAAAAAGCGTGTCCGTATTCGTGCGCTGCAGCCGGGGGATGTTATTTCCATCGGCGGTGTAGATATGGAGCTGCAGCCTATTTCCCGCCGTCAGGAAAAGCATCTGGCGCAGCTTCGCACGAAAGCATCCACAATCTTTTCCAGCTTTGCAAACCTGTTTCTGTTAACCGTGTTTCAAATTCTTTGTGCTGTGGGCTTCTTGCTGGGTGGCGGCGGAGAAAACGCTGTGGATATTCTCATTGGCTTCGGCGGAATTATGGCATGCCAGTGGGCGCTGCTACTGTTTTATGTATGTATCCGCCGCACATCCTTTGAGGTGGAAACCATTGCTTTTTTCCTTTCCACGATGGGTATGGCGGTTCTTGCCACGGTAGACCCGGGAGAAGCCCTGAAGCAGCTGATTGCGCTGGCTTTGGGTGTCGTGTTGTTTTTAGTGGTGGGCTGGTCCCTGCGGGATTTGGAGCGTGCCAAAAAATTCCGCTATGTTGCGGCTATTGCCGGCATCGGCTTTTTGCTCATCACCCTTGTGTTTGGCAGGGAATATTATGGTGCGAAGAACTGGCTGGTGATTGGGTCGCTTTCCATACAGCCCTCAGAGCTGAGTAAGGTCTGCTTTGTCTATGTGGGCGCTTCTGCTATGGACAGAATTATGACCAAACGGAATTTGTTCTCGTTCATTGCCTATTCTGTGCTGATTTGCGGATGCCTTGCGCTTATGAATGATTTCGGTACTGCGCTGATATTCTTCTGCGCCTTTCTGGTCATTGCCTATATGCGCTCCGGCAGCGTGGGAACGCTGGCATTGGCTTGTACGGCGCTTGGCTTTGCCGGCGTCGTTGCGCTGAAAATTGCGCCCCATGCCCTAAGGCGGTTTGCTACCTGGCGGCACATCTGGGAAGCGCCCTTAGAGGGCGGCTACCAGCAAACAAGGTCGCTGATGTGTATGGCTGCAGGCGGACTTTTAGGCCTGGGCGCAGGCAGAGGCTGGATGAAAAACGTATTTGCTGCGGATTCGGATGTGGCAGTGGCAACCGTTTGTGAAGAGTGGGGCTTAATCTTAGTGGTGCTCATTATTCTGTCCGTGATTGCTTTGGCGGTGTTTTCCGTCCGTTCCGCCTCAGTGGGACGCAGCAGCTTTTATACCATTGGCGCCTGTACCGCTTCCTGCATCATGCTGGTACAGGTTATCCTCAATGCCCTTGGCACGGTGGATGTATTGCCTCTGACCGGTGTAACCTTTCCGTTTTTGTCCAATGGCGGCTCCAGTATGCTGTGCTCCTGGGGGCTGCTTGCCTTTATCAAGGCGGCGGATACCCGGCAGAATGCCAGCTTTGCTGTTCGCCTGACCAAAAAAGGAGGTGCCGAGGATGAATAGAATTGCCCTGCGTGCCGGTATTGCCTTTTTGTTAATCCTTGTTCTTCTGGCAGGTCTTGGCTTTTTTGTGTTTGAGTATGTAACCCAGGCAGACCAGTGGGTTGTGTTTGCTGGTTCTCCCCATGTGTACAACGGCGGGAATATCGGCTGCGGCGTGATTACGGACCGGGACGGTGTTCTGCTGCTGGACTTAAGCGATGGACGAAACTATGCTCAGGCGGAGGCCCTGCGCCGTTCCACAGTGCATTGGCTGGGGGACCGGAAGGGCAGTATTTCTGCGCCTGCGCTTTCCCATTATGCTGCCGAGCTGACCGGGTATGATATTCTCAACGGCGTATATACCTACGGAAAAGCCGGAGGAACAGCGCAGCTGACAATATCTTCCCAGGCGCAGGAGGCAGCGCTGAAAGCGTTGGGAAGCTACAAGGGAACCTTGGGTGTTTATAATTATGAAACGGGAGAAATTCTCTGTGCGGTTACAAGTCCCAATCTGGACCCTGACAACCCACCGGACTTGGAAAAGGACACCACCGGACAATATGACGGTGTGTATGTCAACCGCTTTACCCAGTCTACCTACATTCCCGGTTCTATTTTTAAAATTGTCACATTGGCGGCTGCGCTGGAAACAATTCCGGATATTATGCAGCAGAAATTTGTTTGTAAGGGTGTCTATGAGCTGGATAACGACAAGGTTACCTGTGAGGATAAGCATTATGAGCAGGATGTGAAAATGGCATTTCGGAATTCCTGCAACTGCGCCTTTGCCCAGATAGCCGGGCAGCTGGGGGAAGAAACCTTGACCCGATACGTGGAGCAGTTTGGTGTGACCCAGCGTGTTACCTTTGACGGGATTACCACCGCAAAGGGTAACTTCGATATAAAAGGCGCCTCCCAGTACAGCATTGCCTGGAGTGGTGTTGGTCAGCACACGGACCTGATTAACCCATGCAGCTTTATGACCTTTGTTGGGGCAATCGCTGCCGACGGTAAGGGGGTAACCCCCCATCTGGTAGCCCAAATCACCTCGGACGGCTTGACAAGCTATTGGGGTCAAACAAAAAATCAGTCCAGAATTATGTCTGTAGCTACGGCAGAAACGCTGCAGGAGCTTATGGGCTTTAATGTGACGGACAAATACGGAAGCAAACATTTTCCCGGCTTGACAGTGTGCGCCAAAACAGGCACTGCCGAGGTTGGGGGAGGGAAGAAGCCCAACGCAATGCTTGCAGGTTTCGTGGCAGATGAGGAATATCCTCTGGCATTTATTGTGGCGGTGGAGGACGCCGGTTACGGACGGGAGGTCTGCATTCCCATTATTGCTGAGGTGCTGCAGGTCTGTAAGGCTGTTATGGATAGTTAGAATGCACAAAAAGAAAGAGAAAAAATAGCGTATTTTTGCGATTGACAAATGTGCACGTGTGAGATACAATAGGCACATCCTAATAAACCTGACGGTTTTATAATGAAAGGAAGTAATCTGAGATGAAAAAATTGTTAGCAATTACAATGGCCGCTATGCTGGTGATCGGTCTGTTTGCCGGTTGTGCAGGTTCCGGTAGCTCTGACAATGGCTACACCGCCAATAACACGGAGTTTGTCATTGGCGTTTCCGGTCCTCTGACCGGTGCTGCGGCGATTTATGGTACTGCTGTTGCCAACGCTGCGCAGATGGCAGTGGAAGAGATTAACGCCGCCGGTGGCTTCAACGGTGTTATGTTCAAGCTGGTCGCAATGGACGATAAGCACGATGCAACCTTGGTTGCCGGTAACTATTCCGCTATGCTGGAGCAGGGTATGCAGCTGTCCTTGGGCACAGTTACCACCGGCCCGGGCATGGAGTTCAAGAACCTGTCCAAGGAGGATAATGTTTTCTTCCTGACCCCCTCTGCCTCCGGCGACAAGATTCCTGAATTTGACAATGCCTACCAGATGTGCTTCGCTGACGGCAACCAGGGCGCAGTTGCTGCTGACTTTGTGAACCAGAACCTGTCCGGTCAGACCATCGGTGCATTCTATAAGTCCGATGAAGACTACTCCAAGGGTATCTTTGAGCAGTTTAAAAAGAATCTGGACCCCTCTGTTAAGGTGATTGAGACCTCCTTTACCGAGGCTGGCGCTACGGACTTCAGCACCCAGATTGACACCCTGAAGGATTGCACCTTCATCTTTATGCCTACTTACTACCAGCCCGCTTCCATCTTTATGGATCAGGCAAAGTCCATTCTGGCTGCTGACGCAGTTTACTACGGCTGTGACGGCTTTGACGGAATTGACAGCCAGGAGGGCTTCGACCTGACCACCATTCCCCAGGAAGTTACTATGCTGTCTCACTTTAACTCCAAGGCCACCGAAGGTAAGGCTAAGGAATTTATCGACAAGTACGTAGAGAAGTTCGGCGCAGATACCTTGAACCAGTTCGGCGCATCTGCTTATGACTGTGTCTATGCGCTTGTGGGCGCAATGCAGGCGGCTGTGGATGCCGGTAAGAAGATTGATGTAACCATCAGCGCTTCTGACCTGTGTGAGATTTTGAAGGAGCAGTTCTCCGGCGGTTACACCGTTACCGATGCGGTGACCGGCGCAGAAATCAAGTGGGAAGCCTCCGGCTTCGTGAATAAGACTGCTATCCAGTATATCATCAAGGAAGCAAACTAATTGATAGCTTGAGTTTTTATGCTGCACATACCGGCAAAATGCCGGTATGTGCAGTTGTCGTGCTTAGAAATTTTCACATATTAGAAAAGTTGGAATGTATATGGAAGTTATTTTATCTACCTTGATCAATGGCTTGAGCCTGGGTGGTATCTATGCAATGATAGCCCTTGGTTATACAATGGTATACGGTATTGCCAAAATGCTGAACTTTGCCCACGGCGATGTCATTATGATTGGTGGTTACCTGATTTACGTGTTTATGGCGACCAATAATCCGCTTCTGGCAATTCTGCTTGCAGTTGTCGGTTGTGTGATTTTGGGTGTTACCATCGAAAAAATTGCTTATAAGCCCTTGCGGGGCGCATCACCCTTGGCGGTGCTGATTACGGCCATTGGTGTAAGCTATCTGCTGCAGAGCATTGCGCAGATTATTTTCGGCTCCGCCACCAAAATGGTTACCGTCTATGAGTTTGGCGCTATCAAGCTGCTGGGCGCCACCGTGCAAATTTCTGCGCTGGTCACTCTTGGTGTAACCGTGGTAGTGATGCTGGTGCTGACCTTGTTTGTTAAATATACGAGGCTTGGCAGAGCAATGATTGCTGTTTCTGAGGACAAGGCTGCTGCGCAGCTGATGGGCATCAATGTCAATGGGATTATTACGGTCACCTTTGCCATTGGCTCCGCGCTGGCCGCTCTGGCTGGTCTTTTCTACCTGCTGAAAGCACCTTCGGTGTCCACAACGATGGGCTCCATGCCCGGTATCAAAGCCTTTACCGCGGCAGTCATTGGCGGTATCGGTTCTATCCCCGGCGCAATGCTCGGCGGCATTCTTTTGGGCGTTGTGGAAAGTATATCCTATAAAATTACGGCAATTGCCCCTTATACCGATGCCATCGAATTTTCTATTCTGATTATCATTTTGCTGGTCAGACCCACCGGATTCCTTGGTAAAAAGAGGAGGGAGAAGGTATGAGACTGGGAAAATTCAAGCTTAATCACTACATCAACTATATTGTCATCGGCATTATGACGCTGGTGTTCGGTGTAATGACCCTAACCGGAAATCGTTTTGATAATTCTCTTTTATTTTTGCTGGAGAAAATGTCCATCAGCATCATTCTTGCGGTTTCTCTTTCGCTGGTTGTGGGCTTCCTGGGCGAGTTGTCGCTGGGTCATGCCGGCTTTATGTGCATCGGTGCCTATTTGGGTGGCAAGGTTTCTGCGCTGCTGGTACCTGCTATGGGTAACGGCGTTGGTGCCCTTGTAATCTCCTTGATTGCCGGTGCAGCGGCTGCAGCCATCTGCGGTGTCATCATCGGTATTCCGGCATTGCGCTTAAGGGGTGACTATCTGGCGATTGTGACGCTGGCTTTCGGTGAGATTGTCAAGTCCTTGTTCCTGAACACCTCTGACGAATCCTTCGGTGGCACTCTGGGTTTGTCCACGCCTCGCTACGACAAGAAATATTTATTCCTGATTGCCTTTGTGCTTGTGCTGATGACCCTTGCTGTTGTGCAGAACTTTATCCGTTCCAAGCACGGCAGAGCTGTTACGGCAATTCGTGACAACGAAATTGCGGCAAAGGCAACCGGTGTCAACGTTACCAAATATAAGCTGGTTGCATTCATTATGTCTGCTGCGCTGGCTGGTGTGGCAGGTGTGCTTTACAGCTACAGCAACTATACCGTACAGAGCCTGAAGTTTGACTATAACTACTCCATTGAGATACTGGTTATGGTAGTCTTAGGCGGTATGGGCAGTATCAATGGCGCAATTATTTCCGCTGCGCTGATCACCTGGCTCAATACCTGGCTGCCCACAAAGCTTACCGGTGAATTGGCTGTTCTGCAGGACCTGTTGTATGCGCTGATTTTGATTGCCATTGTGATTTATAACAATGCGCCTGCGCTGGCAGCGGTACGGGAAAAGTACAATATCGGTGCAATGCTGAGCAAGCTGTTCAAAACAAAGCACGACCCTGCCCACAGACGTGATGATAAGGCAAAATGGGATGTGGTGCCCACAAAAATCAGCATGGATGAGATTCTTTCTGTGGATGTAACACCCCAGAACACACGGCCGGACAGCAAGATGGGAGGGGAAGACTGATGGCAGAATATATTTTAGAAACCAAAGGTCTTGGCATCTCCTTCGGCGGTTTGAAGGCGGCGCAGGATGTAAATATCCGAATTCAAAAGAACCAGATTTACGGTCTCATTGGACCCAACGGCGCCGGCAAGACCACAATCTTTAATCTTTTAACCGGTGTCTATAAGCCTACCGCCGGCACCTTCTATCTGGACGGCGAGGAACTCAAGGGCCTGTCTCAGGAGGCAATCAATCATAAGGGCATTGCCCGAACCTTCCAGAACATTCGCCTGTTTAACAATATGACAGTGGTACGTAATGTAATGGTTGGTCTGCACAATCGCCCTGAGTTTCGCTGCTCTGTGCTGGAGTCTCTGCTTCGGCTGCCCCGGCATTTTCAGGTGGAGAAGGCTATGCGGGAAAAAGCAAAGGAGCTGCTGCGGATTTTCGATTTGGAGCAGGAGCGTAATGCCCTTGCCTGCAACCTGCCTTACGGCAAGCAGCGCAAGCTGGAAATTGCCCGGGCGCTTGCCACCAACCCAAAGATTTTGCTGCTGGATGAGCCTGCAGCGGGTATGAATCCTCAGGAGACGGAGGATTTGGCAAAGACGATTCGATTTATCCGGGACAATTTTGATATGACGATTTTGCTCATTGAGCATGATATGAAGTTCGTGTCCGGTCTTTGTGACGAGCTGACAGTCCTGAACTTCGGCACAATGCTCTCTCAGGGTGAAACCAAGACAGTTTTGCAAGACCCCGAGGTGATTCGGGCGTATATCGGAGGTTAAGCTATGGCAATGTTGGAAGTGAATAACCTTACGGTATACTATGGTGTGATTTGTGCCCTGAAGGGCATTAGCTTTGAAGTCAACGAAGGGGAAATTGTTTCCCTGATTGGCGCCAATGGCGCCGGTAAAACCACCACAATGCAAAGCGTGGTGGGGCTGATTCCCAAAAAGGCAGGTAGTGTGGTTTTCGATGGACACGATATTACCAAAACACCTTGCCACAAAATTGTGCATATGGGAATGACCCAGGTGCCCGAGGGACGCCGGATATTCCAGGAGCTGACGGTCTATGAAAACCTGATGATGGGCGCATACTCCATGAAGGACAACAGCAAATTTAAAAGCGATTTGGAGTCCATCTATGCCCGTTTTCCCCGGCTGGCAGAGCGCCGCAGCCAGATTGCCGGTACGCTTTCCGGCGGCGAGCAGCAGATGCTGGCTATGAGCCGGGCGCTGATGAGTCACCCGAAGCTGTTGATGCTGGACGAGCCCTCTATGGGCTTGTCGCCCCTGCTGGTTGATCAGGTCTTTGAGATTATCAAGGACATTAACAAGGACGGCACCACCGTCCTGCTGGTGGAACAAAATGCCGGTAAATCCCTGGCAATCTCTGACCGGGCCTATGTTCTGGAAAACGGCAACATTGTCTTGTCCGGAACCGGCAAGGAGCTGGCGGAGAGCGAACAGGTACAAAAAGCATATCTTGGCGGTTAAATGCCAAACACCTCCTGCATACACTTGGTGCAGGGGGTGTTTTTTATGTACCGACCCAATTGCCTTTGGGGCTGGATGCTTATTGCCTTCGGTGCTGGGATTTTGATTGGACTTTGGTTGAATAGCGGCTTTTTGCCACATTGCTTTGCCCTTGGTGTGATTTTTTGCGGCTGTGGGATATGGAAAAAAAGATAGTCATAAACTTGTCCCGCACCGCATACGCTTTGGTAGCAAAGGAGTGACTGCTATGGAAATTCAGTTTCAAAAATCAGTGTTTCCCTGCCTGAAAACTGTATGCAGGCAGTATCTTTCCCAGGAGCAGACCCAAGAGGTTCGTGTTCCTGAGGGAATGCCGGATATCGGCACAGTACTTACCGCCTGGGGACAAATGATTATCCGGGGTAAGGATTGGCATGCCAGCTCTGCCGGTGTGACCGGTGGAGTGATGGTATGGGTGCTGTATTTGCCGGAGGACGGTTCTGCTGTTCAGCAGCTGGAGACATGGCTGCCCTTTCAGCAGACCTGGGATTTTCCGGAAACAACCCGGGAAGGGAATTTGCAGGTAATTCCTATGCTGCGCAGCGTGGATGCAAGAACGCTGTCTGCCCGGAAAATGATGGTCCGTGCCTCTGTGGGAATTTTGGGACAGGCTACGGTTCCGGAGGAGCTGGAGCTGTACACACCGGAGCAGCTGCCTGAGGATATTCAGGTGCTGAAAAAGACATATCCATTGCGCTTGCCTGTGGAAATGGGGGAGAAGGCCTTCCACCTGGAGGAAAACCTCAGTGTGCCAAATACCAATGTGCCGATAGAAAAACTGTTGCGATACTGGATTAACCCCAGCCTTTCAGAGATGAAGGTGGTTGCGGATAAGCTGGTGATGCGTGGCATTGCCGGTCTGGGTGCTTTGTACCGGGGAACGGACGGACAATTGCATACCTGGGAGCATGATTTACCCTTTTCTCAGTACAGCCAGTTAAACCGGGACTATGCGCCCCAGGCGCAGGCAGACATATGCTTCGCTGTTACATCCCTGGAGCTGGAGCCCAGCGAGGATAACACCTTGAATTTGAAGGTGGGTCTTTCCGGACAGTATACACTGTACGATACTGCCACTGTGGAAATTGCGGAGGATGCCTATTCTCTTACACGGCAATTGACACCCCAGTGGAGTAAAGTGGATATCCCGGCAATTTTGGATAGCCGTGCAGATACGGTTACCGCCCAGCAAAACCTGCAAACAGATATGCTGCGTGTTTTGGATGTGTGCTTCTATCCGGAAAATCCGGGTATGCACCATCAGGGAGATACGGTTCATGCGACCCTTAGCGGCACATTTCAGGTTCTGGGCTATTCTCCGGACGGTGAGCTGCAAACAGCTACAGTCCGCTGGGAGAGCCCCCACACAATATCTGCTGACGATAATGTGGAGTTGGAAATGTCCGTATTACCTATTGGCAGACCAACTGGCGCTGCCGGTCCGGGGGAGGTAGCCCTGTCAGCCCCCATCCAGCTACAAACCAACACAGTTTTTGCCCAGAGTATGGAGTATCTGACAAATCTGGAAACAGGAGAGGCTGCAGAGCTGGACCCGGGCAGACCCAGCCTGATACTGCGCTGCGCAGGTAACGACAGCCTCTGGGAAATTGCCAAATCTGCCGGTTCCACGGTTGCGGATATTCAAAAAGCAAACAATCTGCAGTCAGAACCGGAGCAAACCCAAATGCTCCTGATACCGGTTCGCTAAAAAGGACGCCGCTACGTTTCACACGTAGCGGCATTTTTAGGGCGGTTGTCGCATTCGGGGAGAATGACCGCCTGATCATAAAATAACGCCTTATTTTTGAGGATACAAGGAAATCCTGTCGAAGAATTATTTTTCACTTGTGTAAAGAAAAATATGGTGTTATAATATGTGCTGTAAAAATTTGTACAGAAGGTGTATTTATGACAAAAATTGATATCTATTCCGGTTTTCTTGGGGCGGGCAAGACCACGCTGATTAAGAAAATGATTTCCGAAAGCTATGCCGGGCAGAAGCTGGTGCTGATTGAAAATGAATTTGGCGAAATCGGTATTGACGGTGGCTTTTTAAAGGATGCCGGTGTGAACATTACGGAAATGAATTCCGGCTGTATCTGCTGCAGTCTGGTTGGTGATTTCGGCAAGGCGCTGACCCAGGTAATCTCGCAGTACAACCCGGACAGAATCCTCATTGAGCCTTCCGGTGTTGGCAAGCTGTCGGATGTTATCAGCGCAGTGGAGAAGGTTACAAGCGCTGATGTGTCTTTGGGCTATACGGTGGCTGTTGCGGATGCAGGCAAGGTGAAGATTTATATGAAGAACTTTGGCGAGTTCTACAACAACCAGATTGAAACTGCTTCCACCATTATTCTTTCCCGTACCGGAAACATTCCGCAGCAAAAACTGGACACTGCAGTTGCTATGCTTCGGGAGCACAATGCTGATGCCACGATTATTACAACTCCCTGGGAAGAACTGACCGGCGAGCAGATTGTGGCGGCGCTGGAGGGCAAGGCAACCTTGGCGGCAGCGTTGGAAGAACTGGCGCAGGCGCATCATCACGAAGAGCACTGCTGCTGCGGACACGATCACCACGAGCACCATCATCACCACGACGAGGAGCACTGCTGCTGCGGACACGATCACCACGAGCACCATCATCACCATGATGAGGAGCACTGCTGCTGCGGACACGATCACCACGAGCACCATCATCACCACGATGAGGAGCACTGCTGCTGCGGACACGACCACCACGAACATCACCATCACCACGCTGACGAGGTATTTACCTCCTGGGGCGTGGAGACTGCCCGGAAATTCACGCTGGAAGAGATTGAAGCAGCGCTTCAGCAATTGGACAGCCAGAAATACGGCTTTGTTTTGCGTGCCAAGGGTATTGTTCCGGAGCAAAACGGCAAGTGGATTCATTTTGATTATGTTCCCGAGGAGCGCAATGTACGTTACGGCAGCGCGGAAATTACCGGAAAGCTGTGCGTTATCGGCGCAGAGCTTGACGAGCACAAGATTGCGGAATTGTTTGGAGTGTAAGCTATGACACAAATTCCTGTTTATGCTTTTACCGGCTTTCTGGATTCGGGAAAAACCAAATTTATTCAGGAAACCTTGGAGGACCCCCGGTTTAATGCCGGTGAACGGACCTTGCTTTTGGTGTTTGAAGAGGGCGAGGAAGAATACGATTTTTCCGCATATCCGGCACAAAACGTATTTCTGGAGGTTTTGGACCAGCAAAAGGTCACCACTAAGGAGCTGCAGGCATTGGCAAAAAAATACCGGGCGCAGCGTGTGGTTGCGGAATTAAACGGTATGCAGCTGGTAGGGGATCTTTACAGCCGCTTCCCGGAGGAGTGGGTTGTGGCACAGGAGGTTATGTTCGCCGATGCTACCACCTTTGAAGCCTATAATGCCAATATGCGCAATCTTGTGATGGACAAGCTGGTTGGCGGTCAGATGGTAGTATTTAACCGGCTGCAGCCCGGTGCTGACACAATGCCGCTTCATAAGCTTGTCCGGGCAGCCAACCGCCGTATGGATATTTTATATGACTATCTGGACGGTACAACTGCCTTTGATGAAATCGAAGACCCGCTGCCCTTTGATATCAATGCGCCGGTGATTGATGTCAAGGATGGAGACTATGCTTTGTGGTACCGGGATGTGTCAGAGGAACCGGCGAAATACGACGGTAAAACCGTCCGGTTCAAGGGGCAGGTTGCCCTGCTGCGCCGGACAAAGGAAAATATGTTTGCCCCGGGGCGGTTTGTGATGACCTGCTGCCAGGACGACATTCAGTTTTGTGGCATTCCCTGCAGTTATGCAGAAGCTGCCAAATTGGAGCCCAGGTCCTGGGTGATGGTTACTGCAAAAATCAAGGCGGAAAAACACCCCTTGTACAAAGGGGAGACCGGTCCTGTGCTTTATGCGCAGAAGGTGGAAGCCGGTGTGCCGGCTGCAAGCCCCGATGTAGCCACATTTTAAAAGAAAGGAAGACGGCGTATGTATCAGCCCTTGGCAGATTTGTTGCGTCCACAGACACTGGATGAAATATACGGTCAGGAGCATATTTTAGGCGAAGGCGGTATTTTGCGCCGGCTGGTTGCTTCCGGAAATATCCCCAATATGATTTTCTACGGACCCAGCGGTACCGGAAAAACCACAGTTGCCAATATTATTGCCAAGCAGACAAACCGCACGCTCTACCAGCTTAATGCCACCACAGCATCCACTGCGGACATTAAGAACATTGTTTCCCAGCTGGATACCTTTATGGCGCCAAACGGCGTGCTGTTATATCTGGACGAGATTCAGTCCTTTAATAAAAAGCAGCAACAATCCTTACTGGAGTATATCGAAAACGGAAAAATCACCCTGATTGCATCCACCACAGAAAACCCCTATTTCTATGTGTTTAATGCCATTTTAAGCCGTTCCACAGTGTTCGAGTTTAAACAGATAACCGCCGCAGCTGCCTTACAGGCTGTCAAGCGGGCGGTGGAGTATCTGGAGCAGCGCAATAACGTGACTGCCAAGGCAGAAACGGGCACACTGGAGTATATTGCAGGAGCCTGTGGCGGTGATTTGCGGAAAGCAATGAATGCGGTGGAGGTGTTGTTCTCAGCCTCTGTGATTACGGACAACACGATCAGCCTGACCTTGGAGGATGCCAAGACCGTCACCCAGAAAAGCGCCTTGCGTGCAGACCGGGACGGGGATAATTACTATGATTTGCTCTCTGCCCTGCAAAAGAGTATCCGTGGCTCTGACCCGGATGCGGCGGTGCATTATCTGGCCCGGCTTCTGGAGGCGGGCCAGCTGCAGTCTGCCTGTCGTCGGCTTATGGTGGTGGCGGCAGAGGATGTGGGTCTTGCATATCCGATGATTATCCCCATAGTCAATGCCTGCGTGGATATTGCGTTGAAAATTGGGATGCCGGAAGCCCGGATACCTTTAGGCGATGCGGCGGTGCTGATGGCTACCTCGCCGAAATCCAACACCGGACATATTGCACTGGATATGGCGCTTGATGATGTGCGAAAGGGTAAGGGGGGAGATTTCCCCAGGCACCTGCAGAATATGCACGCCGATACCTACACCCAGGAGCGTGAACAAGGCTACCAATATCCCCACGATTACCCCAACCGTTGGGTAAAGCAGCAATATTTGCCCGATTCGCTTGTGGGCACCCACTATTATTCCTATGGTGATAACAAGTTGGAGCAGGCGGCAAAGCAGTATTGGGATGCCATAAAGGGGGATAAATAATGGACGTACGGCTCAATGATATTTTGCTGATGAAAAAAGCGCACCCTTGCGGCGAAAAGCGCTGGCGGGTCTTGCGTACCGGTGCGGATTTTCGCCTGAAATGCTTAGGGTGCGGACATGAGGTGATGACACCCCGTTTCAAGGCTGAAAAAAATATCCGGAAAATCGAAAGAGAAGCCTCGACAGAAACAAACGGCAGCTGAGAAAAACAGCTGCCGCTTTTTTTGATTTTTATAACAGCTGGGTAAGTCTGCGTGGTGCGCAGACGATTTCTGGCTTCAATTCCGGGCGAAGCTTTGACGGAATTTTTTGTCCCGGACAGGTATACTGTTGTTACATTCACGGAGGGGGGACAAAACTATGACAGTATATCTGGATATGGTGATTCTGCTGAATTTTCTGGTGGATTATCTGCTTTTGCTGGGAACTAACCGCCTTTCCGGATATCCGCCGGGATGGGGGAAAGCAGCGCTGGGAGCATTGCTTGGCAGCCTGTATGCCGGTGCTTGCTTGCTGCCGGGCTTGGCATTCTTGGGTGCCATTTTTTACAGAGTGCTCCTGATGTTCTTAATTGGCTCTGTAAGCTTTGGCTTTTCTGTCAGTGGTTTGCGCAGGACCCTTGTATTTCTTTTGCTGAGTATGGCATTGGGCGGCTTTGCTCTGGCGATAGGTGAGGGGGATTTTTTCAGTTTGCTCACGGCCGCTGCGATACTTACGGCAGTTTGTACATTCGGCTTTCGTTCCGGTCCCGGAAGTGTCAATTATGTTCCGGTGGAATTGCAATACGGCAGGACACATATACGGCTGACGGCGCTGTGCGACACCGGAAACAGTCTGCGGGACCCTATCACCGGCAGACCGGTTCTTGTGGTTTGCGATGAAATTGCGGGGCGCCTGACAGGGCTTACCAGGCAGCAGCTGTCTGCGCCTCTGGAAACCATAAGCCGGGGTGAGCTGCCCGGGCTGCGGCTTATTCCGTATAGCGCCGTTGGACAACCGGGTGGATTATTGCTGGCGATGAGAATCCCCCGGGTAAAAATCGGCAAATGGCAGGGAAGCTCTTTGGTGGCGTTTGCCCCGGAACGGCTAAGCAGGGAAGGAGCTTATCAGGCATTGACAGGAGGTATGGCATCGTGAAAATGTTTTGGGGACTTCTACGGAAAATCGGAATTTTATCCCCTCGGGAAATTCACTATATCGGAGGCAGTGATGTTCTTCCGGCTCCATTGAAGGGAGAGCAGGAACAAAAAGCGCTGCAGCGTCTGGAGCAGGGAGATGAGGAGGCGAAGAAGCTGCTCATTGAGCGCAATTTGCGCCTTGTGGTATTCATATCCCGACGATTTGAAAATACCGGTGTTAATCTGGAGGACCTGATTTCTATCGGTACTATAGGGCTCATAAAAGCAGTGGATACTTACCGTCTGGACAGAAATATTAAGCTGGCTACTTATGCATCACGGTGTATTGAAAATGAGATACTGATGCATATCCGAAAAATCTCCAATCAAAAAACAGAGGTATCTCTGGACGAACCCATCAATATGGACTATGACGGAAACGAACTGTTGCTGTCTGACATTTTGGGTACGGAGGAGGATATGATTGAACGTCCAATGGAGGATGCGGTGGATTTGGCGCTGCTTCGACAGGCGGTGAAGGCACTTCCGGAACGGGAACGAAGGATTGTGGTTATGCGCTTTGGACTGGAGGGACATCCGGAGCTGACCCAAAAGGATGTGGCGCAAATGATGGGCATCTCCCAATCCTATATATCCCGCTTGGAAAAGCGGATTATGCTTAAGCTTAGGAAAGAAATCCTGCGGCAAACCAGTTGCGCATAAAAATTTTTATCGACTACTTGAAATTTCTTTACTGCTTTGCTATAATCGATAAAGAATTATATCGATATACCGTATCGAAAGGAATATACTTATGGAACGTAAGGAAATTTCAAAGGCAGTATTAAAGCGCTTGCCGAGTTATTTGGCATATCTGAAAAGCTTACCGGAGGATTCTTCTCCCTATATGTCTGCGACCACCCTTGCCAATGCGTTGGGTATGGGTGAGGTGCTGGTACGAAAGGACCTGGCAATGGTTTCCTCCGGCGGACGTCCTAAAATCGGCTATATGCGGGAGGGTCTGATTGAGGATATCAGC
>JAFXAQ010000033.1 GCA_017516925.1 Oscillospiraceae bacterium | reverse complement strand
TAAAAACAACCGGATCAAATCAATTCATTCCTCCCTGCGGATCGAAGCTAATTCCCTCTCTTTGGGACAGGTTAGAGATGTTATCAACGGCAAAACCGTCCTTGGCGAGCAGAAAGAAATACAAGAAGTTAAAAATGCTTATGCTGCCTACGAAAAGCTCTCCGAGATTGATCCCTTCAGTGTTGAAGATTTGAAGACATTCCATGGTATTATGACAAAATACCTTTTGGATGAGTCCGGCGAATTTCGCCGTGGCGAAGAAGGTGTCTTTAACGGAGACCAGTGTATCTTTATGGCACCCCCGGCAAAGTTTGTGCACCAACTCATGGACGATCTGTTTGGATGGTTGAACGCATCAAAGGCCACGATACATCCGCTGATCCTCAGTAGCGTATTCCATTATGAATTTGTCTTCATCCACCCCTTCTCTGACGGCAACGGCAGAATGGCACGGTTGTGGCATACCGCAATTCTCTCCAAGTGGAAGCCTGTTTTCGAATATATCCCCATTGAAAGTCAGATAGAAAAATTCCAAGAGGACTACTATAACGCAATTGCTAAATGCCACATTGATGGGGAATCTACAGCATTTATCGTATTTATGCTGTCTCAGATCGATAAGATTCTGGACGATATTTCTGTTCAGCTCAGCGAAGATAGTGAACAGCTTTCGGAATATGTCAAGCGACTGCTCGATGTTATGGAATATGACGTTCCTTATTCCAGCTTGGCGCTGATGGAAAAGCTGGGTTTGAAATCCAAGGAAGGCTTTCGCAGAAACTACTTGCATCCGGCAATCGAACTCAATCTGATCCGTATGACCATTCCGGATAAGCCAAATAGCAGAAACCAAAGATATGTTAAAATTTAAAGTCCCCTGAAATTGAAGTAGTTGATTTCCAAATAGCAAAGCGGCAGTTCCATGTGAACTGCCGCTTTGGCCTGCTTTCTTTTCGGTTTGTAATGCATATAAAAGGAATGCTCAATAACAAACTAAACATTTATTGCTCACTACGATTAATCAACGACAGAGCAAGTTTGCTTTCTTTCTCACCAACGCGTTCCACATTGCTCCACCATTCGATAATGTTGTTTCTTTCTTCCTCGGAGATCTTCTCAAACTTTTCCTTTGCCTTTATGTATGTTTTGTTATTCGTTTCACCTTTCGCTATGTAATATAGCAAAATATTCATAAGGTCAAACTCGCTCCAATACACTAGCTGATCAATAATTTCTTCAAAAGAATAGCTTTTTTCTGTTTCATTCCGGCGTATCATATATGCCAGATTTGTTCTCGCTGAGTCTGCTGTTAGAGGTACTTTGCAATTAATAACTTCAGAAAACATAATCTCGGCTTGTTTATAATCACCACTGCAATACCGTTCATACCCGTTTTGAGCTTTTTCTTGTTGTTCCAAAACATATGCAATGTCATCGCTAAATCTTGAGAAGTCATTAATTAGCTCACAACTAGAGGCATAGTGAAGCAGATGAAAATACAAACTGTCTGTATGTTCATTTTCTTTGATTCCTGCAATAAGATCTATTTTTTCGAACTCGTTAACTACGTCTGCTGGCAAAGAAAGAAACTTATTGGCAAGGTATTTCAACGACATTAGGTAGCCTTTGCACTTATGTGGAAAGAGAGGCATAACAGCAAAGACTTTTTTACAAAAATCAGCTACTGTTGTATCCGCTTTCGTTGCTCTGCAAATTAGTTCGCAACACTGCGAATAGTGCAAAATTGAATGACAGTTAGTATGGTCTACAGCATAATTTAATAACAACTTTGTAATTGTGTCTTCAACTTGATTTGCTCTCGTGTCACCAAAAATCTCATCATCGGTAAGTATGCTAAGGTTAGCTGCAACTTCAACATATGTATCGATATCAATATCATCATCAGGTGAAGATAGGAACTTTAATATCTCCATCATCCATTGTTCCTTAACATCTGTTCTGGTGATATAAGGTAAAACCTCTGATTTTGTGAGATAAAGGTAAGCACTATATATATCCCTATCAAGTATTGTTACCAAGTTATCCGCTTCTTCAATTAAAGAAATAGCCTCATTTGAACGGCTTAGCCTAGCAGTTTCACGCAACGCTTTATATCTAAGAAATACAAAATCTTTATTTTTTGTATCATTTGGACAACGTGTAAGAACTTGCTGTAGCAGTGACAATTTTAATTCTTTTTCTACAAAGTCGGATTTCATTCCTATTGCAGTAAGTTCTATAACAAGAAGTCTGCTGTCTTTGATGCATAACTCGATTACCTTTTCGAGGAGTTCTAATACCTTACTTTTTTCCGTATGTCGGAACCTAGTAAAGAGGATAGCGCGGAGTGTAGAAATCAAGCCATCAATGTGGCTAAGCTGTGATATGTTCTTTTCAACAAAATCGAGTGCTGTTAAGTGAAATTTTAGACGAATATCAAATGAAGGAATTGCATCTTCATCTCTAATAAATTCCTTTATCAATGACGTACAAACAAATTCTGCATTTGCTCCGCTTAAAGGTAAACCAATTATTTCACGCAAAACATTATTGGCTTCATTATAGTCTTTTGCAATATATATTGTTTCTAGCCGTTGAACAAGATTCTCAAACACATTATCGCTTTCAATTATCTTCAAACGTTGCGTCCAATGTCTCAAGTGCAAAACATCTTCATTTTTTGGCAAGACAGTTTGTATTTTCTGAGAATAATAGGAATATGGATCAGTAAAAATCAAAGGGGCATCTAATTTAAACCCAGAAATAATACGTTTGAAAAATGTAGTAGCATCAATAAAATTAGCATTGCTAGACGCATCCCAAGCCAACGTGTCTTTGGTATCGTCGCAGTCGCCATCATCTGATTCTGGAACAACAAAAATAACACTATCTTTTTCTTTGATCCAATCTGGTAAGCTTTGATAACTTTGCTTATTATAGCAAATCCAAATGTATTGCAACGGGGTGGGATAGTTCAACCGTTCTTTAAGGCACCGCATAATTACATCATTTTCCCAACCGCTATACCCAACTATAATCGGTGCTTGATTGTAAAGAAATGAAGAAAGTAATTGTGCAGAACTTACTGCTCCCGTTTGAGATGCTACACCATCAATTTCCTTTTCGAGATTAGCACAATCGTAAAAATTAAAAGTGCCATGAACATGAATTACTTGAATATCCTTTGTTTGGTTATTTACAACCAAATTGTCCATTATATTTTCCGCACAAAAGAAACTTTTTGTGCCCATTAATTCTAGCGCTTTTTTTATGCTGTCGTCAAAATTAGTTGTAAATACCGTGTTAGCAAATTTCCCAGAATGCAATATTTGTGCAAGCATCAAATTAGCAGATGATATTTTCGCCTTGCTACACAGTCCTTTAAACAACTGGCTTCTATTAATTCGATTTGGATAGGCATATTCGATCCACGACGAATAATACTTCATTCCATTCTCTAAAAAAGGTTTGGACTCTTCCTCATACTTAACAAATCGCTCAGGATCAATTTCTTTAACAGTTTCTTTGCAGATATCAACTATCTTTGAAGCAGAAGGTATTTCAGGAACAGAAATACCCGCACCAACAATAAAGAAATAAGGAAAGTAAGCATCGCTTTTATGATGATACATTGTTGACTTTATAGTATGTAATGCTTGTTCTAATTTCTGCACCATTTGGTTTCCCTCCGTAGTTACATTCCTTTATATTTAATATAGCACATTATGTCGAATCGTGCAATATTTATGCAAAAAACGCAGGAAATACCATTATGGAAATCGCGAGAAATACCATTTAATAGTGGCGTATATACACTTTCTCTTTAGGTGATTCATTCTGTAGAATCTTCTCTTTCAATGTTACCCAAATATCAAAGCATGCAAAATAAATCATTCCCGATCAAGCCCTCCAACCAAGCCGGAGGGCTTGATTACAGCCATATCATATAGCGCTTTCCATATGCTGTCGAGCTTGAAGCCTTATTTCTCGTGTGACATGTGTGTATATATCCATGGTTGTAGAAATATCGGAATGTCCTAGAATATCCTGGATCAGCTTTATGTTCATTCCGGATTCGCACAGTCTGGTTGCGAATGTGTGTCTCAGGTTATGACTGCTAAAGTTGGGCAAGAGAACAGGAGGCGCCTCACTCTTCAAAAACTCTGCATCATTGCAATCCCGGATAATGCGCTTGTACACCTTGTTCAACGTTCCTTGGGTATGTAGACCACCAAAGCGATTGATGAAAACGAAGTCTGTATACCCATCAATAGAAATGTCACAAGTAACCCCTACCTGCTCCTGCATTTCCTTTTCCATCAGGAATGCATTTCTGACGGTTTCTGTCATAGGGATCAGCCGTTTACTGGCAGGTGTCTTAGTATCGTTAATTGCATATTTGCACCGGTGGTTTCCGTTGCTGTAATATACCAATGTGTGATTCACATCGATCATCCCTTCGTCAAAGTCGATATCGCACCACCTAAGTCCGGTTGCTTCACCGACGCGCATGCCGGTACCCAACAAGACAGCTATTATTGGATACCACCTTGCATTCGGTGTATTTTCCGAAAGAAAGGATAATAGGAGATCCTGTTCAGCCTTGGACAATGCCTGACGCTTCTTGCTGTCCATTTGGTGCGATCGTTTGAGTTCCTTCACTGCATTGTCAGAGGGATTCCTTTCGATCCATTCATCATCCACAGCAATTTGGAACACCTGATGTAGGATCGTCTGCACCGCTTCAATGGTCCCCTCTTTCAGTCGCCGCTCATCAGCAAGGTGATTAAAGAACCGTTTCACATCAGACTTCCTAATGCTGGCAACATACTGTCGGCCCAAGCTTTCCTGCACGTATTGCTGGTACATATAGCAGTAATTTTGAAATGTATTGGGACGCAGGCCGCGCTTTAACTCCTTCCACAATCCAAACACATCATTAAGTGTGGTAGTCCGGCTATCAAATCTCGTTTGGCTCGCAGTCTTCATCGAATATATCTCAGCCTCTTTATCTCGCAATTCGTCCAGACTCTTGGCATATACAGAATACTTCTTTCCAAACACAGTATAGCGAAACTCATACCGCCCGTCAGATTTTTGATATTCACCGGTGCGGAGCTTTACCCGGTTGCTATCATAGCGCGCCGATTTACTCATATACATCACCTCCCTAAATGGAATACCGTTTTCTTAGGTATTCCTCAAAGCATGCCTTTTTGATCAGGCATTTGCTGCCTACCCACAAGACAAATGGGCAACTTTCATCTGCTGCCAGCTTCCGCAGTTTGTTTTCGCCGATGTTAAAATACGCAGCGGCCTCCTCGATGGTCAGATTTGATTTCTCCCAAATGGGAACTTCTTTTTTCATGTGTCTTAACTCCATTCTATTTTATTTTGTCTTTCGACACATGGATTATATAACCAAAAAGAGGCTCTACTCAAAACAGTAGAACCTCTTTTTGGTTATATAAGTTTTTATATCTTTTTGTTTTAGAATTGGTTACCAAGTGGTACTATTTATCGACTTTAATCTCTTAAAAAGTTATAAAAAGATATAAAATTCGACATTATTCGACAGGCTTCATCGTGGGGAAGAGGATAACTTCCCGGATGGTGTCGGTGCCGGTGAGGAGCATCACGCAGCGGTCAATACCCATGCCCATACCGCCTGTGGGGGGCATACCGTATTCCATTGCGTTGAGGAAGTCCTCGTCCAGCATTTCTGTCTCGTCGTCGCCACGCTCACGCTGCTCTACCTGCTTCATAAACCGCTCACGCTGGTCAATGGGGTCGTTCAGCTCGGAGTAGGCATTGGCAAGCTCACTATGGCAGATGAACAGCTCAAAACGTTCCGTCAGCCGGGGGTCTTCAGGAGAACGCTTGGTAAGAGGAGAAACCTCCACAGGATACATTGTGATGAAGGTGGGCTGAATCAGGTGCTCCTCCACTCTCTGATCGAAGCAAGCATACAGGGCATTGCCCCAGGTTTTTTCAGCGGCATCGGCAAGCTCCACACCCTTTGCCGTGGCAGCAGCCACCGCCTCTGCATCGTCGGTGATGGCGCCAAAGTCAATACCCACATACTCCTTAACAGCATCCACCATCGTCAGGCGGCGCCAACCGGGAGTCAGGTCAATCTCCTCGCCCATCCACTGCACATTGTAGGTGCCCAGAATTTCCTTGGCAGCGCCGGAGATAATGCCCTCGGCAATGTCCATCATATCGTGGAAATCTGCGTAAGCCTGGTACAGCTCTACAGTGGTAAACTCCGGATTGTGCTTGGGGTCCATACCCTCGTTACGAAAAATTCTGCCAATCTCGTACACCCGGTCCATACCGCCGATAATCAGCCGCTTCAGGGGCAGCTCCGTGGCAATGCGCATAAACATATCAATGTCCAGGGTGTTATGGTGGGTAATGAAGGGGCGGGCAGCTGCGCCACCTGCGATGGTGTTCAGCACAGGTGTCTCTACCTCGATGTAGTTGCGGCTGTCCAGATAATTCCGCATAAACTTAATGAACTGGCTGCGGATAACAAAGTTCCGCTTCACCTCAGGATTAACCATCAGGTCCACATACCGCTGACGGAAACGAAGCTCCTTATCGGTCAGACCGTGATACTTCTCCGGCAGGGGTAGCAAGGACTTGGAAAGCAGGGTTACCTGCTTGGCCCGGACAGAGATTTCCTCCGTCTTGGTCTTAAAGACCTCGCCTTCCACACCAACGATATCGCCGATGTCGTTCTTCTTAAAGCGGGCATATTCTTCTTCACCCAGCTCATCAATCTTCACAAACAGCTGGATACGTCCGGCAGTGTCCTGCAAATCGCAGAACATTACCTTACCCTGTCCGCGCTTACTCATCAGGCGACCTGCGACACGGACAGTCTTACCCGCAAAGGCATCGTAGTTTTCTTTGATTTCCGCAGAGTTTGCGTCAAAATCAAACTTTGTCTGCAGGAAGGGGTCTCTGCCTTCTGCCTGCAGAGCAGAGAGCTTATCTCGGCGAATCTGCGCCTGCTCGGATACAGGCAGCTCCGCCTGGGGTTCGAACTTTGCCATAATCAGCCCTCCCGGGTGATGCTGACAACCTTCATCTCATAAGAGCCGGAGGGTGCCATAACCATAAACTTCTCACCCTCTGCCTTGCCCACAATGGCACGACCAAAGGGAGAGTCATCGGAAAGCTTGAACTCCATAGGATTGGCTTCCTGAGAGCCGGTAATGCGGTACTCTGTCTGCACACCGGTAGCCAGATTCTCTACCAGCACCTTGCAGCCTAGGCCCACACGTCCGGAAGCCTCGTTCTCATCCTCGATAATCACAGCATGAGACAGGACATCCTCGATTTCCGCAATACGGCCATAGAGCTTTGCCTGCTCATTTTTGGCTGCATCGTACTCGGAGTTTTCAGACAAGTCACCGTAGGAGCGAGCCTCGGCAATCATTGCCGCAATCTCCCTCTCACGGGTGGTCTTCAAATAGTTCAGTTCCTTTTCCAGTTCCGCAAGACGCAGACTGGTAATCTTAAATTCCTTTGCCATATTATAAAATCCTTTCTTAGGTATAGATTCCCATAGGTTTATATATTATATAGAAAAATCACAGCATAGTCAAGATTTTTTCCACATTTCGGTGCTTTACACGGCAAAAAACTCCCTCTCAGCCTTAAACTGAGAAGGAGTATTTTTCTATTTTGGTTCTTTTTATCCTTCGCATGCATCGAAATGCTCCAAAACCGTCGCAGCAATCCGCTTTGCCGCTTCCGGTTCGATATTCTGGAGCGTTTCCAGCAAGGACTGCTCCTGGTCTTTTTGCAGCGTTTCCTGCCGCTTTTGCAGACGTTTGTGATGCTTTTCTGCCAGCGCCCCAATTTCCTTTTCAGAGCCCGGAAGCTTCCGGGTAATCAAAAATTCCTCATAGGCATCGCAGTACAGCTTCACGTTATCCGTAAAACCAACCTGCTTTCCGTGGTCCAGCCAAAGGATTTTGTTGCACATCTCCCGCACCTGGGAAACAGAGTGGGAAACCAAGATACCGGTGACGCCGCCGGAGAGGATTTGCTTCATTTTTTCGCCGCTTTTTTTCCGGAAAGCGCCGTCACCCACGGCTAAAACCTCATCCAAAATCAAAATATCCGGCTCCACAAGACAGGCAATGGAGAAAGCAAGCCGGGATTTCATTCCGCTGGACAGTTGCTTAAAGGGACGGTCCTGAAAGTCTTCCAGCTCCGCAAAGGCAATAATGGAATGGTAGGTTTCCTCCATAAACGCCCGGGTGTACCCCAGCATGGCGCCCCGGAGATAGGTATTTTCCCGCACCGTCAAATCTCCGTCAAAGCCGCTTGCCAGCTCCAGAAGTGCTGCAATGCTCCCCTCCGTGTGAATGCTGCCCTCGGTGGGGTCCATAATGCCGGAAATAGCTTTCAGCAACGTGGATTTGCCGGCGCCGTTGGTGCCGATAATGCCCAGCATATCCCCTTTTTCCAGTTGGAAGCTGATGTTTCGGTCAGCCCAAAACTCCGTTACCTTATAATTGCCCTTGAGCTTACGTACAACATATTCCTTCAAGCCGATGGACTTGAAATCCCCGGTAAAATACCGGATGGAGACATTGTCTGCTTTTAAAATCGCCATAACTGCCTCCTAGATGTAATACACGAACTTCCGGTTACACTGCTTATAAATCAGCGCACCGATTCCAAACACCGCCAAGGCATAGCCTGCGCACAGCAAGTGATGCAGCCCAGAGGGAAGACCACCTTCCAGCACAACGATACGAAAGTACCGGATATAGCAGTAAAGCGGGTTTATATAAAAGAGTCTTTGCACAGCAGGGCTGAACCGGTCCACTGTATAGAAGATTGCAGACAAATACCGCAGCAGCATAACAAAAATGTCATACAGGTAGCTGATGTCCCGGAAAAACACATTCAGCGCAGAAAATATCATACCCATACCCAAGTTGAACACCAAAAGGAACGCAACCGGATACAGCAGCGCAAAAAAGCGCCAGGAGAAAGCAATGCGGTCAACCACGCAAAATGCAAGAAATACCAGCATTGTTAATCCAAAGTTGATCAGCGAAGACAGGTTTTTGGAAGCCAGGAACAGATATTTGGGAACATTCACCTTTTGCAAAATTGCGGCATTTTCTAAAATTGCCCGCATACCGCTTTTGGTGGATTCGGTAAAGTAGTTGAATATCAGCACACCGCAGAACAGGTAAATCGTAAAGTGGGGCATATCCTTTCCGAAAATCTCACCAAACACAAGCGACATTACCAGCAGCTGCAGCAGAGGAGAGAGCACACTCCAGCCCATACCCAAAACTGTCCGCTTATATTTCTTTTTGAAATCCCGCTTGGTTAACTCCTGAAAAAGAAAAAAATGCTTTTTGAGCTCAGAAAAAATTCTCATCGTCATCGTTCACCGTCTTTATTTTTTGGTGGGCAAAGCATCTTACAGACCCATTTGTTTTACAATTTGATCTACAACCCGCTGGGCAGCGTGTCCGTCCTCAACACAGCCTTTTTCCTTGAGAAACGCTTCGCAATTTTTCAGATATTTTTCCGTGTCCAAATTCAAAATGGACTGCTGCAGCTGTTCGTTACTCTTGGAAACCGGGAAAGGTGTCGTTTCCAGCGGATAGTAGAAACCTCGGTCACTGTCGTATTTTTCCAAATCCGGCGCATACAAAAACAGCGGGCGCCGGGTCAGCAAATAATCATATGCCCAGCTGGAATAGTCGGTGATACCGGCATCGGCTACAGCCAACAGCTTCTGCATATCCGGAATGATACCGCCATCCTTCAGCCACGGCTTATCGAACGTTTCATCCCGCTTGCGGTTTTTATAATGCAAACGAACAAAAATTACCCAGTTGCCACCAAAACGCTGCTCCAAGGTCTGCTTCAAGGCAGCATAGTCCACATCAAAGCAGCTTAAATCCCCATCGTCCCGGAAGGTTGGGGCATACAGCATAATCCGGTCATCCACAGAAATATCGAACAATTGACAAATTTCCCGGCGGTAAGCAGAAAATGCCTCCGGATGAAACAGCATATCGTTCCGGGGATGTCCGTACAGCAGCGTGGGAACATTGGGCCAAAAGGTGCCTGTATAAACATCATTCTCAAACTGACTGTTGGAAATCATAAAGTCTGTTCGCTTATTGGCTCTTTTGGAGCGATGAAGCCACAGCTTATTGCTGTTACTGGTTAATCGCTTAATCCCCATGCTGCCATGCCAGGTATTGAAGTAATACTGTGTCTTTTTCTTGGGCATATCATCCCAAATACAGTTAAAGGCATTATCAATCCAGATTTTGGCGGTAGCCTGCACTTGGTACATAGTATAGCTTCTGTAGGGAACCGTCTTTATCTCAGGAGGAAATTCCTCCAGATTGCTCTCTTTTTTTACCGCCCAGTAAATTTCGACAGGAAGCTCTCTGCGGATGAGTTCCGCAGCAATGGCTGCCGGATTGCAGGAATACTGGAAATCGTAGGTCATAATAAAAATGCGGTTATTTACAACCTCGCATTTACTGAACAACAGCTTTCGCGCCCAGATTCCCAGCAAATAGTCAATTCTCTTTCTGAGTTTGATAAAGCCTTTGGCAATATGATCCAGCAATGTGCCTGCTACCAGGTAGCGACCTATTCTATTGAGCAGCTGCATAATCCTTCTCTCCTTTTTTGTCTACGGGAGATCCTTCCCCAGGTCAAAGGGTGCTAAAAAGACGTGGCTTTCTTTATTATCTGCCGGCGGCGTCATATAATCCCCGTACAACGCAGTCAAATACCGGTCATAGTTTTTGCAAAGCTTTACCGATGCGCCTTCAAACAGCATATCCACACTTTCCAAAAAATCCTCACGGGGCTGTAGCTCGCCAAAAAAATGTTTCCTGCCCGAAGGAATTACCACATAGCCGGTGGCCGAGTTTTTGCACATACCGTTGCACCGGTTGGTAATTTTCGTCCAAGTGCCCACAGACAGAAAGGAAACGCAAAAACCGATGGCAATTTTTGTCTTAAAAATAATGCGGTTTCTTCGATCACTGACCAGCTTCAGCAATTCCTTCCGGTCCTGATAAAACTTTCGGCAGGACTGCAAAAGCCCGGTGGCTAAGCAAAGAAAGCCGTGGAAGCCCCTGGCTACAGGATTATCATAGGTATTTTCAACAATAAAGATATCCACAAATGCACCGCATTCGTTATGGGAAAAATCCTCCTTGGTTTTGACGCTGGTGCCCTTTTTCCGCACCCGACCTAGCAGAAGATTATAATTCTCCGTAAAATCCGGGGTATGTACCCAGTACTTATCCCCCATTTCCTCCGCAAAAAGCTTCGCAAACCGAAGATAGTCCCGTCGGGGCATATTCAGGTCGATATCGTCATCCCAAGGGATAAACCCCTGATGCCGCACAGCGCCCAGGGCCGTTCCGCCACTTAAATAATAACGGATATTATGCTTTTGGCAAACAGAAATGATGTCCAGCAAAATTCCAAACAGCACCTTTTGCAGTTTCTTCAGTTGCGCATCGTCTAGAGTAATACATCCTTCTGCCTGAATGTGCTTAAAGATATCTACTGTAGAAAGGCCCAAAGTATCACACTTTCTTTTTTATAAATTTTCTTTTGAGAAACGCAAAAATTTTCTTGCCCCAATGCTGCTTTTCCATATTGCATACGGCGGCTTCCACATAGGAAATGTGGTTAGTCAAAAGCCATACATCCAAAAGCCGTTCCGCTACAAACCCAAATACCCGGGCATCATAAGCGGAATACCGGGAAATGTCCAATCGGTCTTCCAGCTTAAAAAGAATGTCAAAAAGCCATCCGCAATAGTCCCGGAACAGGTCCTGCCGCATCACGAACATATTGAACCGGTGTCCCATGGTGCTTGCCATCGTCTTTTCATAAGCTGGCAAATATGCCGGATAAAAATCCCGCAGAATTTTCTCGGTTTCCTTCAAATCCGCTTCGTGGTGCGCATGGATATATTGCTGATAATTGGTTTCAATGTAATAGTTTCGCTTTTTCGGCAATACTACAGGCGCTTTCTCCAGCAGCGCCTCCAGCTGCTCCCGGGTAAGAACCCGCTGCCATTTATTCCCCAGCCCTGACCGGGCAAAATGTCTGCGGTAATGCGCCAAGCCAATGTAATCCGCTTGCAATTGCTTCCAAGCCCAGTAAAGACAGGTAAGTTCGCAATAGTTGGGGTTTTTATGGCTGATGTTTTCCCCTGTATCATCACCCGGAATGCCCAAATCCAACTCCGGGTGCAGCGCTTTTCCTGCGTGAACAGGCACATACATTGCATCCGGCGGGAATTGATAGGCCTTGTGGGTGGCAACAATTATCCGAATATCCATATTATTTTTCAACCACTTCGTTGTTCACAAAACCGCCAAAAATGGTTTTCAGCAGGATTTTGATATCCAGAGAAACACTCCAGTGGTTAATATACCAAATATCGTATTTGACACGTTCCTCAATGCTGGTATCGCCTCGCAAGCCGTGAACCTGCGCCCATCCGGTCATTCCCGGACGCACCTGCTGACGCAGCAGGTAAAGGGGCACGTCCTCCCGGAATTGCCGCACATAGAAGGGAATCTCCGGACGGGGTCCCACCAGACTCATATCCCCTTTCAGCACATTAAACAGCTGGGGCAGCTCGTCAATGCTGAGCTTGCGGATAAAGCTGCCGAACTTTGTTTTTCTGGGGTCTGTATTCTGGCTCCAGGCTGTCTGGGATTCAGTATTGAGACGCATACTGCGGAATTTATACATCCGGAAGGGTTTTTTCTCCTTGCCTACCCGGTCCTGCACAAACACAACCGGTCCGGGACCTGACAGCCTTACGCCAATTGCCGCAAACAGCATTATGGGGCTGGTCAAAGCAATCAACAGCACCGAGCCGATAATATCCATTGCCCGCTTAATTGCGGCAGCGCCCGGATTGTCCAACGGAATGGCACGCATATCAATCAGCTTGATATGCTCCAGCTCTTCCACACGGATGTGCCGGGGCATATAGCGGCTGAAGGAGGGAATCAAGCTGATACGCACACCGTTTCTCTCGGCGCAGGTAATGGCATACTGCATAAAGTTCAGCTCGTGGGTTTCCAGCGCAACCACCAGAATATCCACGGTTCTGTCATCCAGAATTTGCTCCAGCTCCTCATAGCTGCCCAGATTTGTGCCAAGCTCCGGTCTGGCAACCTTACTGACATAGCCGTCTACCACAATGCCAGAGGAGGGGTCTGCTTCCACAGCCTCTTTAAACTCCTTGGCTAAATGACCGTTTCCGAAAATAATCACGTGCTTTTGATGGTTGCCCTTGCGAATGCTACGCTTTATATACTTATCGGCAGCAAAGGAGCGCATAATGGTAAAGCTCGATGCCAAAATCCACATACAAATCAACACGCCCCGGGAAAAATCCTCTAACCGGTACACAAAGAAACAGCTTGTCATCACTGCAATGGCAAACAGATTGACAGCAAACATTTTCAAAACTCTGCTGTTTGTTCTGCGGTAGCGATAATGCTGGTAAATACCCATAGCATTGTAAATTGCCGTAACACCTATTGCGTACACAACCACCATTAAAACATAAGGCAGCTCCCAAAGCGCAAGGCTGACAACGCCGTGCAAAACAATAAAGCGGATAAAAACGGACAAATAGTATGCAAAAACAATCAGGACAACATCCAAAAGAATATTCAGATTTGTAAAAAAGCGATTTTCTCTGTTTATCATATCGGTTACCTTTAAAGCAGTCGCTCCGCTGCCTGCAGGGCAGCCTCCACAACCTGATCCATATCGTAATAACGATAGCTTCCCAAACGCCCGCCAAAGAAGACCCCGGGAGTTTTCTCCGCCAATGCCTGATAACGGGCATACAGCGCGTCATTCTTCTCATCGTTCACCGGGTAATACGGCTCCTGTCCGGGTGTCCAAGCCAAGGGATACTCTATACTGATGACTGTCCTGGGCTGGGTGCCAAATTCAAAATGCTTATGCTCAATAATTCTGGTGTAGGGTGTTTCAATATCCGTGTAATTGACTACCGCATTGCCTTGATAATTCTCTGTGTCCAGTTCCCGGATATCAAACCGCAGGCTGCGATACTCCAAAGGGCCGTAGCAATATGCAAAATACGCATCAATGGGACCTGTGTAGATGATATGTCTGGCAAGACCGGACAGCTGTTCCCTCTGGGAAAGAAAATCCGTGTTCAGCCGCACCTCGATGCCATCAAGCAGCTTTTCAATCATTTTCGTATAACCGCCAATGGGAATGCCCTGATATACGGCGGCAAAATAGTTATTGTCATAAGTGAACCGCAGGGGCAAGCGATTGATAATGAAGCTGGGAAGCTCGGTACAGGGTCTTCCCCACTGCTTAGCGGTATAGCCCTTGATAAGCTTCTCATAAATCTCTCTGCCCACCAGGCAGATTGCTTGCTCCTCCAGGTTTTGAGGTGTCTGAATACCGCTTTCCTGCTTTTGCTGCGCAAGCTTTCGCTGCGCCTGCTCCGGTGTGGTTACACCCCACATCCGGTTGAAGGTATTCATATTAAAGGGCAGATTATAAATCTCCCCCCGGTAATTGGCAATGGGGCTGTTGGTATAGCGGTTAAACTCCGCAAATCGGTTTACATAACGCCATACCATCTTATTGTTTGTGTGGAAAATATGGGCGCCGTATTGGTGAACCTGAATACCCGCCTGCTCCCGGGTGTAAGCATTTCCGCCGATATGGTCGCGCCGTTCTATCACAAGACAGGTTTTTCCGGCTTTTTTCACTTCGTGGGCAAACACTGCGCCATAAAGTCCTGCGCCGACAATTAAGTAATCATACATACTTATCTGCCTCCGTGTCTATAATCAAAAGACTATAGTTTTGGCTATTATATCACACCTTTGAGGTTCTTGCAATCACAAAAAACACAGACCTATTTTGTCAAAAAGCACCGATTAAATCGGTGCTTTTGTTCTTTCCAGAAGTTGGGGTTCTTGCCGCAGGAATTGCCGGGCAATGACTGCGCAGATTTCCTTAGCTTCAATCATCCGGTGTACTTCGGCAAAGGTTGCCCATTTGGCTGCGTCCGTTTCCCCTGGCTGTAATTTAATTTCCGCAAGGGGAAGCTCCCGGCGCAGACAATAAAAATCATAGTGGCAAATCTTATCCCGGTCTGTGCACAGCAGCTCAAACTCCTCTGGCCCAGCTACAATGCCGGTTTCCTCACGAAGCTCCCGAACGATAGCCTGCAGACTGCTCTCCCCTGCCTGGGCTGCGCCTCCGGAATTTTCCCAGCTTCCGGCACCGGACTTCTCCGGGGCACGGCGGGTCAAAAGTACTTTTCCTTTTCCGTCATAAACCCAGACGCAAACCACCAGTCCGTACTCCCCTTTTTTCCAGGGGGTACCACGGACGTGGGTCCTGCCGGTCAATCGCCGGTTAATATCGTATATATCGTTAAGTTCCATCAGTCCTCCAGGCTCTTTCCCAAATCCCGGTAAGCGCTGTCCATAGGACCGTCCAAATCCGCCTCATTTTGATAACGCCCCACCACGTTTGCTGCCAGCTCCACCGGCAGCAGGGTCCCTGCGCCGGCAACACAGCCGCCGGGACAAGCCATTCCCTCCAGCAGGTAGCCGTCGTACTTGCCCGCCTTTGCCAGCGTCATCAGCTTCCGGCACTCCCGCAAGCCTTCCGCCCGGGCAGTTTTGACCTCTACCCCCGGATTTTGCTGGGAAACCATATTCGCCACAGCCTTGGCAACACCGCCTGAAACGGCAAAGCCACGTCCTGCAGCGCTGCCCTCGTTCAGGTCGTACATCGGCTCTATGGTTTCAAAGTCAATTTCCTTGGCCTCAAACATTCCCTGAAGCTCCTCAAAGGTCAGCACGAAATCCACATCTGAACGGATATCCGCACGCATTGCCTCCAGCTTTTTGGCTGCGCAGGGTCCTACAAACACCACCTTGCAGTCAGGATACTTCTTCTTCATCAGCCGGGCGGTATAGACCATAGGTGTCAGGGTCATAGAAATTTTAGAGGTCTCGCCGGGGAACAACTTGCCAATCATAGAATGCCAGGCAGGACAGCAGGAGGTTGCCATATAATTCTGCTTTTTGGGCACCTTTTCCAAAAAGTCGTGCGCCTCCTCAATGGTACAAAGGTCTGCGCCCACAGCCACTTCCACAATCCGGGCAAAGCCCAGCTTTTTCATTGCGGCAATAAACTTGCCGGGAGTGGAGTGCTTGCCGAACTGCCCGATAAACGCAGGGGCAACAATGGCAATCACCTTATCGCCCTTCATAATAGACTGAATAACCTGGAAAATCTGACCCTTATCCACAATAGCGCCAAAGGGACAGCTAACCAGACACTGACCGCAGGCAACACACTTATCCTGATTGATGGTAGCACGACCCTGTTCGTCAGATACAATGGCATCCATACCGCAGGCGGCAGCGCAGGGACGCTGCATATGCACAATAGCATTATAGGGACAGGCTTTTGCGCACTTTCCGCAGCGGATACACTTATCAAGGTCAATGTAAGAACGGTTATTGCGGAAGGAAATCGCATCCTTGGGACAAACCTTCTGACAGGAGGCTGCCAGACAGTTCTGGCAGTAGTTACTGACCTTGTATTGGTTGGTAGGACACCCGTGACAGGCATAGGGAATAATGTTAATCAGCGGCGGCTCGTAGTACTGCTCTGCCACCGCTGCGGCATCCATACCCTCCGTCATCAAATGGCGGGTCTGGATGGGACGAATGTTCAGACCCATTGCCAGCCGCACACGCTCACTGGCTATGGCACGCTCCAAAAACACAGATTCCCGGTGCAGCGGTTGGTCTCCGGGAACAATGATATAGGGCAGCTCGTCGACACCTTCATAGCCTTTGCCGGCATATGCCATCCGAGCAACCTCCGTAAAAACATTCTTACGAATATCCGTAATTAAGGATGGGATTCCTCTCATCGTGTTTCCTCCTTGGGGGAATAAAATCATTGCGTATATTATAACAGACCCGGGAAAATAGTCAAGATTTTCAGCGTCTTTGGAGAAACATTCAATTTTCGTAAAGTCCTTCCATTTTTCCATTGCTTTTTTCTTTTTTTCGTGTATAATGGGGGAAGTGAATAAATAACCGGACGTGGCTCAGTTTGGGGAGCGATGGGAGCGCCGCCTGTGGCGGAGCAAGCGACCTGAGCGAGTGGCTGCGGCCGCGTTGCTCTGCGCTGCCTGTGGCAGATACAGCAGAGCATAAGCGTGTGCCGGGGTCGATAGTTGACGTAGCCGATTTATCGGCAAGGAAAATATCGGGCACCCCAAACGGGCGGCAAGCAACGTAGCCGCTCCGTCGGCAAGGCGCACATAGGGTACCGCAACAGGAAGAGCGCTTGCGCCGGCAGTAAAACAATGAAAAGTGAATAGATATCCGGACGTGGCTCAGTTTGGTAGAGCGCTTGCTTTGGGAGCAAGATGCCGCAGGTTCGAATCCTGTCGTCCGGACCAGAAAAAGCACCCGAGAGGGTGCTTTTTCAGTTATATTCGCCTTCGACGAGTTATATTGGCTGCGCCAGTGATATTTGCTTCGCAAGTTATATTGCCCTGCGGGCAGCTTGAGGGCGAATATAATATCACTTCTGCATCTGCAGAAATATCACTTTCACGAAGTGAAAATATCACTCCGTCGGAGACGGAATATCACTAAAAACTGACTACTCCGCGAGAGTTCGAAGTCATACGCAAACTCATCGAAAAAATCTTTTTTATAGTTCTTACACAAAAAAGCACGCTTCGGCGTGCTTTTTTAGCTATATTTGCCTTCGGCGAGTTAAATTTGCTTCGCAAGGTAAACCTATTCCTTAGGCATTTCCAAACTGTTTTCAATCGCCGGACACAGCTCCAGATTTAGTAAATATTGTAACAACTCCTTACTGAGGTATTCTTTTGTTACAAAAACCTCTTCATGGGGTTTTGCAAGAGAATACTGATCACAGGCTGCCGCATCCGGACGCTTACTTTTTACCTTTCCCATTGTGCAATGGCCACAATATACACGAAATATCTTACGGCGGTCAAAGGTATAGTGTTGCCGATAATGTATGCAGGATTGACACGTATTTTTGTTCAACAGATATCACCTCACATTTATTTTAACCTGTTTCAGGTTAAATGTCAACAATCTGTTTCAGGTTAAGATAAAATACATCTTGAGGTGATATTATGTATAATCGTATCCGGGATTTGCGTGAAGATCAGGATTTAACACAGAAGCAGGTTGCACAGATGTTAGGTATGTCGCAAACCGGTTATTCCAAATATGAGACCGGGGAGAATGATATCCCCACTGCGGTTTTGATCAAGCTTGCAGATTTTTACAAAACAACAACAGACTACCTTCTGGGCAGAACGGATAAAAAATAACATCGGGTCGTAGCGTGCAATAAGCGTTACTTCTTGCCCTTTGCATATTCTCCTTTGGCTTGCGCACAATATACCCAAAGGAGTGATTTTATGGACGGACACGAGCTTGTAAAGCAGACGCTGGACCAAATCCCCCAGGCAAATACTAATGCCAAGCGCATTGTTGGGCTTGTAAAAGAGAGTGGCAGAATCACCGGGTATCAGCTGTCTGACAACACCGTTGTGGAAAAGCAACAGGCGGTGAATATGGCAAAGCAGGGACAAATTGCCGGTGTGGGCATTGCCCACCGGGGCGACACCGAATACCTCAAATCCATCCCAGACGGCAGCGAAAACAACAACCTGAGCAACCTTCCCTCCACATCTCCCCAGAACTAAACGACAGAACCGATAGCAAAAAACACCCCCGGAATTGCGATTCCGGGGGTGTTTTGCATTTTGAGGAACGATTCCGCTGATTTCCTCATCACCAAAGAAATGGGAAGAGCCTGTATTTGACCTTCTTCTTGTATTCCGCATAACCGGGAAGCTCCCGGGTCAGCAGATCTTCTTCGTCCTTCAGGCGGACAATGATAATTGCCGGGTAGAACACAAAAACAATCAGCGCATACCAGGAGCCGAGTACAATGGGGACCATCAGAAACAGAAGAATCGTCACCGCATACATAGGGTGGCGGACAATGCCGTACAAACCGGTGTCAACCACAGTCTGCCCGTTCTCCACCTTAACCGTACGGCTCAGGTAAGCGTTTTCACGCATAACCTCAGCGTACAGCGCATAGGCAAGCAAAAACAGCACCGCGGCAACCATTGTTACGGGGAAAGGCATTCTCGACCAGCCGAACCGGTAATCCAGACCAGCAACCACAAAGCCGGCAACAAACATCAGCCCCGAAAATGCAACTACACCCTTCTGTGTTCCCTGCTTTTCTTTGACATCCAGCCGTTTTTTCAAAAGTTCCGGGGTCTTTGCCAGCATCACAAACCCAGCGACCAGCATCGGTCCAAACAGCAAACCTATCAGCAGCCAACCACGTGTATAGGCAAATGTACCTGCCGGACAAAAAATCAAAAGCCCAACCAAAAGCAAGCCACAGGTAAATTTCGCCAAAGCCTCACCAAACAGTTTCATATACGCACCCCGTTACAGGTCTACGCCCAAAAACTTCTTTGCCAGAATGCCCACCACAAAGGACACCACAGCAACACCCACACTGATCAGCGCCATCTCCCAGAAACGTCCGCGGAAGGGTTGATCCTGCGCCACGCTGGTATAGTATGTAAAGCCCGCAATGATCAAAATCACCACCGCCAGCATACAAATCAGCGCCGCAACATACATATGCGTTGGGAACAGCAGATACGGTGCGATCAGGGCAATCACGGTCAGCAAATAGGCAATGCCGGTATAAGAGCAGGATTTTAGCGCATCTGTTCTGCCTTCGCTGCGGGCTGCAAGAAATTCGCTGGAAGCCATCGAGAATGTGGCACTGATACCCACGATCAAACCGGACAATGCAATCAGCCGGGTATTCTGCAGAGCAAATGCAAACCCTGCCAAAGAGCCGGTCAGTTCCACCAGGGCATCGTTTAATCCCAACACCATACTGCCCACATACTGCAGCCGTTCCTCGTCCAGCATTCCCAAAAGCGCCTGCTCGTGTTCCTCCTCCTGACTGCGAATAGACAGGCTTTCCGGCACCTCTTTGGCCAGCTGTTCATAGGTGTCCTGGGCTTGCTCTTCGCCACGTTCCATCAGCTTCACCGCAAAGGTGAAACCAAAAACTCTCGCAATCAACGTATAAAACAGCACTTTCCCCTTTTGGGGTTTTAAATCCTGACCGGTATATTTTTGCCAGATCAGGCAGTGCGCCTTTTCCTCCCGGGAAAGGCGCAGAAGCGTCTGCTTATTTTCTTCCCCTTTTGCAAAGGACGCGATCTTCTCGTAGATCACGCTTTCTGTCAGCTCGCTTTGCTGCATCTTACGAACGGTCGCCATTGCAAGTCTGGATAATTTCACTTCCATAGTCGTATCCTCCGGTTTTTTCTTTATTATAGCATACAAAATTCGCCCTTGCAACCGATGTGCGCTGTATTGTATAATGAAGAAAATGCACAAAAGAGGGGTGGGTTCTGATGGAAAAAATCATTGTGATCGGTTGTCCGGGAAGCGGCAAAAGTACCTTTTCCAAAGCCCTGCACAGGGCAACAAGCCTCCCTCTGTTTCATCTGGATATGCTGTATTGGAACGCAGATCAGACCACCGTGGAAAAGTCCGTCTTTCTGGAAAGATTGTCTGATGTGCTCCGGAAAGATAAATGGATCATCGATGGCAACTACAGCTCCACTCTGGAGCTTCGGATGCAAGCTTGCGACACTGTCATATTCCTGGACTATCCTGTGGAGCTTTGTCTGGAGGGTATCCGACAGAGAAAAGGCAAGCCCCGCAGTGATATCCCTTGGGTGGAGCCTGACAAAGAGGACGAAGAATTTATCGAATTTGTCAAAAACTACAACGCTCAAAGCAGACCTCAGGTTCTTCAGCTATTAAACGAATATGCGGATAAAGCGCAATTTGTATTTCGTAATCGTAAGGAAGCCGATGCTTTTCTGGCAAGCTGTCGGTATCATCCAGCCCCACGGGGAAACTTGTTATCTCTATAAATATTAAAAAGTTCCGGTGAAGCTCACCGGAACGTTTTTATTGGTCGCAAAGCAAAAGGTCTTCATAGGTTTCCCGGCGGACGGCAATATATGGACCGTTTTCACCGATCATCACCACCGGAGGTCTGGGCACCCGGTTGTAATTGGATGCCATAGAATAGTTATATGCGCCGGTGGTGAGCACTGCCAAAATATCACCACGAACAGGACGGGCCAATACCACATTTTCCTGAATCAAGTCGCCGCTTTCGCAGCAACGACCGGAAATGGAACAAACGAAATCCGCTTGCACTTGCATCTTGCCTGCATTATACACGGTATAAGGCGCCTGGTACAACGTGTAACGGGGGTTATCCGTCATGCCGCCATCAACACCCACAAAATTCTTAAATCCGGGTATCTCCTTTATGCCGGTCACCGTGTACAGCGTGATACCGGAATCCGCAACGATGCTGCGACCCGGCTCCAGCAAAATCGCCGGCGGCATAATCTGTAAGGCTTGACACAGCTGGGCAATATGCGCACCGATTTTTTGAATATTTCCGGCATAATCCACCTTGCTTTGCTGGGCAGTGTAAGGCACTCCCATTCCGCCGCCCAGATTGACGACCTTGGCGCAATGACCGTACTGCTTCTGCATATCTGCCACAAAGGTAAGCATATTGGTGGCAGAATCACAGAACAGCGCTTCGTCAAACAACTGCGAACCAACGTGGCAGTGATATCCGTACAAATCAACATTTTTCTTTCTAAGGGCTTCCCCCACCAGTTGGGCTGCCTGTCCGGTTTCGATGGCGACGCCGAATTTGGAGTCTACTCTGCCGGTGTTGATCTTTTCGTGGGTATGGGGGTCAATGCCGGGAGCAAGGCGCAGCAAAATCTTCTGACAGATCCCCTGCCGGGCAGCTTCCCGGTCAATGGCATCCAATTCATCTGCATTATCGCAAACGAAGAAGCCAATGCCGTGCTCCATCGCAAAACAAATATCGGCATCCGTCTTGCTGCTGCCGTGAAAATAAGCATTTTCCATAGGAAAGCCTGCCTTGACAGCAGTATACAGCTCACCGGGAGAAACCACATCTACGCCGATATTTTCTTCGTCCATAATCTGATAAATACGCTTGATACTCAAAGCTTTGCTGGCATACAGCGGACGGGAACCGACCGGCAGAAATGCGGTCATTGCCTCTTTGTATTCCCGGCAACGCTGACGGATGCGGTTTTCGTCCATTACATACAGCGCAGTGCCGTACCGCTTTGCCAGTTCCATTGTATCGTAGCCTGCGAAGACCAAGTGACCTTCCGGGCTGATAGAAAGGTTATCGTATATCATTTCATTCTCTTTCCTTTTGATAAGTAAGCAGGGCAGGTTACACATTCACTCCCACAGCACGCATGCACGCCAAAAGTGTTTGCTCATGCTCCTGCTCCATAGGCACCAAAGGCAGGCGGACATAGTTTTCACCATAGCCCATTGCTGCAGCAGCAGCCTTAGCCGGAATGGGATTGACCTCGCAGAACAGTGCATTGATCAAGGGCAGATACTTGGTCTGCATTGCCATAGCACCGGCAACATCTCCTGCAAAAAACTTCTTGCACAACAAGGAAGTTTCCCCGGGCAATATGTTGGACAACACCGAAATTACACCCTTGCCGCCACAAGCCAGAATAGGAATAATCTGGTCGTCATTGCCGGAATAAATGTCCAGCCGATCCCCGACCAAAGCGGCTGTTTCCACAATCTTGGAAATGTTTCCGCCAGCTTCTTTGATAGCGGCAATCATAGGGTGCTGAGCAAGCTTCACATAGGTAGCAGGCTCAATATTCACACCGGTGCGGGAAGGAACATTGTACAAAACCACCGGCTTTGTCGATGCATCTGCAATGGCTGTAAAGTGAGCAATCAAGCCTTTTTGGGTCGTCTTGTTGTAGTACGGTGTCACCAGCAGCACGCCGTCATAGCCGATCTGGCAAGCAAATTTGGTCAGGTCGATGGCATAGGCCGTATCGTTAGAGCCGGTGCCGGCAATCAGCGGAACACGACCGCCTACGGTATCCAACGCAAACTGCAAAACCTCACGATGCTCCTCATCGGTCAAGGTGGAGCTTTCGCCAGTGGTGCCGCAGATGACCAAAGCATCAATGCCGGCATCTACCTGCCATTTCAGCATCCGAGCAAATGCCTCATAGTCCACACCCTGCGAATTCATAGGGGTAACGATTGCAGTTGCCGCACCTACAAAAATACTTTCTTTCTTCATTTTCACGCACTCCTTTTCATAACAAAAAATAGCCGACGCATTGCATCGGCTATCCAAAACAACAAATCAGTCCCTGACAAAACAAAGGTTCGCATTGCTGTAATGTGATAGCACTCCGCATATGCGACAGTCAAACAGGTATTCCCTGCCTGCCCAGGCAGACCTTGCGCCTCGGTCTCCTTCGGCGACGCTCCCTTTCTCCGTGCCACAGCTTTTGCGAAAGCCTATGGGCAAGGATACTGATGATACGACGCGCCTCTATCAACTGCCAGTAGTTTACCACACTAAAGTCGTGATGTCAACTATATTTTCTAAGTTTGCCGGGATATTCATTTATTTTTGCGCAACCAGCAGAAAGCGATGGGTGCTACCCTCCAGACAACCTTTCTCTTCCAGCTGTTTTTGCGCTTTCATCAGGTTTTCTATGTGGGTGTCCACGGAGAAGTCCGGGAATTCCCAGGGAAGCACCCGGGCAAACCACACCAGCGCACCCACATCATAGAACCGGATGGGACGGAAGCATTCTTCCTGCCGCAGGATACAAAAACCTGCCTGCCGGAATTTTGCCGCCGCCTTATCTGCATACTGCTCCGGGAAGGGCAGTTCTGTTTTTCCGCAAAGGAGCTCTATCAGCTCTCTTTCATTTTCCGCGCCTACCTGCTGCATTACAAAAATGCCGCCGGGCTTCAGCACCCGGTAAATCTCCCCGGGGTTAAAATCTCCGTGCCGGTTAATCACCAAATCAAACATACTGTCGCCAAAAGGCAGCTTTCCATTACCGTCAGCCTGACGAAAATCAACTCCCAAAGGCAACAGCGTTTTCTTGCACAGCTGTACGTTGGGCGGATAATTTTCCGTGGCGGCAGTATTTTCATAAGGGTGACCCAGAGACAGCAGAAATTCGCCGCCACCGGTATCAATATCCAAAAGCCTCATCTCCGGCTTTCTATATTCGTCGATGGTCTGTCGGTAATCCCAGGGAAAATTTGTATCCTCCGTAAAGCGCCCCTCAATATGGGAAAAATCCCAACCGTGAATGTGGGCAATGTTTTCTTCCTCTTTCCAGGCTGCTATCTGCTTATCATCCTCCAAAGTCTCCAGATAGAAGCTCACCGGGCGGAAGCCGTCGTTGCAGGAAATCATCGCCGACTTGGGATTTTTCATCCAGCCGTCGTAAAAGTTTCCGCCGCCGGCAGCCAGCTCCTTAACAAATGCAGACATACTCTCCCAGGCGCTGTCGCAAAAGCCCTCGGGCTGTTCCCCGCCACAGGAAATCCAGGTCTGCCCTTCTTCCACATCGCAGCTATGCTCTATAGGATTTTCGTATTTTTCCATCAGGTCCGGATAACAAGCCTTCCGGATAGCCGTAATTTTTACATTCTTCATATAAATGCCTCTCTCAGCTGTTCCAGCAAATCTCCCTGCAGGTAAAAAGTGGTCTCAAAACGCAAAAGCTTGTCTGTGTTCCGGTCCCACAGGAGCAATAGCTTTGGGGGGAATTCCTCGTCCCCCTCCCAGAATTGCAGCAGCACCGAAAAGAAAGCGGTTACCGGAAAGCAGCAGGTCAAAGCTGCCCCTGCCATAGGCTCCAGCAGCTCTCCGTTGAGGCTTTGGCAGGCTGTCTTTAGTTCCTGCAGATGCCCGTCAAATTTCTCAGCAAATTTTTTGGTGTAGGTTTCTGTCTCCGTAATACCGGCAACAATGAAGGTTCCCACGGTGCACCACTGCCCGGAAAGCGCAGGCAGCACATCCCCCTTATGATAGCATAAAAGGTCATAAATGGTCATCACCCGGCTGTATTCCCGGCATTCCTGCCACCGGTTTTCCTTGTGCTGTTCGATGCTGCCGGTGTATCTGTCAATGCGGCAGGGGGTATTTAAGTAGGTCAGGTAGAGGTAATTTTCATCTGCACGCAAATGAAATTTTGACGCAAGCTGTTCCAAGTCATACTGCAGAAAAATTTTCCTGGCAATGTCCACTTGCAAACCGTAATTGTCCATAGCCTTACATCAGACCCATACACCAGATCACCCCAAGGGCGGTTAAAGTCACCAAGGTATCGATAGTGATTCCGTAGAACATAGGCTTCAGGCCCGCTTTTTTGAAATCGGTCAGGCTGGTACTCAGTCCAATGGCAGCCAGCGCAGACACCATTAAAAACTTACTGATGGTCTTCAAAGCACCGGACACAGCCGCAGGAATGAGACCCACGCTGTTGGCAATTGCCAGTAGTAAAAACCCGCCAATGAACCAAGGCACGATTTTCAGAATATTGACTTTTTTCCCTTTATCGGCAGCCTGCATTTCCTTCTTCTTGTTGCGAATGCCAATCCAGGCAAACACCAGTACAGTGGGGATAATGGCAATTGTACGGGTCAGCTTGACCATCGTGGCAATGTCTCCGGCAGCCTCAGAAAAGGCATAACCGGAAGCTACCACGCTGGCAGTATCGTTGACAGAGGTACCTGCCCAAATGCCATAGGCGGTGTCATTCATACCCAAAGCCATACCCATCAGTGGGTACAGGGCAATCATCACCATATCAAACAGGAAGGTGGAGGACATTGCAAAGGCAATATCTTTGTCGTCGGCATCAATCACCGGGGCAATGGCAGCTACGGCAGAGCCGCCGCAAATTCCGGTACCGGCAGAAATCAGATTGCTCAGCTTCCAGTTCAAGCCAAAAAGCTTCCGCACAAAAAAGCCGCCGCCAAAGCACATAGCAAAGGTAAAAAGCATCACAAAAAAGGTCTGCTGTCCCACCTGCAGAACCTTGCTTACGGACAACGACGCGCCCAGCAGGATAATTGCGCCCTTGAGCACCTTTTTGGAGGTGAATTTCAGGGCAGGCTGTATCCACGCCGGGTGAAAAAAGCTATTGATAATGGTGCCCATAAACAGGGCAATGATGGAAGCACCCAGAAGTCCTCCGGGGATTATCTCCTCCAGAAACACAGACACGCCCGCCACAGCAAAGCAGATTGCCAAGCCCAGTAAAAATAACAGTTTTTCTTTTGTCTTCAGTTGCATAGTAACACTCCCTTTTGTTTTACCAATACATTCTACCAAATCCAAGCAAAAAAAGCAATCTCCCAATCTGTCTACGGAGCATAGGTTGCCCGGCAGGCGTTTTTGTGGTATGTTACCGGCAGAAAGGGCGTGAAAATATGAATACTTATGTGACAGGCGCTACCATCCGGCAACTGCGGGAAGGCTGCCATTTGACGCAAGCTGAGCTTGCCGAAAAAATCGGCGTCAGTAGCAAGACCATCTCCAAATGGGAAACCGCAAAAGGTCTGCCGGACATTTCCCTGCTGCAGCCGTTGGCGCAGGCATTGGGCATTTCTGTGATTGAACTGATGAATGGAGAGCACATTATCAACAAAAACATTTCTGCCAATATGCTCAAGTCGAAATTCTATGTGTGTCCCGTTTGCGGAAATGTGCTGCACAGTATGGGCGATGCGGTAGTCTGCTGCTGCGGTATCACCCTGCCTGCACTGGAGGCGGAAGAAGCCGAGGATGTCACTATTGAAAAAGTGGAAGATGAGCATTTCCTCTCTATCTCCCACCCAATGACCAAGCAGCACTATATTTCCTTCGCCGCCTATGTCACCGCGGACCGGCTGCAAATGGTGAAATTCTACCCGGAGGGCAATGCAGAAACCAGACTACAGCTACGTGGCAGAGGCTATGTGTATTACTACTGCAACCGTCACGGTTTGTTCAAACAAGCCATCAAATAAGCCTTTCTCTCCCCCAGTCTTTTTGCTGCGCAAAAATCCAGCCCCCTCGTCAGAGGGGGCCTTTATTGCGCTTATTGGATTTTCTCCCAATGTTCTTTTGTAAGCAAGGATGTGTGACCGGTGCGGATTTCGTTTAGTAACGGCACATCCACATTCTGGGTGGTGTGGTGGTAGATAAAGCCCAGTTTTTCCTGCACACGGCGGGATTTTTCGTTCCCCTCGTAATAACCGCACCACACTGCCCGCATTTTTAATTCTGTAAAAGCATATTTTAGCAGTTCCCGGCAGGCTTCCGGTATCAGGCCCTGACCCCAGAAAGGCTTACCAATCCAGTAGCCTAGCTCGCACTCGTCCTCCCGGTGGGTCATATCGGTGTAGCCTTTCAGCTTCAGTCCCACACTGCCGATAGCTTTTCCGTTCAAACACACGGCATAGGTTTCCGGCGCAGACAGCACATTGCGGATAAGCTCACGGCTGTTTTCTGCGCTTGTATGAGGCGGCCAACCCGCCGGAGGTCCTACATCCGGGTCTTTTGCATATTCATAAAGGCTCTGTGCATCCGTTTCCTGCCACGGACGGAGTATCAATCTTTTTGTTTCTAACATCACTCTACCTCATAGGGCCAATCGATGATGCCGCCGAATTCTTTGATGTTGGTATAGCCTAGCTTTACCAGGTCTTCTGCTGCCAGCTTGCTGCGTCGTCCGCTGCGGCAATAGACCAAAATCAGTTGGTTTTTATCTGTCAGCACACTTTCTGCCTTTTCCAAAACCTCATCGTGAGAAATGACGATGGCGCCGGGGATATGTCCCTCCTCATACTCCGCCTGTGTGCGGGTATCCAGAATAATATAGTCTTTCTGCCTGTCCATTATTTCCTTCGCCTCAGCTGCTGTGATATTCATATAGGTAGCCTCCTGTCTGTTTTCCTCAGTTTGCCCGCAGGCGGTCAAAAAAAGCATTACAAAAAACAGTAAAATTAGCTTTTTCATAGTAGTTCACCTCTTTTGTTTAGTATAGCACAGAAACAAATCCATTGCAAATTTTTGCTTGCGTACTCCAACACTTTGCTTGACAATTCCAAGTTTCGTGCTATGCTATCACTAGAAGCGTTTTCTGTGAAAACAGGAGGAGATTATTATGGCATTTCAGAAGGATTTTGTCTGGGGTGTTTCCACCAGCGCCTATCAGATCGAGGGCGCCTGGAATGAGGACGGCAAAGGTCTGAGCGTGTGGGATGTGTTTACCCACGAGCCCAAGCACATAAAGGATAATTCTACCGGCGATGTTGCCTGCGACCATTATCACAGATTCCGTGAGGATGTCAAGCTGATGAAGGAAATGGGCATTCGCGCCTACCGTCTGTCTATCTGCTGGTCACGTATTTTCCCCAACGGTGTGGACGAGATTAACGAAAAGGGCGTCAAGTTCTATTCCGACCTGTTTGACCTGCTGCTGGAAAACGGCATTGAGCCTTATGTGACTCTGTTCCACTGGGATTACCCCTACGAGCTGCAGAAGAAGGGCGGCTGGCTCAACGACGACAGCATACAGTGGTTTGCCGACTATGCCGCAAAGGTGGTAGAGCTGTACTCTGACCGGGTTAAGAACTTCATTACCTTTAACGAGCCCCAGTGCTTTGTGGGACTGGGATACTATACAGGTCTTGATGCCCCCGGCTTAAAGGTGTCTCGCAAAGAAATCCTTCAGATTTGCCACAATGTTTTGAAAGCCCACGGCGCGGCGGTCATTGCGATGCGGGCAAATGCTAAGCAGCCCATTAAAATCGGCTATGCACCCACCGGTTCTTCTCTCTACCCCAAAACAGAATCCCCCGAGGACATTGCCGCCACGCGTAAAGCGTTCTTTGCCTGTCCGCCTTTGAATAACGGCAATTTCCTGTGGAGTATTTCCTGGTGGTGTGACCCTGTGTTCTTAGGTCGCTACCCGGAGGACGGTTTGGAGATGTACAAGGAATGTCTCCCCGAAATTACCGAGGAAGATATGAAGCTGATCAGCCAGCCCATTGACTTCTACGGTCAGAACGTCTACAACGGCAAGGAGGTTATGGCAGGCGAAGACGGCGAGCCTGTATTCGTTCCCCGCAAGCCCGGCTTTCCCAAGACTGCCATTCAGTGGCCGGTGACTCCTGAGGCTTTGCGCTGGGGTCCAAGGTTCCTGTATGAACGGTACGGTGTTCCCATTTACATTACAGAAAACGGTATGTCCTGTCATGACACCGTTTCTCTGGACGGCAAGGTTCACGACCCCAACCGCATTGATTTCCTGCACAGATATTTGCTGGAGTTGGAAAAAGCCACCGACGACGGCGTGCCGGTGGATGGCTACTTCCACTGGTCGCTTATGGATAACTTTGAGTGGATCTGCGGCTATGCAGATCGGTTTGGTCTTGTGTATGTTGACTTTGAAACCCAGGAGCGCATTCTAAAAGACTCTGCTTACTGGTATAAAGAATGGATTGAAGCACACTAAAAAACACAACAGGAGGGTTCTACTTGAGAACCCTCCTGTTCGGTTTTCATAAAATTTTATCAATTTGACAGAGGTCATAGAAGCGCCAAAGACAAACAACTCGAACCTGTAGGCGTACATAGGTACGGTAAGGTCCGAGTTGTGCAGTAAGTCAAAACACCTTGCGCAGCAAGCAGTTTTTACAATCCCTCAGTCAAAAATCAAAGATTTTTGCCAGCTCCCTTTACACAAGGGAGCCTTTTTTACTCTTTATAATAACTGTGTTTTGACGGTTTGGCGGTTCTTTGACCCTCTGGTCTTTTAATCTTCCAGCCACATATAGTAGCGGCGGCGTGTTCCGTCCGGACGTTCCTGCACACGGATTTCCCGTTTCAGCCTGCCCTCCCGGTCAAACTGCCACAAAAGGTCATACACCAGCCGTGCATGCTGGACACAGGTGTGGTTATCCGGCCACAGGTCCCGCATATCGCCGATGGCAAACTCCAATTGGTCAAAGTACAGCGGCGCTTTCTCAGACTTCAAAAGCGCTTCGATGCGCTTGTAGCTTTCGGCATAGGTATAGGGGGTCATTTCCATAACCGGCTCTGCATTCATTCGGTCCTTGGTCACGGTAATGCCGTCACACTTGACCGCAATGGCATAGAACAGCGGCAAGTCAAAGGCTTCCACCGTCAGCTCCTCCGGCAAAGCAAAGCGTGTGGTGGCAATATAGGTTTCGTCCTTTTCCATTACGCAGACCATGGGACGGGTGGTACGCAGCAAATTAATCTGGTCCGGGGCATTTTCGGTAATCATCACCGTTACGTTATCGGAGTACATCCAGGGGCAAGTCAGCGCCAGCGCCTGGGTGGGTGTTTTGCCCTGCTTCATATAATAGTCCGCCAGATGCACCCGCGCCTCTGCAGGATTGGCATAATGACCGTTCCGGGACAGCTTTGGGCTTCTTCCGGATTTATTGGAATTCTGGTGGATAAAAACATATCCGTTCCGGTCCAACAGGTCTACGCCCTCATCCCACTTGGAGCAGTACGTTGTTGCAGGCGTCGTGCCATTGGTGATCAGCGCAGTCCGCTTATCCATAGAAATAAACGGATGGGGCGCAATGCCGTTTTCGGCACCGCCGGGGCGGGTATGGGCAATACCAATGGTACCGGGCAACAGCGAAAGGTCCACATTCTTGATGAAGTTATCTACGTTGCCCACGACTTTCTGGTAGTACAGCTTACCCTCATGGATGGTAGCAACACCGGTACTCATATCGCCATCATAAAGCTCCTGTTTGCGCAGCATCTCCAAAAGAATGGGCGCAGCCTGTTTGTTTCCTGCGTAGCCTGCAATATTACACATACTTAATTTTCCTTCACCTGTTGTTGTATTTTCATCCGGGCTACCTCTTTGAGTACAAAGCGGAATGCCAGACAACCAAGAAGCATAAACACGCTGCTGAGCAGCAGAGCAAACTTGTACGAGCCGGAAATATCATAGCTCAGGTTGGCAACCGGCGCCCCCAGAGCATAGCCCACATAATTGATTGCAGAAAAAATACCCAGCATTTTGTCAAAGGCTACGGAGCCGAACAAATCGTTCACCAGCAGCGGTATCACCAGGGTTTCCAGGGGCATAGACACGGCAAACAGCACCGCAAACAGCACCGCCAGCGCCATTCCGCCGGGCGTAGCCCCCAGAATTGCCAAAAGCACCAGGGCAATTACTGCCGCAAGGGGGCAAACCACCATAACCGTGGAGATTCCGAACCGGTCATACATCCAGCCAACCAGCAGCTTGGATGCGGTGAGCAATAATGCGAATAGACTGGCAAGGGCTGCGGTGAATTCCGGACGCATACCGATATCCGTCAGATGGGCAATATATACACTGCTGATACCCTGCAGACAAACACCGCTGATCAGCACCACTGCTGCCGCCAGATAAAAGTAAGTCTTTTTTCTCGCCGCGCAAAAATCGATGCCATACCAGTCCGTGCCGCGGCGCTTGCTATTTACCGCCGCCGATGCAGTTAAGCTTTCCTTGGGTTCTTCCCGCAACAGCGCCACCACAAGGATACCCGTAACCACCACAATGGCAACCACAACCCAATAAGCCTGACGATAACCGAAGGGATTGCCCTCCTGATGAATCATCGGAGACGCAATCTGGGAAGCCAGCGCTGCGCCAACGCCGTTGGAGGCAAATACAATCCCTGTGTATTTGCCAATGTCCTTATGAAACCAACGGCGCACGATGGTTCCGGTTATACTGGTAGTAGTAAAGGCGAGCCCGATGCCCAGGAAGGTTCCGCCGATATAAAACACCAGCACATTTTCCGCCACCGCATACAGCACCATCGCCAAGGCAGTACAGACAAACCCAATGCCGGTCATTTTGCGGATGCCCACCTTGACAATCAACGCGCCAAAAAACAGATTTACCACCGCCGAGGCAATAAAACGGCAACTGTCATTGATAGCAAATAAACTGCGCTTAATCCCCAGCGCATCGGTAATTGCCGCCAGATATATTCCCTTGTTACTGCTGCAAAACCCCAGACAAACAAAGTTCATCATCACGCACAGCACAAGAATTATCCACTTGTAATCCAGTTTTTTCTTTTCTGTTGGCATAAACAATCTCTCCTATATTCTTCCATAGTTATACCACCAAAAAACCGGATTGGCAACTATAAAAAATTTACGCTTGCATAACTGAAACTTTATGCAAGCGTTTTGAATTATGGATGATAATAATTTAGAATAAATTTCTGAAAGCACGCTTCCTCCGGGGTAAGCGACTGGTTCTTTCGCCAGTATAGCCGATTGCGCCAGGGACTGTAAGCATCCGCTATGGGCACGTAGCGCAGCTGCTGGGGGTTTGCCAGTGCAGTATGGGAGGTGGCAAAGGCAACACCCAACCCTTGGGCAGTCATTTGCTGGGTTGCCAGGTGGGAGTAGGCATTTCCTGCAGGAAACGGCATCCCGCAATTGGCAAACAGCTTTACCAGATGGTCATACAGGGGAAAATCCTGCAAAGGCAAAAACAAGGTTTCGTCACGGAGCTGCTCCAGCGCCACCGCTTTTTGACCGGCAATGGGATGGTCCTTATGTACCATAACCACCGGATGATCCTCAAACAAAAGGGCACTGTCCAGCCTTTCACTGTAAATCTCCGGCACATCATCCTCTGCCGCCAGCAAGAAACTATACTGGGCGGAAAAATCCCCGTTGAGCAAGCCTGCCCGGGTCACGCTGGTGCACAAAAGGGTGAAATGTGGATGCTCCTGAGAGAATGCAGTAATCATATCGACCCATTGGGTGCTGGCAACGCTGGCAATGGAAATATGCTGTTGCTGCAGCATAGCGCTTTGGTGCAATTCCGTCTTTGCGCAGTCCAGCGTCGTAAACACTTGATTTACATAGCGCAAAAGGATATGTCCGTTGCGGTTGAGCACAATCCGGTTGTTGCTGCGGTCAAACAGCTTTACCCCCAGCTCCTTCTCCAGCCGGGCAATGGAAGTGCTCAGCGCCGGCGCAGAAATAAACAGCGCCTGGGCAGCATCGGATATTTTCCCCTTTTCCGCCACGGTTTTAAAATACTTCAGTTGCAAAAGCTCCATACGCACACCTGCTTTTTTATATGGTAACCATTCCGGAGGTTATATTTTGTTAGAATTGGCTTACCAGCTCCGAAATTTCTTTGCGCTTTTTGGGACGGAGCTTATCCTCCGCTTTGGCATAGCCGATGGTGATGACCAGCCGGACTTCGCCCTTCAGGTTGCAAATTCCCTGAATCTTATCGCTGTCCAGCCAGCCGAGGATACAGGTTCCCAAGCCTTGGGCGGTTGCTTCAGCGGTAATATAGGCAGCGGCAATGCCGATGTCAATGGAGCGATAGTCATTGCCCTTGAGCTTTGCGCCCAGGGCTGCCGTTTTACAGTAGGACTCCTCGGAAATCACCAACAGCACCGGGGCATCCCCGGCAAACTTATTCATACCCATCCCCTGACAGGCCTTGGCAACCGCCTTTGCGGTCTCGCCCCGGCAGAGGGTAAAATGGTAGGGCTGACCGTTACAGGCAGAAGGCGAAAGCTGCGCCGCTTCCAAAATGGAAGTGAGCTTGTCTTCTTCCACTGCTCTGTCCGCATCATAGCTGCGGCAGGACTGCCGCGCCTTGGCAATTTCCATAAAATTCATAAATATTCTCCTCTATCGGCAAAAAGTTCAAAGTGGTTCCGGTTGGTTTTTAGAAACCCTTCCTTCTGAAGCTTACTCAGCTCCACAGACATAGCAGCCCGCTCCACACAGAGGTAATCCGCCAGCTGCTGCCGGTCATAGGCAATGGAAAAGGAGAGCTTTCCCTGACGCATAGACTCGGCAGACAGGTATGACAGCAGCTTCTCCCGGGTGCTCCGCTTTGCCATATGGGTAATCTTCTCGTTCAGGTTCATAATGCGGCTTGCCATCACCGAGGCCAGGTTGCGTATCAGCCGGTTGTGGTGGGCGCAAGCCTTGGGACAGGTGTGCAAAAGATTTCGCATATTCAAAAGCATGATTTCCGTATCCGTTTCCGCCACCACGCTTACATTGAGCACGCTGCCGGGAGTGACTGCAAAGGACTCGGCAAAGTATTCTCCCGGACCGATACGGTGCATAATATTACGGTGCCCCCACAGGTCCTCCTGCACAGACAGCACCGAGCCCCGCAGCACCAGTCCCATAGCCTCTGTGCTGTCGCCCACCCGGAGGATATATTCGTCCTTTTTCTTGCGGTGCACTGTGGCATTGACGCAGTGTAAAACGGACAATATTTCGTCTTCGGTCATCCCCTGGAAAAAGGGACTGTTTCGCAGGATGAACAAATACTGCTCCATAGCCTACTCCTTTGTTTTTCTTTATTATAACACAGGTTTGTTGTTTTTCAATCCATAATTGTGCCGTCAATCCCAACGGTCACCACCTGCCAGGGAATGAATTTGCCGCTTTGCTGCAGCGCCTGCTTCACCGCAAATTCCAGACCGCCGCAGCAGGGCACCACCATACGGACAACGGTAACGCTTTGGATATCGTTATTCTGAATAATCTGGGCAAGCTTCTGGCTGTAATCCACGCTGTCCAGCTTGGGGCAGCCCACCAGGGTCACCTTGCCCCGGATAAAATTCTCGTGGAACCGGGCATAGGCATAGGCGGTACAATCGGCGGCGACAAGCAGCTTTGCGCCGTCAAAGTAAGGCGCCTGCACGGGAGCCAGCTTGATTTGCACCGGGAAATTCTGCAGCTGAGAAATACCGGGGGCATAGTTTTCCGGGGCAGTCTGTCTTAAAATGGCTTGGGATGCCGCACCGGGACACCCTCCCGAGGGGCATGGGCTTTTTTTCTTTTCCATATTGGCTTTCACAGCCGCTTCGTCATAGGCAGCCGCCTCCCGTTCCACAAAGCGGATGGCGCCGGTGGGACACGTCGGCAGGCAATCTCCCAGACCGTCGCAGTAATCATCCCGCAAAAGCTTTGCTTTTCCGTCTATCATGCCAATGGCACCTTCGTGGCAGGCTTCGGCGCAAGCCCCACAGCCATTACATTTCTCTTCGTCTATTTCAATGATTCTTCTTTTCATTTTCTCTCTCCCTTTTCTGCTTGGCGGCAATTTCCATCATTGCGTTGTACATTTCCTCACCTACACATTGCTTGGCATAGGCGCACCACTGCACGCAGCTGAGGGTATCGTTGTATGCCACAAAACCGCAGTGCTCACAGGGCATCTGCGTGTCGATAGAGAACATCTCTATTTCATGTCCGCAGTTGGGACATCTTTTTTCAATAATCGTCGGGGTTCTGGGTTTTCCTTGGCAACCTTCAATAACCATAAAATCAACCTCCTTTGCTTTCTGAAAGCATTATACCACGTGATAACAAATATGTATGTTGGAATTCAAACACATATCATTTTTATTGACAAGAAAATAACTGTGTTTTATACTGTTATTGAAATAAAAACAGAGTTTTGAGGTTACTCATCTATGAAAAATACATTTAAAATTATGGACTATGACAAGGTTATGGCGCTCCCCAGACCAACGCACAAACAGCCCAGAAAGCCCGGGATGTTCTGGCGGACGCTGATCCGGATTTTGTCCGTGTTTTCCCTCTCCGGCACTAAGTTTACCTATACGAAAGAGCGTATGGAGCTGGTAGGTAAGAAAGAACCCTGCCTGATACTAATGAACCACTCCTGCTTTCTGGATATGCCCATTGCCTACCGGATTCTTTTCCCACGGGCTATCAACATTGTATGCACCACCGATGCCTTTGTGGGTATGGGGGGACTGATGAGCTGGCTGATGTACACCATCGGCTGCATCCCCACCCAGAAATTTGTAACGGATGTGTCCTTAATCAAGGATATGACCTACTGCCTGAAGGAAAAGAAAAGCAGCATTCTGATGTACCCGGAGGCAAGCTATTCCTTTGACGGCCGGGCAACGCAGTTGCCCAGAAAAATGGGCGTGCTGCTGAAAAAGCTGGATGTGCCGGTTTTGATGATCGAAACCTTTGGCGCATTCAACCGCAATCCCCTGTACAATCAGCTACAGGTACGCAAGGGTGTTCCCGTTTCTGCCAAAGTGCGGTGTCTGTACACCCGGGAAGAAGTACAGAATTTAAGTGTTAAGGAACTCTCTGATGGGCTGGACGAAGCCTTTGGCTTTGACCAGTGGCGCTATCAGCAGGAAACCGGGCTGGAAATTCACGACGGTTTCCGGGCAGACGGTCTGAACCGCATTCTCTACCGCTGCCCCCACTGCAACACAGAAGGACAAATGCTAGGCAAGGGCACGACTCTTTCCTGCGGCAGCTGCGGAAAAACCTATGAACTGACGCCTCAGGGCTTTTTGCAAGCTGCCGACGGCGACAGCGCCTTTACCCACGTTCCGGACTGGAATGCCTGGCAGCGGCAGCAGCTGCGTCAGGAGATTTTGGATGGTAAATACCTGCTGGATGTTGACGTGGATATTGTAATGATGGTGGACCACAAGTGCTTGTATCACGTAGGCGAGGGTCGGCTGGTCCACGACCTCACAGGCTTCCACCTGACAGGCTGCGACGGACGGCTGGAGTACCACCAAAAGCCCCAAGGCAGCTACAGCCTGTATGCGGATTATTACTGGTATGAAATCGGCGATATGATTGGTATCGGCACCAACGAAATCCGGTATCACTGCTTCCCCAAGGGCTGCGACGTAGTGGCAAAAACCCGGATGGCAACAGAAGAAATGTATCAGCTGTACAAATCCCGGCAGTTAAAAATGCCGGAGGAAACAACGGTTTAATGTGGAGGCGCTTATGAAATCGAAAGTATATTTTACCAAAGCCATCACCCCGGAGGCGGTGGTGAAGATGTATCAGGCACTGGAGGTAACCCTGCCCGGCAAGGTTGCTGTAAAGGTGCACTCCGGTGAGGCGGGAAACCAGAATTTTTTCCGTCCGGAATTCTGGAAGAGCGTAATGGATTTGGTCCGGGGCACTGTGGTAGAAACCAATACTGCCTATAAAGGTGAGCGCAACACCACGGAAAAGCACAAAAAGCTGATGTTTACCCACGGCTGGTCAGAATGCTTTGACGTGGATATTCTGGACGCAGAGGGTCCGGATTTGCGGCTGGAAATTCCGAACGGCATTGCCATCCGGGAGAATTTCGTGGGTAAGAACATTCAAAACTACGATTCCATGCTGGTGCTGGCGCATTTTAAGGGGCATCCTGCCGGTGGCTACGGCGGTGCGCTGAAACAGCTGGCCATCGGCTGCGCCTCCAGCAGCGGCAAAGCCCATATCCACTCTGCCGGATTTACCGCAGACCCGGCAATTGTCTGGAAGCATATGGCGCCCCAGGACCGGTTTCTGGAGGCTATGGCGGATGCAGCCGGCTCAGTCATTGAACTGTTCCGGGGCAAGCTTGCCTATATCAATGTGATGGCTAATTTGTCTGTTGACTGCGACTGCTGCGCTGAGGCGGAAGACCCCTGTATGAAGGATATCGGCATATTGTCCTCCTTAGACCCGGTGGCGCTGGACCAGGCCTGTGTGGACCTTATCTATGCTTCCAAGGATATTGGGCGGGACCATTTCCTGAAGCGGCTGGAAAGCCGCCATGGCATTCATACCATCGAAGCTGCCGCCCAGCACGGCTACGGCTCCCGGGAATACGAGCTGATTGAAATTTAACAAAGGGGCTGTCTCAAAACATTTTGTAGGGTCACCTCTCCTGAGGTGACCGCAACAAACATAAAAAATAGCACAAAATCTGTACACTTTGCGCAGATTTTGTGCTATTTTTGTGTTTCGGACACCCGGGGACGGGTGTCCCTACAATCCATATTGAAAGGTCTTGTATTAGTGGGATAGCCCCTTTTTACGGATTTAGGATTCTTTTCGGTGTGTTTCCCGGTACTGCCGGGGTGTTTTTCCGGTGCGCTGCTTGAAAATCCGGGCAAAATTCCGGGTGTCCAGTCCCACAGCAGCAGCCACCTCTGCAACGGGTTCATTGGTTTCACACAGCAAAATACAGGCTTTTTCCACCCGGACAGCGGTCAGATAGCTACCGGGAGCGTAGCCGGTTTTTTCCTTAAACCGCACAGAAAAATAACTCCGTTCCATTGACACCTGCTGCGCCAGCCACCGTACGGTAATGGGCTCATGATACCGCGCTTCAATCAAGCCCAGGATTCGCTCTGTCCAGCCGTCCCGATCGGGCTTGCCGGCATAGCGCAGCATTGCCCCCAGCATATCATACACCCGGGCCAGCCGGCGGAGCTCCTTTCCGGGATCATCCGGGCTATCATCCTCAGTCAAGAGCTTCATATATTCCGCAACCTCACCTACCGCCTGCCTGGGAATATAAGGCTGCGAAGAGGTTATTCCCATTTCTGCCGCAAATTTTCCCAAAGACATACCACCCAGAACGCAGCAATAGCCCCTGCGGGGATTGTCCTTGTCTGCAGTATGGGTAATCCTGTCCCCCGGAAACAGCAGATAGCCATCCCCCGGGCAAATGGGAAATTCGCAGCCGTTAATCACCACAGAACCATAGCCTTGCGTGCAGAGCTCCAAAAGATAGACATTGCGCACGCTAGGTCCGCATTTGCCTCCGTGTTTGGGTATATCCCTTACGCAGGAATATAGGAACACGCTTTCTGAATACTTTTCATCTCTTTTGATAAGCATAGGGAACCTCCCAACAAATTGAAGAAAACAACACACATTCCTGTATTGTTATTTCTTGCGTAGCTGTTATAATCAAGCTGTAAGGTCTTTTTGTAACTATAACATATCGAACATTTGAAAACAAGCAGCATTTTCAAAAGGACACTATTTTTATAACAGGAAGGGAAATCACCATGCAAAGAAAAGTCAGAATTGGTATTGTTGGCATTGGCAGCTTTTCCAGGCTACACATCAAGGGCGCTCTGGATGCCGTCAACGCAGAGCTGGTTGCGCTGGCTGACCCGGACGAAACCCGCCTGCATCAGCACGACGAAAAGTTCAAGGTTGCACATCTGGATCACTACACCGACTACAACGAAATGCTGGCACGGGACGATATTGAAGCCGTCATTGTCGCTTCCAACGACCAGGCGCACAAGGAATTGACTGTCGCCGCGTTACGCGCCGGCAAGCATGTTCTGTGCGAAAAGCCTATGGCGCTGACCATGGAAGACTGTATTGCTATGATCGAAGCAGAAAAAGAAACCGGCAAGAAGCTGATGGTGGGTCAGGTTACCCGCTACGACGGCGTATGCAGCAAGGCTGTGCAGATGATTAAGGACGGCGTCATCGGTGACATTTACTATGTTGAGTCCGAATACGCTCACGATTATTCCAAAATTCCCGGCACCAACCAGTGGCGGATGGATCCCGCGCGCCACGGCATTATTGGCGGCGGCTGCCACGCTGTAGATTTGCTCCGTTCCATTGCCGGCAATCCCATTGAGCTCAGCGCATATTCCAATAACAAGTGCCTGACAGACTGGCCGGTGTATGACTGCTCCGTTGCCATTTTCAAGTTCCCCAACAACGTCATCGGCAAGGTCATGTCCTCTATCGGCTGTAAGCGCAGCGCTACCAGACAGACCAGCGTTTACGGCACCAAGGGCACCCTGGTGTTCACCCGGTCCAACATTGACCTGTTTACGGAGCATTTCTCCGACACGCTGGACATCAAGGACCAGTTTAAGGTCAGAATCCCCATTCCGGTACAGAAAAATGACCACAATGTTCTGGGAGAAATCACAGATTTCTGTGAGGCAATTATCGAGGATAAGCCTGTTCCCTGCCCCGGCAAGGACGGTGCCATCACCGCTTATACCTGTATGGCTATTGTGGAAGCATCACAAACCGGTAAGCCGGTTACCCTGAACTATGACTTTGCAAAATAACAAAAAGGAGCGTTTACTATGAACAAGAAAGTCAGAATTGGTATCATTGGCATCGGTTCCTTCTCCAGAATGCATATGAAGGGCGTTACCGAAGCCTACAACGCAGAGCTGGTCGGCTTGGCGGAGCCTGACGAGACCCGCCTGCATCAGCACGATGAGAAATTCCGAGTAACAGACGTTCCCCACTATACGGATTACAATGAGCTGCTGGCTCGGGATGATGTGGATGCCATCATCGTTGCCACCAACGATCAGGCGCACCGGGAGGTTACCGTTGCCGCCCTGAAAGCCGGTAAGCCTGTTCTTTGCGAAAAGCCTATGGCGCTGAACACCGCTGACTGCAAGGCAATGATTGACGCAAGCAAGGAGTCCGGCGCTATGCTGATGATCGGTCAGGTTGCCCGGTTCAACCCCGCCGCGCAGAAGATTATCGAAATTGTGAAAAGCGGCAAGCTGGGCGAGATTTTCTATGTGGAGTCCGAATACGCCCACGACTACTCCAAAATCCCCGGTTCCACCGGCTGGCGCCGTGACCCGGACCGGCACGGCATCATCGGCGGTGGTTGCCACGCCGTGGATTTGCTCCGTTGCATTGCCGGCAACCCGGAAGAAGTATTCGCATACTCCAGCAACAAGGTTCTCACCGATTGGCCTGTTTATGACTGCACGGTGGCTTCCATCAAGTTCCCCAATGGCGTACTGGGTAAAATGTTCTGCTCCATCGGTGCCAAGCGTCCCCAGGTCGACCGCACCGTCGTCTATGGCACCAAGGGCACCTTATACAAGGACACCTTCGGCACCTATCTGTATATGGACAAGGTATCCGATGAGCCTATGTTTGCGGACCTGAACCAGCAGCAAATCCGGGTGCACATTCCCAACGCCTCCAAGGGTCACAATACCACCGCTGAGGTGGAAGAATTCTGCGCCGCCATTTTGGAAGGTCGTGAAAGCTCCTGCCCCGGTGTGGAAGGCGCAATCACTGCCTATACCTGTATGGCAATGGTGGAATCCTCCAAAACCGGCAAGCCGGTAAAACTGAACTACGATTTCCTGTAAAATAACAAAAAAGAACGGATGGTTTTCCATCCGTTCTTTTTTGATTATTTCAGTACCAGCATTTGGGCCGGGCATTCATCGGTGGGTAAAACCACCTTTTTGTTTTGGGTCTGATAGGTTTTGCCGCTGAACAGCTCGGTGTATTCGCCGTCTGCCGGAAGTGTAATCTCGGTGGTTGCCGCATTGGTGTTATAAACACCTGCCACGGTATCATTGATATAGGTGAACACGCCTTCCTCCACGTAAATATGCACACCTGCCATTTTGGCAATCCCACGCAAAACCTCGTGGGACAGATTGCCAAGAGCGCTGAAAAATACGTTGTAATCGGCATTTTCCTTCACAGCCAATGCGCATTTGCGGGAATCGGAAAATCTGCCGAGGACACGGACATCCGTTGCACTGACGAAGGGTGTGGGGTTTTTGGCATCGCCGTAGCCGTACTGGGAATTGAACGCACGAATCTGCGCCTCGTCCTTTTCCAGCAGCCCAATCTCCATCTCGCACAGGGCGGACATTCTTTCCTCGCTTACACCGTCTTCGTTAATATAATCGCAGGGACCCACGAACAGCAAGGAGCGTCCGCCGCCCTTCAGTGTTTCATTTATGTAAGTGCGCTCGTCCTCACGCAGGCTGTAGGCATCCAGGAAAATAAAGAGCTTGTACTGCTCCTTATCCACCCGCTGCAAATCGCTCATAGAGAACAAATCGTAGGGGGCGCCGATACGGCTGAGGGGTCCACGCTGATAGCACAGGGACTCATCGTTGATTCCGCTGGTTTTATTCACAAAATACAACGGCTCTGCGCCTACAAAAACGCAAATCTCCGCATTGGAGTGCTTCGGCTTTTCCAGAAGGGAGGCAGAATTTTTCACCAGCTTGGCTACCTCTTCCATCAGCCCGTCGTCATAGTACCAGCCCTCCAGCATATCAAACCACCAGGTTCCGCACCGTTTTGCAAGCCGGCTCATCATCTCCCGGCGCATACCGTGGATGGTTTTCTCCCGGGTGTTCAGCAGGTCCTTACGACCAAAATTGGACTGCAGCGCTGCCATTGCCTCTCTGGTTTCCGGGTCATTGCAGAGTCTGCGGGGGTCATCCAGCGCCGTGGGTGTCAGGAAGGTGAGATTGTCAAAGGACGCAAAGTACGCCTTGTCGTGCAGGGCAAGGGAATCCGCCAAAATCATATAGGCAGAGCCATCGTCGTAAAGGCGGAAGCGGTAAGAGGTGGGGGTTGCAATCAGGTCCACATAAGGACTTTCGTTCACCCGGTCCAGGTCAATATGCCCGTAATTCCACATCGAGCCTCTCCACTGCAGCTCCATAATATACCCAAAGAAGACACCCACCAGCTTTTGAAAGCCCAGAGCTTCTTTTGCTGCCTTGCAGCAGCCCAGAACAAGGTCGGATATCAGCTTTGCGTGGAATTTTTGGTAGTCAATAATCAGCTTATCCTTGACAGGGTCCAGGAAAATCTGCTCATTTGGCTTTGTAAGTTCCTCCAGACTGGGAATCTCCACATTGGGATCTCCCATATATTTGCGGAAGGCTTCCAGCTTCACCGGGTGCGTCTCCTGCTTGTCATGGTGACTGAACCACTCCGTTGTGTAACCGCCCAGCAGCCAGTAGCCTATGATTCTATCGGCATATTTCGACTCGGCATATTCAATAAATGCTTTGATATAGTTTTCCGTATCCCGGCGCCATTTTTCATTGCCCGCAATCTGGGAAAGGTGGGTAAAGGAATCCGCATTGCCGGGGTTTTGCTCCAGCCACCACTGCCGCACATCCACGTGCAGGTTAATGAACAAATAGGCTTCCGGGGCCGCCTGGATAAACATCTCCATCTGCCGGTCGAAATTTTCAAAGCGGTAGTCGCCGTCGCCGAACCAGGTTTCGCCGTATGTGGAATAGGGCATTTTGATACCGGACCGCAAGCCGGAGCAATACACGTGGAAAATTCTGACCCCTGCCTTATAAAAGTCCCCAACGTTATTGGGCGTCGGTCGAAAGGACTTGAACGCAACGGAATCAATGATTTTGCCGTCAACGCAAATGTGATTGATGCCGTCTTTTTTTACAATTTTTGTTTCCATAACTGCTCCCCTTTTATTTTTGCAGGCACTCCACCGGGGGTGTGCCAAATTTTTTATGAAATATCCGTGAGAAATAAGAAGGACTGGAAAAGCCCAGCAGCTCGCTTACCTGGCTGACATTGAGTTCCCCCAATTCCAGCAAAGCTTTTGCCCGGTCAAGACGTTTTTGAAGAATAAACGTCTTGGGTGAAACACCATAGACTTCCAAAAACTTCTTCCGGAAGAAGCTTTCGCTCAGGTGACATTTCTGCGCCAGCAGCGCAACCGGAACATTTTCATCAGCGTGGGCTGTCAGGTATTCCACCGCCGGTGCAAGCAACGTGTGTTTCCTGGCAGGTACGTTTCCCTGTGTGCTTTCTTCCCGCCACAGCTCCAGAAGCGCATAAAAACAGCTTTTCAGCGCAAAGGGCGCATCTTTGACGACGCTTGCCTTTTCTACGATAGCATCCAGCGCATTCACCCGTTTCATAGTTATCCGCAGAATAGAATCTGCAAGGGCAAAGTCCTTGCCCGCCAACTTAAGATCGCAGTTAAAAAGCACTGTGGGTACCCTGCCGGAAACATGGGAGAAAACGGACCTGTAATGACAGCCCTTGGGAAGATAGAGAAGATCACCGGGCTGCGCCCGAATTACCTCCCCTGAGGGAAGCTGCAGGTCAATGGTACAAGCTTTGAGATACAGCAGCCCATGATGCACCCGGGGCTTGGTGAGAAAATTCACCTCGCTGCCGTTACAAAAATAGAACTGCTCATAAAATTTCAGATTCTCAACAGCGAAATCCGCCATCCGTGGCGCTACCGGCTCCATATGTTTCATATTTCCTCCAGCAGATTGCCTGCTAGGCATAGCATAGCAGAACAATCTCATAAATTCCATTTCATTTTCAGGTGTATGCTTAACCTTTTCGCTCCACTTTATTATGCCAAATTGCGTAGTCTGTGTCAAGAAGCGCAAAAGACATCCCGGAATTTTTCCGGGATGTCTTTTGCAAATTATCACTGTACGCAGAAGGAAAATTTAATGTTTTCGTCTTTTATCCGGTACTTTTCATTCAGGTTCGGTCCGCAGCTGGCAGTGCCAACACCCCGGTTTTTATAGCAGATTAGCACCTCTGTGCTTGTACTTTCCGGAAGCTCGAAGGTATGCTGCGCCCCATCCAGCGCCTCCACAGTATAGGGAAGCGCCGAGAACTCAAAGCTTGTGTCGGAAGCAAAGCAGACACTTCTTCCCTGCCCGGATACCTTCAGGTATTTGACGTCTATATGATTGCCGCAGTCCTGGGGCATAATATAGGGCTCATACTCTTGTGCGGCTGTAGACTTCCAAACACCCATTTTTGCGTGCTCCTGATAGTCAATGTAGCACTCCCGGTCACCCTTGCCGAAGTACTCCAAATCCGCAAGTTCCTTGGCAAGTGGGAACCGCATTGCAAACCGGGGCACTTCCCCAACAGGAGCTTTCAGCGTTCTGCCGATTTCTGCCGCCCAATCACTGTAGACTTCCAGGATTTCCCGCAGTTTTCCGTTCTTTTCTGCATGAATAGAGACCTGCACGCCCTGATTGGTAAAAATGTAATCAACTGTGGCAAAGAAGATGCCCGCACGGCTGGGGGCGCCGATGACACCCTCCACACGAACAGTATAGCTTTCTTTTTCGCTGCCGGCGCAAACAGTTCTCACCTTAAAATAGGCTTTGTGCAAATGCTCCTTTTTCCAGGCTTCCTTTTCTCTTCTGTCGTTATCAATAGGGGCGCGCCACAAAATCAGGTCTGCAGGACGTGTCAGGCATTCGCCCTGGGCATTCCGGATAGAGGTGAGCATTCCCCTTGCCTTGTCCAGCGTGAAGGTGTAGCGGTCAGTGGTCACCGTGATATACCGCTTGGTTTCCGCCACGCTCTGTGGGGCAGTATGTACTTTCTTTCCCTCAATCACCGGCACCGGCAGCGCAAACTGCGACCAGGCAAGGTTATGACCTGCCTCGCACCAGTCCGTCGCCTCTTTGGTGTCCATATAGATTTCTACATAAGCGCCCAAAGAGCAGCCTTGGGGCATCGAATAAGAAAGAGAAATGGTTTTCTTTTCGTGGGGGGCAAGCTGAATATCCAAACTACCCAGCTTGGTCACCATATCATCCACTCTCAGCTGATAGTGGAAAGAGAATTCCCCCAAATCAGAGAAATCATAGCGGTTTTCCAGTTCAAACAAACCCTTTTGGGCATCCACACAACGGACCGCCAGAGGCTCTATGACCTTTTTGTGTTCCAGAAGACCTGTGGAGGGGGTTCTGTCCGGGAACACCAGACCGTCACAGCAGAAATTGCCATCGTGGGGAAATTCCCCGCTGTCGCCGCCGTAGAGGTAGCCTTGTTTCCCCTGCACAGCGTGGTCGCACCACTCCCATACGCAGCCGCCAATGAGCCGGGGGTGCTTGTAAATCACGTCCCAATAATCCTTCAGTTCTCCGGGGCCCAAGCCCATAGCGTGGGCATACTCGCACAGGAAATAGGGGCGAGGGTCATCGGTCAGGCTGCCGTGGAGTTCCACGCAGTCGATGGGGGTGTACATACGGCTGACCACATCCACGCAGGGATGAATGGCAGGCTGGTCCAAGCCGTATTGGAATTGCTTGGGAAATACCGTCTGTTCATAATGGACAAGTCGGCTGGTGTCACAGTTTTTTGTCCACTGCGCCATCTTTACATAGTTTTTGCCAAACTGGGCTTCGTTGCCCATAGACCACATAATCACGCTGGGAAAATTCTTATCCCGCTGCACCATACGCTGCATCCGGTCCAGCATAGAGGGCAGCCACTTTTCATTGTCCACAATCTCCGGAGCAGAGGCCGGGGAATTGCCGAGAGCATTATTGACACCGTGGCTCTCGATGTCACATTCATCCAGCACATACAAGCCATAATAGTCGCACAGCTCATAAAATTCCGGATGGTTGGGATAGTGAGAGGTGCGGACACAGTTGATATTGTGCTGCTTCATAAGCAGGATATCCCGGCGCATATCCGCCTGAGTAACGGTCCAGCCGTATTGTGGATGAGAATCGTGACGGTTGACGCCTTTTAATTTTACAGACACGCCGTTAATCAGCAATTCTCCCCTGCTGCTTGTCGCAACTGTCCGGAAACCGATGGAGCGCAAAATATACTCGCCGTTGCAGACAAGCACCGCATCGTAAAGATTGGGTTTTTCCGCTGACCAAAGCTGCGGGTTTTCGATATTCTGCACCCGGCTTCCGTCCGGCAGCAGGAAGAAAAATTCATAGGGCTGCGGCTCTCCTGCAAAGGTGACCTCTACCTCTACAGAGCCAGAAATGCGGGGCTTTAAGTAAATATCCCGGATATGGTTTTCCGGGCGGGACAACAGGTACGCACCCCGGAAAATGCCGTGGTAGCGGAACTGGTCCTGGTCCTCCAGATAGCTTTCTGCGTTATAGGTGTATACCACCACCGTGACCGTATTCTCTCCTGCCCGGACAAAATCCGTAATATCAAACTCCGCCTGCAAATGGGAGCCACGGCTCATTCCCACATAACGCTCGTTGACATACAGCTCCAAATAACTGCTGACACCCTCAAAAACCAGATAGGTTCTGCCGGTAGCGGCGCAAGTAAAGCTTCTGCGGTACACACCCACCGGGTTCATAGCTTCGGTGTAGGGTGGGTCGTACGGGAACGGATAGTTACTGTTGGTGTACTGAATTTGTCCGTAGCCGTAGCACTCCCAACAGCCGGGAACCGGCAACGTTTCCGCAAATGTCAGCGTAGTGATATCCTCCGGAATGTCCAGCGGGCTCTCCAAATACTGAAAATCCCAGGTGCCATTCAGGCTTTTGTATGCGCCTGATTGGTGCTTTCCCTTGGTCTTTGCGCTTTCCAGCGTATTATGGGGAATGTAATACGCCCGCTGCTTTTCCCGGTTTTCAGATACTACTTTTAAATCATTGTATTTTTCCATAATCCCTCAATGCTTTCAGCCAATATTCTCAAATTGGTCAGCCCAGGCATTCATCCCGTAGTCCGCCCAGGTTTCATAGAACGCTTTTACGTCCTCTGCCTGCCCGTTCTGTGTATAGTAAGCCCAGTTGTTATCAACAGCTTTGAGTACGTCCAGCAGGCTCATTGCCACACCGGTAAAGCCTTCTGTGGTGACCTTTCTGTTCATATTTCCCCTGTCAGCGACCAAAACCTGTCCGTCCACCACCATATAACCGTTGGCATAGATGGGCATACCGCCCCGTTTTGCATTGGTTTTTGCAGTGGTTGTCTTCATAATGTTGAACACTGCGCCGGAGGTAGCAACAGTTCCGTTACCAAAGTCTGCATCCGGTGTCAAGACGGTATAAACGTTATTATCGCCCATTTCCGTCCGGAAGTTCTCGCCGGGCATATTGTATACGCTGAGGGCAACGCCGTAGGCACTGACCTTCTTTGCAAGGACACTGTCACAGCTGAACTTTGCCTGATAGTAGATGCCGCAGGCGGAGGTTCTCAGAGAAACATCGCAAATTTCCATTTCCAGCCGGTGGAAAGAAGTGCTGCCAGCTTCAGTGATGGCAATATAGCGCTTCCCTGCCACGGTCACATCCTTTTGAACCGTGACCGTGTCGGCAACAGTGGCAGCGCCTGCGCTGATTGTATACGCATCATTGGCGCTGTCAAAGCCTTTGAGTGTACCATTGCCGGTGATGGTCGCCTGCTTGCCGTTTAAGTCCATACAGACTGTCTGCTTCTCTGTCAGGGCAAACACCAAACCGTCTGCGTAGAGTTTTAAATAGCTATCCGGATTTTCCAGGTGGGCTGCCACAGCAGAAGCCGTATCCGCCGGGAAAAGCACTGTGCCGTCTGATAGCTGCAGCAGTATGCCGTTGTGGGCTTTGGGTGCCGATTCGTATGTACACTGGGCATTTGCGCAGGCAGTATAGTATTCTGTTTCTGTGGTCATCCGCTTTTCCAGATGTCCATCCCGGGCGCAATCCCAGAATAGACCCGAGGTAATCTCGCACTCCACACCGGAAACTGTGGAGGCAGCTGTGGGAACAACATCGTATGCCCACTGGGACTTGACACCATCAATGGATACCACACCGGATTCGCTCAGGGTAACTGTACAGCTGATGGGTTCTTCCGAGAACCATGTCTTTTTGCCCATTGTCAGCTCGCTGTACTTTTTGGGGTAGGTGGCAATCAGGTTGCCCTCGGTATCATATTCCTCGAACATAAAGGTGTGTTCGTCGGTGTAATGCTCCACCGCAGTTTCCTGCCACCAATTGTTGCGCACGGTATTGGTATCCAAATAGAACACGCCGTCATTCCAGCCCTGATGGTCGGTATGGATATGACCGTTGATGGACATCAGCACTGTGCCGGGATTGGCGGTATTTGCCTTTTTGTAGAGCGCCCGTACCGCCTCAGAATCCGGGGAAGTATTTCCCCAGTTCATGCCGGTAAAGCCATCGTGGGCAACCACAATACAGGGAATGTCCTTGCTTGCCGCATCCATCAGCACCTTTTCCAGCCAAGACAACTGCACCGGTCCCAGAGAGCCACTGTAAAGGTTGCCTGAGGGTGCGCCACTGCTACCCGGGCGATTATGCTCCCACTGTCCGGTGGTGGGATTATAGGAGTGCTCGGAGTCCAATGCAATCACCCGGAAGCCGTCACTTTCAAAGTAATAGTAGCCAATATAATCGTCAAAGCTGCCATCCTCGGTGCCCCAGACCACCGTATGGTCGGTGTACTGGTCATTGGTCAGCGTCCAGGTGACCGTTTCCATAGAGTTGCCAAACTCCAGCTCGTGGTTGCCGTAGACATTGTAGGCAGGCAGCACCTTGCCTGCTGCGGTCACATAGTTGCGGTAGGTATTGTACAGCTCCGGAGAGCCTGCCATATCGTTGGTAAAGTCACCGGCGGACAGAACGAAGGAGGCATTGGCATCCTCTGCGCGTCTGAGAATCGTTTTCAGGTCGGAAATAGTTGCCGGGTACATCCCCGCAACGTAGTGAAAATCGGAGAACAGGGTAAAGGCTACTTCCTTGCTTCCGGCTGCCGTGAAATGCTCACAGCCGGCAAAGGCTGCTGCAAGCTGCGCCTTTTCTGTTTCGCTTGTGGCGCTGAGATATGCGCCCTTTGCCAGCTGCGCCGGCACATATGTGCCCATATCCCCATAGAAGCAAATACCATCTGCTTCCACGAAGGGACGTACGCAATAAGCGCTTTCATAGTCCGCCTGCACTACCGGCAGCACCGCTGTACAGAGAATTTTCTTAGTATCCTCGGTTTTTTCCGTGAAAGAGAGAACCGTAGCGCCCTGGGTTTCTTTTGTCAGTTCTGCGTTTTCGTCACCATTTTTCAAAACAACTGCACCAAAGCTCAGCTTGCTGCTGTCAGCTGCCGCATATTTGGCATAAAGTCCCTGGGCTTTGTCAAAGGCAATTTCCAGTTCCATTGCGGTACCGTCGGTAACATCTACACGAGCCGCATCCACCCGGACATCTGCTGCAAAGACCTCCGTGACCTTCACATTCAGCACATAAATACCGCCGTAGCAGGTGTAGAATCCGGGGTGGTCCACACCTTGTCCCTGCAGGCGGGCATCGCACTGCGCCACCAGCTCGTTGCCGTAGAGAATGTAGTTTTTACCGTTCAGGCTCAAAATTTGCAGCTTGATAATATCGCCGATATCAGGGCTGTAGGAGGTGGACCAGAGCTGACTGCCGCTAAGACCTGCACCCTTATAGGTGTACTTTGCCGCATCTCCCTTGGGGTAGATGGCGCTGAACAGGGCGCCGGTAGCCTTGTGGGTGGATGCGTAGTAGTTATTGGCCAGACCGAAAGAGCCATAGCCACGCTCCACATAAACTTCCGCTTCATACAGATAGTTTGTGGTGGGAATTTCGCCCATAGCCGCAAAGGCATCATTGTTTCCGGAGGCAAAATGGAATGCCTTTCCGTAGTCCCCAAGGGTTTCCACTTGGGCTGTCAGGGTGCCACCGATGCCCCAGCCAAAGCTGGTCAGCGTGCCGTTTTCGGCGCTGCCTTCACTGTATCCGGCAGACCAGCCGCTGGGTAACTGCCCCAGGGTTTCGTTTTCAAAGTCTGTTTCATACAATACAGCGCCGGGAATGTAGGTAGGCAAACCAGCCCCCGGTTCTTCCGCAGGCGCATCTGCAATTACCAAAAAACCGTCTTTTGCCATAACGACCTTTCCTTCCAGCCTTGTAATAAAATAGCCCGCTTTCACAAATTCCTGCAAGTTTTCCGATGTAGACACGGCGCAATCTGCAGAAATGGTAATTTGCGCACCTTGTGCCAGGGTGTTCACCTGAACCGTGATGTCCGCAGGCACCACCAGATTGTCAAGCTTCGGCGTACCGGACAGGGTCAGCAAATCAGAAGCTGCCACATACACGCTGCCGTTTTTGATTTGACCTCCGGAAATATTGGCTTTTCCGGTGTTGTAAAGATACAGGTTTCCGCCTACGGTGCCGGTGCCGTTTTCCACGGTGCCCCCCTGCATATTGAAGGTGCCCTTATAAAATCTTACATTGCCGCAGGCACCCACGCTGTTACCGTTTTGGATAGTACCGCCGTACATTGTCATTGTGGCTGCGTCGTTTTCCGCAAGGACAAGCGCATAGTTGCCGGGTGTCGTGCCGGTGCCGTCTACAGTGGCGCCGCTGTACATATTCACTGTATAGGCATTGAGATAAATGACCGGATATTGGGATGCGCCCTTGGTAAAGGTTCCGCCGTACAGGTTCAGCGTGCCGCTGCCCCAGGTATGGATGGTGGCGCCGCCATAGGCGGTACCGCTGCCGGAAACAATGCCGTTACCCATAATGTTCACAATGCCGCCACCAAAGGATGCGGCCTTACCGGTAGTGCTTGTGATATTGTGACCGTTCAGGTGCAGGCAGGTGGTCTGGGTTCCGGATTTTGAATAGCCAAAGCCATAGTCTGTTCCGGTGTAGGTTACATCCCCGGACAGGTAATAATGGGTGTCCGGCTGCAGCCACTTGGTAGCAGTCAATTCGCCGGAGACTGCCGTCCACTTCACGTTGCTTTTGCAAACAGGGCAATCAGCATAACCGCTGCTGTTCAGTGTAAGATTGCTGTTGTCAATCCCATTGGTTTCCTGCGCAAAACCGTACATAGGAACCATTCCAAGCAACATTGCAAAAACCAGGAGTGCCGAGATGATGCGTTTATTCATTGTTTTGTTTCCTCCATATTTTGATTTTGTCTATAATTCTCTTTCTGTTATTGTACGAAAACAAAACAATAAAATAAAGTTGTACAAGGTAACCTAAATATGGTATAATGTCACCATAGAAGGGAGGAACAAGCAATGCAGGAAAACAATATACTTCTGACAAACCGGCATTTACAGGACTTAAACCCTTTGCTGGCAGGTACCCACGAATGTGACCCCGGCTACGGAACGCAGCCGGCAATCCGCAAGCACGTGCTGATTCATTATGTGTTCCGGGGAAAAGGCACACTGTATCGAAACGGCAACGCATACCCGGTCATCCAAGGACAAGCCTTCCTGATCATTCCTGGCGAGCTTGCTTATTATCAGGCAGACACCGAAGATCCCTGGTATTATGGGTGGATTGGCTTTGACGGCGCTCTGGCAGCACGTTTTTCCCAACTGCCCCCGGTTTTCCCGCTGCCCGAGGAGGTATTTCAGAGAATCCTGCGGGTGACCAACGACCCTTCGGTGACAGAATACCGGCTGGCAGCAGAGCTGTTTCGGCTGTATGCCCTTTTATTTTCCAACCCAGAACGCCACAATCCCCACGTCCGTCAGGTGGAAAACTACATCCGCGCCTCCTATATGCACCCCATTCGGGTAGAGCATATTGCACGGCAGCTTAATCTGGACCGGCGGTATCTGAGCCGGCTTTTCAAGGAAAAGACCGGTATCTCTATGCAGCAATACCTGCTGAATATTCGCATGGAGGAAGCCACCAATTATCTGCGCCGGGGCTACAGCGTCAAAGAATGCGCCCATATGGTGGGCTATGAGGACGTATCCAACTTCTCCAAACTGTTTAAGCGGCACTTCGGAAAAAGCCCCACCTATTATAAAAGATAGATACACAAAAACAGCACAAAATCCACGTGATTTTGTGCTGTTTCTTATTTTGGACACCCAAAGACGGTGTTCCTTCGTTACATATTATGAGTAAGCTGCTTCTGCTGAAATCAAGCCTGTGTACTCCTGCAAAAATGCCTCCGCCGCCTTTTCCATACGGACTGTGACGGCATTTTCATCCCGGAACCCAAACAAAATCGCCAGATTTCCCATATATTTATCTATGATTTGCACCCGGAGCCGCAACAGCTTTTCCTCAGGCCAGTCTGCGCTGAAGGCGGCATCGTAGAAATTGCCGGGAGCAGGAACAGTACCCACCATATCCGGATATCCTTCCTGGGGGAACTTGGCAAATACATTGTGCCCCAGACCAAAGGGCATACACTTTTGCCCCTGGGCATTCTCGTAAGTAAACTTACCTTCCTTGCCTGCAAAATCCAAACGGAACCATTTGATCCCGGTGTCGCTGGGAGCGCACTGAAATATCCGTCCGTTAATTTTCTCAGCTAAAGGACTTTCTGTGTTCCCTTGCAGGCAGAAAAGCTTTTGCTTTGCCAGATACGCATCCAGCTCTGCCTTTGCTGCCGGGTCCTCGGGCAGTGGCTCACCAAGATTGTCAATAATATTGCGGTAAAGCGCCCGGTAAATTTGCTCGTAGGCAATTGTATTGCCCTGGTTGCAGGAATTGATTACAAAAATAAAATCCTGCGCCGGGTCACAGAGGGCAACCTGATTGCCCATCCCCTTGGTGGCAAAGCAACCCCGGGGCGCGCCCCAAAACTGATAGCCGTACCCCTGGCTATTGTGCATATCGTGAAAGCCGTAGACGTTTGTAGAAACACTGGTGTTTGTCGCTTGTTTCAGGTATTCCTCATTCAAATACCGCTTTCCGTTCCAGACACCCTTATTCAGCACAAAGCGTGCAAACAGCCAAAGGTCCCGGGCTGTGCACATAATGCCTGAGTCGCCCCAGGAATGTCCTCCGGGACACTGCAGGCAGTAAGCGTCCCGGGAAAAGCCGATATCATCCAGAACCTTTTCCTGTAAATACTGCAAAAATGGCTTTCCGGTTACCTTTTCCACAACCACACCCAGCATATAGCTGCCTGCGCTGTCATAGGCATACAGGGTCCCCGGGTCCTTTTGCGGCGCCTTCTCAAAGTAAAACCGTGTCCGGTCCTCCGTTCCCGCCTGAAACCAGCCCTTGGAGTTATGCAGGGTTGTTTTCATTTGCAGCATTTGGCGGATTGTGGCGCTGTGCTGACAGGGCGCTTCCCGGTATTCCGGGAAAAACTTCATCAGCGGGTCATCCAGGCAGAGCAGTCCATCCTGCTCACAAAAGCCAATTGCCACCGACACGAAGGACTTGGAGGTAGAATACATTCTGTGCTTGAAGTCCTTGTGGAAGGGAGCATAATAGCACTCCGAGAAAACATCATTTCCTCTGGAGAGGATAACCGCATGGGTGGACAGGCAACACTGCTCCAATTCCTTATAAAACGCTAACACGTGCTTGGAGGATATTCCCATTTTTTCCGGGCTGCTGTAGTTCATAATATTCTCCTTATATTTCATCCAGATAGGCAACACCGGGGATTGCACGGATATCATCAATGACCTCCATATGGTTCCGGCGCTTTCTCAGCTTCATCGTGGAAATATATGCCCGGGTTTTGGTATCTGTCTCCGGCTCCTGCTCCCGCTGAATATCCCGGACTTCAATTTCTCTTGCCCGCATTTCCCGGAGGAAGTCACCCAGCAGGCATTCGTTGGTCAGCTCTATGTACACTTCCAGCGTCTTTGCTTTCCGGTGCATATTATTGTCCATTTTCTGCAGAATGGTCATCACAAAAAATACTGCCAGCGCCCCTGAAACGGCAGCCTCATAAAAGCCTATGCCCAGGGCAAGCCCAACACCTGCCGCAGCCCATAAGCCTGCCGCAGTGGTCAAGCCCTTGATTTGATTTCGGCGGGTTACGATAATCGTTCCGGCGCCGAGAAAGCCTATGCCGCTGACCACCTGAGCGCCCATACGTACCGGGTCACCGGTTTGAAACACCTGACAGACATACTGGTTGGTCAGCATCACAAGACACGCACCGGTGCACACCAGCATATAGGTACGCAGTCCCGCTGCCCGGTTTTTCAGTCCTCTTTCCAGGCCAATGATGCCGCCTATCAGAACCGCAGCGCAAATTCTTATGACAACTGCCACTGCAGTCAATTCTCTTAACTCCATTACCACACCTCCCTGGCAGTTATATGTACTCTATAACCGCAGTATTACGCTCTTGGAATCCGTTTCGGCGAAAATGCCAGCATATCATCATAATACGCCATATACGGCGCAGTTGTGGTAAACTCCGGTTGCCCGGCAAGCAACGCATCCATTTTGACCTTCAGGTCCTCCAGCTTTTGTGCGTCATCCCCTTCCGGCACAACCCGTACATAGCCCAGAGAAATATGAAAGCGGTAGCTATCGTGTCCGGGCAAACGCAGACCGATTGCATCCGCAGCACAGTCCCGGAACTGCTGTAAAAGCTGTGCCTGGGCTTCGTCGGCAGGCACCAGCCGCACGGTGCAGCAGGAGGCGCTGACATTGACCCTGTCAAAGCGCATCCGTACCGGACCGGGCAGTCCTGCCCTTGCAATAGCGGCGGAAATATAGTCATCCGCCCGGGTCATAGGCGCATCCTTGGGAAGGGCGACAGGCCAATAAGCATCTGTCCGCACCTGATCGTTCAAGCCCCTGATCAGGGTCATATGATAGCTGTCTTCCGGCAGCAAAACGAAATATTGGGAAAGTCCTTCCTCGATCAGCAGCTGCCGCAGCTGCAGCATCACATCGTAAGCGCTGCAGCCCGGGACAATGTCCGCAACCACCGTATTACCGGGGTAATGCCGGACAGTTCCATCCTCGTAAAATTTTCTTCCAATATCTTTACCGTAGGTCATAGGGTCAGCCTCTTTTCCACGACGGTTCCGTGGGCAGCAGTGTTTCAAAATAGGCAAGCTTCTGCTGCTCCAATGCCCCGCCATACTGTCCGTTCAGGAATGCTTCCATACAGCTGCCAAATTCTGCCCAGGACCGGTCCTCCTGATCCGGGCAAATGGGATAAAACAGCGCGCCGTTGGTCTTTGCCGCATCCCGGTCGCCGGGTGCGTCACCAATCATCAGCACATGTCCCGGGGCATAGCTGTCCTTCAAGGAGGCAATAATCTCTTTTTTGGAGCCAGCCTCCTGTCCCTTCACAGCCATTACCAGTGGGAGCAAGCCGTTTTCGCCCCATTCCCGCTCCAGCGCCTGGGTGGGGGTAGCAGAAACAATCACAATATCCGCACGTTCTGCCAAGTTTTTCAGGTTTTCCCGCACATAGGGAAAGGGCGGGATTCCGTAGACCATTTCCGCCACACGTTCATTGACATTCAATGACCAGGCAAGCACGTTACGGATTTCCTCAGAGGCAGGATTTTCCTGCAGATATTCTGTAAGCCCTGCATTGTTGAGAGGTCTTCCCTGGGCTACATACTTGCGCAGCTCCGTCAGCGCAGGGGGCACAAAGCCCCGTTGCTTCACTTCGGCACGCTCTGCTAACAGGTCCAATGCCTTCAGCAGCACCAAAAAGCGGTTCATTCCCCGGCAGTTTGAGTAGAGGTTTACAAAATCCCAGGCATCCCGGGCATATTTGGAAACAGGCTGCAGACCAAAATACTGGATGTATGCCGGACAAAAGCACTCCTTGTGCTTAATTTCCATGGTGTCCATAGCGCAGCCATCGGAATCAATACATACTAAAAAATCCTTCATTGCTTCGCAAGTCTCCTTACAGGACATACTTTTCAAAGGCCAGCGCCAAGCCGTCCTCTGTATTGGCAGCGGTGATGTCATCCGCAACCGCCTTAATATTATCCGGCGCATTGCCCATAGCAATTCCCACACCGCAAGCCTTGATAATTTCAAAGTCACTGCTGCTATCACCGATGGCAAGGGTTTCGGCATAGGAAACCCCCAGCTTTGCAAGAACCACATCCACAGCGTTCAGCTTATTGAGCGTATGGTGCGAGAATTCCAGATTTGCAGCTGCAGCGCCACGGGTATGCTTGATAAATCCGGTGGCAGTTACCGCATCAAAAACCTCCTGCTGCAGCGCTTCCGGAATGCCGTAAATGTTCATTTTCTCCACGGCAACATTGTTTTCCAGGAAGTACGCCGAGGGCTTTTCAACGGCGGTATAGCAATTGTCCCGGATATACCAGATGTGGTGCTCCGGCACCTGGGCAATGTCCAGCGTGTCCGTCACCGCCTTTTCAAAGAAGATGGTGCCGCCCGCAGCGATTTCGTTATACAGCCCTTTCCCTTCCAGAACTTGCATCAGCTGTGCCGCCTGGGGCGCCGGTATCACGTCCTCATAAATGGCCGCATCCAACACTTTGTCGTAGACCCGGGCGCCATGGCTGGTAATAAAATAGCGCAGACCCGGCTGTGTCAGCAGCTGAGGCGGCAGCATATCGTACACACGTCCGGTGCAGGGTATCACGTGAACACCCTTTTCAATTGCCTTTTGCAAGGCTTCCATATTCCGGACCGACACCGCCACCTGACTGTTGCCCAGCAGGGTGCCATCCATATCCATAAGTACAGCACGAATTTTCATAGTCTTTTTCCTCACTGTTTCAGTATCGTTAAAAGTTTTCCATATTGCATTCCAGAAGCTTCCGCTGCTACAGCACTGTCTTGGTGACAATAATTCTGCTGCCGCAAATCTCCTGCAACACCACATCACCCACAAAAAGTGGCGCATTTACCTGGGTGTTCCGCAGCTGCTGCATAACTTCCGGCATTTTGTCCTTGCTTACCGGTCTTTCCGTTTTTACTGAGACCATTGTATCACATCGGTTAGCAACCCGCAAGGTGGCAGTTACCGTCCGTACCGGATGCAGACACTCGCTAACGGCATATTCCTCGCCTCTGGGACAGGCATTGCCTGAGACACGCACCTGCTTGTCCTCAACCTCCGCCGTCAGGGCACAGCCTCTGGGGCAGATAATACAAGTCAGTTCCCGTTTCATTCCACTTCCTCCAAGCTTACCGTAATGGGTCCTTTCGCCGTTTGCAGCTGCTCTTTTTTGATTGTCAGCTTCTCCATTTCACCGGGTGCTGCCTTCAGCCGCTTCGCTGTGGCAAGAACCGTCTCGCCGTCCGTAACCGTAAATTTCACCTTGCCAAAGGGCTGGGTGACACGCAGAAACAAAGACACATCCGTAGCCCTCGTATGGATGGTCTGGGGCAGCACATAGCGGACACCGTTACCGGGCCGGGTAGCGATAGCCACCTTACAGGCAGCCTGCCCTTTCACAAATTTTACTGCACCTAAGCCGGCGCATTCTGCCTCCTCCGAAACATAGTCCACCAGGTCGTGAACCTGCAGCACATTGCCACAGGCAAAAATTCCGGGAATTTGGGTCTGGCAGTTCTCATCAACCCGTGCGCCGTTGGTAATGGGGTCAATGGGTATCCCGGCTGTACGGGTCAGCTCATTTTCCGGTATCAGACCCACAGACAGCAGCAGCGTATCGCAGGGTATGAACCGCTTGGTTTTCCCGATAGGCTGACGGTGTTCATCCACCTGCGCAACCGTAACACCCTCCAGCCGCCTGTCTCCGTGTATCTGCACCACGGTAGTGCTTAAATAAAGGGGAATGTTAAAATCCTCCAGACACTGGACAATGTTCCGGGTCAGTCCACCGGAATAGGGCATTACCTCGCAGACCGCCTCCACCTTAGCGCCCTCCAGGCTCATTCGCCGTGCCATAATCAGCCCAATATCGCCGGAGCCGAGAATGACCACCCTTTTACCTACCTGATAGCCCATACAGTTCACCAGCTTCTGGGCGGTACCGGCGCTGTAGACACCGGCAGGACGGGAGCCGCAAATGTTCAATGCCCCACGGCTGCGCTCACGGCAGCCCATTGCCAGAATGACCGCCTTCGCCTGCAGCTTCAGGATGCCGTCACGGTTTTGCGCCGTGACAACTCTATCCTGGGATACACCGGTCACGGTAGTTTCCGTGTAAACAGGAATATTCCGTTGCGCTACCTTATGGGCATATACCGCAGCATACTCAGGACCGGTCAGCTCCTGACCCAGCTTGTGCAAACCAAAGCCGTTATGAATGCACTGCAGCAAGATACCGCCCAGCTGCGGCTCCCGGTCCAAAATCACCACATCGGTGCAGCCCGCGTCATAAGCCGCCACAGCCGCCGCCATACCGGCAGGACCGCCGCCTATCACAACTATATCGTGCTTTTTCATACTTCGCCGACCCTCCCTTGCAGCATATAGGACTTGCCACCGTTTTTCGTCACTTGCTCCATAGGAATCCCCAGCTCACGGCTGATGAGCGCCATCACGTAAGGACCGCAGAAGCCACCCTGACACCGCCCCATACCGCTTCTTGTGCGGCGCTTGACACTGTCTATATCCCGGGCACCGGGGTTGGTGCGGATTGCCTGCAAAATCTCCCCCTCACTGACGGTTTCGCAGCGGCAGACAATCTTGCCATAGGCAGGGTTGCGCTTGATATAGGCGTCTTTCTCTTCGTCGGTCAGCTTTTGGAAGGCGCAGGGGTCTTCCCGGGTGCCGTTCCAGCTTTCCTTTGCCTCCAGGCTCAGCCCCTGTTCCCCCAAAAGCGCTGTCAGGTATCTTGCAATGGATACACAGCAAGTCAGTCCCGGGGAATCAATGGCAGCAGCATGAACCAGTCCGGGTACTTTCTCTGAGGCTTTGAGGATAAAATCGCCGCTTTTTTCCGAGGCACGTATGCCTGTAAAGGAGGTGATAACCTGACGGAAGTTTACGGACGGCACACTTTTTGCCGCCAGCTGTTCCACCTGGGCAAGCCCTTCCCGGGTGGTATCCTTACTGTCCGGTGTTTCTGTTTTGGTAGCCGTAGGACCCACCAGCAGATTGCCGTGGACCGTCGGTGAAACCAGAATACCCTTTCCCTCCTCTGTGGGGCATTGGAACAGGGTATGACCCACCCGGCGCCCCTCTGCCTTATCCAGCAGCATATACTCCCCCGCCCGGGGGATAATGGTGAAAAAGTCATCCCCGGCAAGCTGCGCAACCTTATCCGCATATCCGCCTGCGCAGTTTACCAGATACTTTGCCCTTACCGTCTCGCCGCTTGTAGCGGTGACGGCAAAGGCAGCATCCTTCCGACAGATAGCACTGACCGGAAAATTGCGTTTGAGCACTACGCCGTTATCCATAGCGTTGCCAACCGCCGCAACGGTCAGCTCATAGGGGCTTATGATACCTGCATTGGGTACGTGGAGCACCTTTGTGACCGCCTGCGACAGGTTCGGCTCCAGCTTCCTTGCATCGTCACCGGACAAAACCGCCAATCCCGGAATGTTGTTTTCCTTCCCCTGCTGATGCAACGCCTCCAAAACGCTCTCCTCTTCCTTTGAAAAGGCGCAGACCATAGAGCCGTTGCGCTTACAGGGAACCGACAACGCCTGCGCCACCGCAAAAAGCAGCTCCACACCCTCCGTGTTCAGCTTTGCCTTCCGTGTACCCGGAACCGGGTCATAGCCGCCGTGGATGATGCCGGAATTTGCCTTGCTGGCGCCCATAGCAACATCATTTTCCTTTTCCAACAGGCAGATTTTCAGGTCATACCGACTTAATTCTCTTGCCAGCATACCGCCAATCACACCGGCACCAACAATTGCTACATCGTAAATCATCATTTTTCCTCCCAGGTTAAAAAAGAAAATGGAAAAGAACAGGCGCTTTTTGCGTCAGTTCTCTTCCATTCTCCAAAATACTCAACGGAATTTTCTATATTTATAGATACCAAAGCTCCGGCTTTCCTGTGGAAACCGCTGTGGCACCGGCGCTCAAAGCATCGGTTACTTCGGATTTGGTCTGTATCAAGCCTCCGGCAATCACCGGCATACCGCTGTCTGCATAGCGTTTAATCACCTTGGTCACAACCCCGGGCATAAGCTCCATCAGATGAGGATTTGTGTTACGCAGCATTTCACCAATGCTCTCGGCGCCACTGGAATCCACCGCAAAGAAGCGTTGGACAGTAAACAGCCCCTGTTCCTTGGCAAAGCGGATCAGCTGTCCCTTTGTGGAAATCACACCGTCAGCGCCACACTTGGCAAGATACCGGATTCCGGTCCGGTCCTTTCCAATTCCGGAGGCAAGGTCCAAATGCACCATGATGTACTTACCGGCTCTGTGAGCCTGCTTCACTTTTTCTTCAATGGTGAGCAAATCAGCAGACATATAGAAAATAACCTGCACAGGACTTTCCAGCGCTTTTTGCCACTTATCGTCGCTGATTGCGGCAATCACCGGATTTTCCTCAAGACAGGCAATAATTTCTGACATGGGCACTTCCTCCATAAAAAAAAGAAACGAGGAAGCTGTGGGCGCTACTGCGCCCACAGGCTTTTCGTTTCTCCAAATCTCTGTTAGTATTGTACACGTGTTTGCCGCAAAAGTCAACCAAAATTATTTCGCAATGCCTATGCGCAGTGTTTTTACTGGACCTGCTTGAGCATCTCCACATATGCCTCTGCCAGTTTTTGACCGGTGGTAGGTGCAAAATAGCCGGTATCCGCCTCATAGGAACGGTACTCGAAGGCCTCCGGTGTGGGAATGTAGCCAGAGTTACCGGTAATGATAAAGGTAACATCAAAGGGAGAATTCTCCTTGACGTACAGACCGTGGTCCGAGAACATCTCATAGGTACCGGTGGTAAAGCCGATACCGCCAATGGAGAAGGCGTTAATCTCCAGCTCCGTGGTGGCACCCATATTGGCGCGGGTTATAATTGCTCTTGCCTGATAAGAGGAGGTAAAGCCGTAGGTCTTACCCAAAGCGTCCGCCGTGCTCTTATCCAGTGACTTCCACAGGTTGTAGACCTCCTTGGCCTGGGGCAGCATATGGTCCCAGCTATGGTCAATCTCCGCTGCAAACATTTGCCGGGTGGTCTTAATCCCGGCGCCGGGTACAGGCTGCAGACAGGACAGGGCATCATTTGTCAGCTGCCCCATCTTCTCTCCGTAGGCTTTCCAGTTCAGGTTGTTAGTATCCGCTGCAATTCTGCTGTCCTTGTTCTGATTTCCGGAGGCACCGGTAAAATACGCCACCTGCATGCCGGACAGCTTTTCCAGCTCGTCACGCAAAGGTCCAACCCAGCTGGCAGCAATCTGATTACGGCCAAGTTCCGAGCCACTGTCCGGGTGCGCCTGCCAGTTAACCATCAGCACATCCTTTTTGCTCTCATCCTCATAATCAAACTTAACCAGCACCATCTGGGGATCAGATTCCGTGGCGTAGCCCACAATGGCTTTACTGAAATCACCAAAGTTGGAACCGGCATAGGTGCCGTCAACCATCTCATAATGGCGGACGAAATTCATGCCCTCCAGTTCGTGGGTACCGGCAAACATTTTCGCAGGCGCCCGATCTGCCAGCGCTTTCTGTGCGCCCTCTACAACCCAGTTGCCCAAATCCTGCAGGTACTGTCCGCTTTTTAAAGGACAGCTGTGTGCGTGGGTAGCACCAAAGAAAATCTTGTCGCCGGGGATGCCGGTAGCCTCTGTGATGAGTTTTCGAAACTTCTCAGCATTATCACGTTCCATAGCAATACTGTCCACAGTGTACAGAAGGATGGTTTCCTCTCCCTCTGTGAAGGCAAGGCAGGTGGCATATATGTAGGTGACAAAGCCCTCGGACAAGCGGCTCTCCGCATCAGAGTAACCACTCAAACCTACGGAATAGCTGGGGGTAACGTTGATTTTGGCATAGCCTACCTGCAGACCGGTATTTGCGCTGGGCTTCGTTTCCTCTGCGCCGGAGCCGGTACAGGCAACCAGGCACAGCATCATTGCCAGCGCCAAAAGCAAGGTCAAAACTTTTTTCATATTTACTTCCTCCTGTTGTCACATTTAAAGCCATTATAGCACGTTTTACTCTTTAGGAAAAGCGCTTTTTTCCTTTTCAGCATTTTCACCAATTCTCCGGCTGTCTGTTCCGGATAAACCCCATTCGATATTGTACAAAATTAACAACATTGATTTTGAGCCGTCCGCAGGTGCATCAGTAGCGAAATTTACAAAAACAGTGCTGTTATTCTCATTTCCTGCGATATGTTTTTATGTTATTATGCTGTTGGAATATATAAAAATGGAGGATTCTATATGTTGGATTATTCCGTAAAAATCGGCATGGTTGCCATGCGGCGAAATACTACGGACCGTCCCCGTGGCACCTTTCTTACCTGGTACTCTGCAGAGCAAAGAGGCAAGCGCTTTACCCAGTACATCCAGGAGCATTTCACCAGCGATAAGGTCACCTTTGTGGACAACAAGGGTATCGGCATTGCAGACCTGGTGTTTGACGATGATACCGCAGCCCAGGTAGTAGAGCGTTTCCAAAAGGAAAAGGTTGACGCTGTAATGATTATCAACTGCAATTTCGGTAACGAAGAAGCCGCCGCAGATATTGCCAAGGCTTTGGGTAAGCCGGTGCTGCTTTGGGCGCCTTTGGATGATGAGTACTATGTGGACGGTATGCGCCCCACGGATTCTCAGTGCGGTCTTTTCGGTGTATCCCGGCAGATGCAGCGGTACCACATTCCCTTCTCTCACCTGCCCTGCTGCCGTGTGGAGAGCGAGGAATTTGCCGAAGGCTTTGACCGTTTCGTCCGGGTTGCCTGTATGGTCAAGAATTTTACCGGTCTGCGCATCGGTCAGGTGGGCGCACGTCCCACACCCTTCTACTCTGTTATCTGGAACGAAGGCGAGCTGATGGAGAAATTCGGCACCCGGATTGTGGCGCTGAACTTTGCCATTATTGAAAACCGGATGAAAACCGCCGCTGAGGAATGCGCTGCGGAAATCGACGAGATTGAAGAATATATCCGCAAAAATTACCAGATGGATGACCTGACCCCCAAGTATGTCCGGGGTATGGCAACCATGGTTGTGATGTACAAGCGGCTGTTTGAAGAATTCCGTCTGGATGTGATTGTGGCTGAATGCTGGACCGCAACCCCCGTGATGTTTGACGGTCTGGCACCCTGCACTGTCTATGGCATCCTCAACGATATGGGCTATATGATTTCCTGCGAAAGCGATATGCACTGCGCCATGACGATGGTACTGCTGAAGTCCGCCACCTTAGGCGAGGGAAAGCCCCTGTTCGGTGAGTTTACCGTCCGGCACCCGGAAAACAAAAACGCCGAGTTGCTGTGGCACTGCGGTCCCTTCCCTCTGTCCCAGAAGGCAGAAAGCGGCATCGACAGTACCGCAAGACTGGTTAATCAGCGCTCCTGGTTCCGTGGCAAGGACGGCACCTACACCGTAGCACGGCTGGACCAGGAAAGCGGGGAATATATGATTTTGCCCCTGCTGTGCAAGACCACTCCGGGTCCCCAGACCCACGGCACCTATATCTGGGGTGAATTTGACGACCTGCAGGCAGTTGAGGACCGGCTGATTGACGGACCTTATATCCACCACTTTGTGGAAATGGAAGGCGACTACCGGAAGGAAATTGAGGAATTCTGCAAGTATTTCCCCAACCTCAAGGTCGACAAAGCCATACAATAAAACAAACTGAAAAATTACCCCGGAAGGCAATAAAGAAGCCTTCCGGGGTTTGTATCAATAATTTTCTGCGTGAATTTCAAAGAAGCTCTGGGGATGGGCGCAGGTGGGGCACAGCTGGGGTGCCTCAGTGCCTACAACCAGGTGACCGCAGTTACGGCATTCCCAAATCTGCACGCCGGCCTTCTTGAACACTTCCATCGTCTGCACATTCTGCAGCAGCTTGCGGTAGCGCTCCTCGTGGTGCTTCTCAATAGCAGCAACCATACGGAACTTTGCAGCCAACTCCGGAAAGCCCTCTTCCTCAGCAGTCTTGGCAAAACCATCATACATATCGGTCCACTCGTAGTTTTCGCCCTCAGCAGCGTGAAGCAGGTTCTCGGCGGTATCGCCGATGCCGTTCAGCTCCTTGAACCAGAGCTTTGCGTGCTCCTTTTCATTTTCCGCCGTCTTTAAAAACAGTGCGGAAATCTGCTCAAAGCCTTCTTTCTTGGCCTTGGATGCGAAATAGGTATACTTGTTTCTTGCCTGGGATTCGCCTGCAAAGGCGGCTTCCAGGTTCTTTTCGGTTTGGGTGCCTGCATATTTATTTGCCATTGTGTGTGCCTCCTAAACTATATTTATGGTAAGTCTACTATAGCATAAATATTCCCATTTGAAAAGCCCTAATTTAATAAGGCAACCCCAAAATTCAGGTATCCGGCAAAGGTGACCCAAAGCAGATATGGCAGCAGCAAATTCCCGGCAGTTTCATCCACCTTGGAAAATTCCCGCCAGGTCAAAAATATCAGCACCCACAACCCAACCAACACAAAAAACGCTGCCCAGTACCACTGTAGCCCAAAGAAAACCAAAGGCCACAGGAAATTAACTGCCAGCTGGGCGCCGTAAAGCTTCAGGGGTTTTTGTACGTTCTTTCCGGAAATCAGCACCCGGTAGGATGCGTAGCCCATAAGCAAATACAATACGCTCCACACCACCGGAAACAGCCATCCCGGAGGCGATAAGGGTGGCTGGTTGAAGGTTGCATAGTCCCCCATTCCCCCGCCGGTGAGCAGCGCCGCCAAGCCACCCACCGCCAAGGGAATTGCCAAACAAATCAAAAGTTTCTTCCAGTCCGTTTTCATAAAAAAATCCCTCCCGGTAGCAGCATACGCACCGGGAGGGCAGCTTATCCCTTTTTTACAGCAATTTCTCGATATCCGCCTTTGGGCGGTAGCCTACCAGCTGACCGGTCTTCTCGCCCTTTTCCATCACCACCAAGGTGGGAATGGAGGACACGCCAAAACGGACAGCCAGCTCCACCTCCTCATCCACGTTGATTTTACAGACGGTAATATGCTCGTTTTCCTGGGCAATTTCCTCCACCACAGGACCAATCATCTGACAAGGTCCACACCAGGGCGCCCAGAAATCCAGAAGCACTTTGTTTTGGGCTTTCATTACAATTTCGTCAAAATTGGATTTTCCCACATGCAAAACAGACATATTGCAACCTCCTTTGTGTTATGCTATTATTATAACCACAAACGACAAAAAGGCAAGGTATAACTATGACACAGTGCAGCAAAAATTGCGGCAGCTGCGGAGGCTGCGCCAAGACATTGACACTGAGCAACGGAGAAATCGACCTTCTGCAGACCTTGGGGCAAATTCCCTTTTTGCCTGTTGCCCGGAAAGCAAGTGATATGACCCCGGTTTATTTGGAGGACACCCGATACAATCCTGCAGAATACAGCCTAATTTTACAGGCATTGGAACAAAAAGCCCTGATTTCTCTGGACTATGACAAGCCCCTTTCCGGGGCCGATATGGGCGCATACCAAGGCTATCCGGTACACGGCAGTATGGCGCTGACTCAGCGGGGACAGCTGGTTTTGGATATGCTGGAAACGCAGGGGGTTCAGGATGCAGATAATTAACGTAACAAACCTTGCCGACCCCCGGCTGGATGTCTATGCCCGGCTGACGGAGGCCCAGTTGGCGCAGGTGCCGGGACCGCAGCAGGGGCTTTTTATTGCGGAAAGCCCCAAGGTTATCGCAAGAGCCCTGGATGCCGGATGTAAGCCGGTTTCTGTTTTGATTGAGGAAAACAATTTTAACCCGGAAACAGAAGAAATTATTCGCCGTTGCGGTGATGTGCCGGTTTATACCGGAGAAAACAAGGTGCTGGCGCAGCTGACCGGCTACAAGCTCACAAGAGGACTACTGTGCGCTATGGAGCGCCCAAAACCCTCCTGCAGTGAGGCGGTTATTCAGTCCGCCCGGCGGATTGCAGTGCTGGAGGATGTGGTCAATCCCACCAATCTGGGCGCCATTTTCCGCAGCGCCGCTGCTTTGGGTATGGACGCAGTTTTGCTGACCCCCGGGTGCAGTGACCCGTTGTACCGCAGGTCCGCAAGAGTCAGTATGGGCACGGTGTTTCAGGTGCCCTGGGCATTTTGGGACAAGCCGGTTGGGTACTTACGGGAATTGGGTTTTAAAGTGGCAGCTATGGCGCTCAAGGACGATACCGTTTCCATTGACGATGTGCGATTGCAGAAAGAGCCGAAGCTGGCAATTTTGCTGGGCACCGAAGGAGAAGGGCTTACCGATGCTGCCATCTGCCAATGCGACTATACCGTGAAAATCCCCATGTATCACGGTGTGGACAGCTTAAATGTTGCCGCTGCCAGCGCTGTGGCTTTTTGGGAGCTGCGGGCACGATAAGGAGGAACATAAGATGAAAGAATACGAAATCGTACTTACCTATCTCAATGGCTGTGCCGGCGCTGCCCACCCCCAAACCAGCTTTGAAGAAGCAGAACTGGCAAGTCCTGACGACTACATAAAGCAAAAGCACGGCAAGGATTTTGACCGGTTTGAAAAAGAACTTTCCGAGGATGGGCACATTCTTTACACCTTTGACAATGGTGCGGTACGTTATATTTACGAATTTACTGAGATTTAGCTTTTCTTTGGCGACAAAATATGCTATACTATGACTAATTTGGAGGTGATCCGGTGAACCCCTTGATTAAGTGGCCCGGTGGCAAATCCCGGGAAATCGAAATTATCAAAGACTTCATTCCGCCCCACAAGCGGTATGTGGAGCCTTTTTTTGGCGGCGGCGCTCTGTATTTTGACCTGGAGCCGGAATGCGCTGCCATTAACGATATCTCTCAGGATTTGATGCTGTTTTACCGGCTGGTGAAGGAGCAGGATTGGGAGCTTTACCGGCTTTTGATGTGCTACTGGGACAGCTTCCAGGGTCTGATGGATATTTGCCGGGGGCAAGCCCTGGAAATGATGCACATTTTCTTTAAGTACAAGGACAGCTTTTTGAATGAAGAACAGCTGTCGGATGTGCTGTGGGACTTTGTGTGCAAGCAGACAGAAAAGCTCAACCCGGACTTCCGGGAGCTGCTGGTGCTGAACGATCCGGAATTTAACCGACAGGTACACCGGATGGCAGTAGATAAGTTCCGCCGGACCGTAGACAACTACAACAAGAAGCCCTTCTCCACAGAGGATTTGTGTGAGAACTTCGTCACCGGCTTTGTCAGCGGCTATTATATGTATTTCCGGAAGGTATTTAATGACATTGGGCTTGCCCGGATTGAGGCCCCCAACGATGCTTACCGTGCCGCCAACTTCTACTTTATCCGTGAATATTGCTACGGCTCTATGTTCCGGTACAACGCTGCCGGAGAATTTAACATTCCCTACGGCGGTATGTCCTACAACAAAAAGGATATGGGCGCCAAAATCAAGAATATGTATCAGGCGGATATGGCAGGGCTGCTGTCCAGAACCCAGATGCACTGTCAGGATTTTGCGGAATTCTTTGCGGAGCTGAATTTGACGGAAGATGATTTTCTGTTTTTGGACCCTCCCTACGATACGGACTTTTCCGATTACGAGGGAAAAGACTTTACCAAGTACGACCAGGAACGGCTGGCAGAGGCTTTAAAGAATACGCCCGCCAAATTCCTGCTGATTATCAAAAACACCGAGTTCATCTGGAGCCTTTACAAGGATTTCCATATCCACAGCTTTGATAAGCAGTATACTTACAATGTACGCAGCCGAAACGACCGGGACGCAGAGCATCTGATTATCACGAATTATTGACAAAAAAGTGGGCGGTCATTTTGACCGCCCAACAAAATTATTGTATCACAGCTGTTGCGCTGTCGTCAATGATTTCTTTGTGATTTTGCACAACTTCTGCGATTTAACCAAAAGAAAGTTGTTTATTTTGTACAATTTGCCATCTTGCAAAGTGCCTTTTCTTGTGTTATATTATAGACACAAAGAGGTGATACCAATGTACACGTAAACAAGCAGCTCACAACTTAATACAACCTGGATACAAGCTGACAGTTCCCGGAATATGAATAAGGAAGTTTCATTTTAATGGAAGTTTGTTTTGAAGTAGATGGGAAGTCAAAAAATTTCTTAGCGATTTACATATAAAAATTTTTCGTTATCCACATTTGGAACTGTAAGTACGGTCCGGTTTGAGAGCCTGAGCTGCAGACAAGCCTTTACAAAGTATCCTGACCACACATAAGAGCATCCCGCTGATGGGAATATCGTCTGGAAGTCGTGATTGGTTAAACTGGGTGGATGTGTAAAGGACGTGTCGCAGACTGTAGAAAGCGAGGTTAACCAATGATGTTAGATACTAAGAGTGAACAGAAATGACCCTTGACTGAGAAAAAGCCAAAAACGGCACAGTCAAGGGTCATTTCTTTTTTATATTGCCCTTCTCCCCTTTTTGTGGTAAAATGACGCAGAAAGGGTGATTTTTATGCGCTTAGAGCAAGGCAGACCTTCCAACCGCGACGGTCGTCTGAACAAAGAAATGCGTGTTTACGATTTTTTGGATAAGCTGGGCATTGTCTATCACCGGGTTGACCACCAGGCGGCGATGACTATGGAAGCTTGTATGGAAATCGACCGGACCATGGACGCAGCTATGTGCAAAAACCTACTGCTTTGCAACCGGCAATGCACAGACTTTTATCTGCTGATGCTTCCCGGGGACAAGCAATTTAAAACCTCTGTACTTTCCAAACAGATTGGTTCTTCCCGGCTGTCCTTTGCCAATGGAGAATATATGGAAGCCTATTTGGACATCACCCCCGGTTCCCTGAGTGTACTGGGACTTATGAACGATAAGGAAAACCGGGTGCAGCTTTTGATTGACGAAGAACTGCTGGCTGCTGATTTTATTGGTTGCCACCCCTGTGTCAACACCTCCAGTTTGAAATTGAAAACAAGCGATTTAATTAACACCGTCATTCCGGCAATGGCACATACGCCTCGGTATGTGTGCCTGACAGCGGAAGAATAAAGGAGTTTTCATATGGATCACAGTATTTATGCCGCAGAGCTGTTTTTAAAGGGCTATAACTGCGCCCAGGCCATTGCGGTGGCTTTTTCCGATGTAACCGGGTTGGATGAGAAATTCAGCGCCAGAATGGCATCTTCTTTTGGCGGCGGAATGGGCAGGATGCGGGAGGTCTGTGGAGCTGTCAGCGGTATGCTGATGGTGGCAGGACTTTTGTATGGCTACGAAGAGCCTTTGGAAGGCGGCCCCAAGGCGCATTATGCGCTGGTTCAGGAGTTGGCCGGAAAATTCCGGGAGGAGGCAGGCTCCATCGTCTGTCGGGAAATTCTCAAGAATCCTCCCTCCGACCCCAATCCCACACCTAGAACCGCAGAATTTTATAAGCAGCGCCCCTGTACACGGTTGGTCATGCTGGCTGCTAAGATTTTGGATGCTTATATTGCAGAGCACCCTGTTGAGAGGTAACATATGACGAAACCACGCAAAAAATTGGACTTGGGTAAATGCTCCGTTCTTTTGAGATGGGGCATTCTTGCTGCTGCACTGGTTTTGACTGCTCTGGGCTTTCTTACCGGCGGCACCCAGGATGTTATGACAAAGGCCATCAATATCTGCTCCGAGTGTATAGGATTGGGGTGATGGGGTGGAAAAAATCAAAAAATGGCTTCCGTCGAAACGGAAACTGATGCAGCTTTATTTTGGTCTACTGCTGAACGCAAACCTGAAGGGTTTTGTCAGCGGAAGCATTTATAAGGGCAGCAGCAAACTGCTATGCACCCCGGGTCTTAACTGCTACTCCTGTCCCGGCGCCATCAGCGCCTGCCCCTTGGGTGCACTGCAAGGCGCCTTCAGCGCCGGTCACAGCACCCTTTATTATGTGGGTGGCATCTTGTTGCTGTACGGCATATTATTCGGCAGACTGATTTGCGGCTGGTTGTGCCCCTTTGGGCTGATACAGGAGCTGTTATATAAAACAAGGACGCCAAAGGTGAAGAAATGTCCGGTTACACGGGTTCTTTCTCTTTGTAAGTATCTTTTTCTGGTTGTTTTTGTCGTTTTGATTCCCGTTGGATATGCGCTTAAGGATATGCCGCTGCCGGCATTTTGCAAATTTATCTGCCCCGCCGGCACTTTAGAAGGCGGATTGATTTTGTTAAGCAACGCAGCAAACGCCAGTTATCTGTCTATGCTGGGTCCCCTGTTCAACTGGAAATTTTTGCTGACAGTTAGCATCTTGGTTGGATGTATGTTCATCTTCCGGCTGTTCTGCCGATTTATTTGCCCCCTTGGCGCATTCTATGGGCTGTTTAACAGACTTTCCTTTTTTGGTATTCAAGTGGAAACCCACAAGTGTACCGATTGCGGATTGTGTACCTCCCGGTGTTTAATGGATATCAAGCGCCCCGGCGACCGGGAATGTATCAGCTGTGGAGATTGCGTGGACACTTGTCCCACCAAGGCGATAGTTTGGAAGCGTCCCGGGATTTTCCCAAAAACCAAAACAAGTCGTATTACAAAATCCATTTGCGCAATTTTAATGGTTGCAATTTTCATTGGTGCTATCGGATACACCTGGGTAAATTCCGGCACAGGAAATTCCATTGAGATGGGCTTCAGCGCACAGTTATCCGTGATAGACAAAACCGGCTTGACCGGGAGGACGATTGATCCAACCAAAACAGGAATGCTTACCATCGTAAACTTCTGGGGCACATGGTGCGCTCCCTGTATCGAGGAGCTCCCCTACTTCGACCAAATTGCGTCGATGTATCCAGACAACGTTCAGGTCATTGCTGTTCACACCGATATAGGTTCGGATGCGGCTCCGGAGTTTATCAAAAAATATTATCCAAACTCCAATATCATTTTTGCAAAGGATTATAAGCAGAATGGAGCGGAGGGCTACTACACCGCCCTGGGCGGCAGAGATGCTTACCCTTACACCGTGGTTTTGGATAATACCGGTATCATTTTTGCGAAATTCGTTGGTTCAGTATCTTATCAAGATTTGCTAAAAATTGTAGAAGAAAACCTATAAACAAAAAATAGCGTGTTGCATTTGTTCTGCAACACGCTTGTTTTATGCATTTTTCTCTTCTCGGAATACAACAAACTTAAAATAGAGAAACTCCAGGACAAAATTGACAATCATTGTCAGGGCTTCTACCAAAAGACCGTTCCAACCGGCAGTGGCTGCCAACTGACCTAGCCATGCGGACACTGGGGTAAATACCAAATAGAAACCTGCTACCTTTAACATCGCAACGGGAACATTATTGGCAGATTGAAAGGTGTATTTCCGGTTCAACGTAAAATTCCATAGAATAGACAGCACCAGAGCGGTAATGTGGCAGACCCAGAAAAGCGCCTGCTTTTCACCAAGCAGTACATTAAACAGCAATGCAAAGCTGACTGCCTGGATAATCCCGGCAGACACGGAAAAAACGGCATACTTAACCGCTTGTAAAAAGGATTTATTCTTCATTTGAATTCTCGATTTCTCCTTTTCTCTTTTTTCGTATCATAGCACAATATCACAATGAACGCAAGTCCACAAAAAAGCAGGTGCGGCGAACCGCACCTGCTTTGAAATCTTTTGATCTATACTGTTAGTTGGCTGTGGGGAATGCAACCACATCGGTGTAAGTAACAACACCAGCCATATCCGTAATCTTACAACGGTAAGAACGCTTGACATTCGTTGTCAGTGTATCAGTATTATAGCCCTCATAATTACAGGGATACCAAGTATCGCCCTTAAGGCTCTCCCACCAATAGGATTTCACATCACCACTAGCGGCGAAAGTGAAGGTTGCTGTTGCACCATCTTCACCCAGTGTAGCAGTGGGCTGAGCAGTAATTGTAACAGGCGTTACAACATAGTGCGTAACTTCTGTGGTCCGCAGAGTGTTACCGTAGCCATCCTTGACCTCACACATATACAGATAGCCAGTTCCCATAGTAGACCAAACCTTAACAGTAAGGGTATCGGTATTGTGACCAGTGTAACCGGATGTTGTCTCAGTAATGTATGTCCAAGAGGAATTACCTCTCTTTCTCCACCACTGATAGGTTACGCCGGTATCTTCGGAACCGTCATCAATGAAACTGCTGCCTTCAGCCTGCACGGTGAAGGTGGCATATCCGCCTGCGTGCACATAAGCATCCACGGGGTTCTTGACAATTCTGGGGTTAATGGGAGGCTCATAGAAAGTGAGCGTATAGATGCCGGAATAAATCTTGGTGCCGTTGGCATCGGTGATTTCACAACGATAGGGATAGTTACCATAAGGAGATGCGGTGAAGGAAACCGTGTCGGTGTCGTAGCCGTTATTCTTTACGTTAAACCATCTGCCAGCAATCTTTTCTCTCTGCCACTGGAAAGTAACACCCTCAACGCTGTCCAGTTCAACATGGAAACTAACAACAGTGTTCTTAATCACATGCAGATTACCGCCCTC